>CALWQV010000008.1 GCA_944383785.1 uncultured Enterocloster sp. | reverse complement strand
TGTTTAAGCCGGCTCTTTCCCCAGTCGAATTTCTGTATTACCTCTGTCAGCCCCTTAACCACCAGCCAAACGCAGAGGATGATCTCCACTGGGGAAAAACTTTTCAGTAACTCTTCCATAACCCTAATTGCCCTACCCTTTCCAACAAAATAATAGGCACGGCTGCCTCCACGGCTTCACCATGCCTATAATCCTTACTCATTTCCTCTTGCCCGTTCATAATCTTTCAGCGCTTCCCCGGCCTCCCTGCGGTCATCGGCCAGTCCAGGCAAGTCCTGTACCTCCAGCCTGTAAAGATTCCTTACATGTTGCAGTTCCTCTTCCTGCCTGCGGATCACATTGCTCATATGGTAGATCGCAACATCCTGTTTCTCTACCAGGTCCATGTACAGTTCCAGCAGCTCCAGCAGCTGCCCGCTGTCTAAGTTCCTGTCCTCCGTTTCCATCGTTCCCCCTGCTTACACCAAAGAATCTACGACTTCTTCCACAACTTCCCGCAGGTTGAAGAGCTTCGGCACATCCTCCTTGTCAAATGTACCGCTGAGCACCAGGCTGACCCAGGTTTTTACCAATGCGCTGTTTTTCGTGAAAATCATATTCGTTCTCCCTTCTCTACTTCATTTCCTTGTCCAAAACCATTCCTACAACTTCCTGCAGGTTGCTTAAATTAGGAACCTGCTCCCTGGTATATGCCCCGGCCTTTACCAGGCGTACCCAGGTCTTTACAAGCTGGCTGTTTTCGTCAAACATTGTCCTCACCTCCTTACGCCCCGCCCATCATGGCCGCCATCACCATGGTAAGCTCCGCGATTGCCATATCGTTATCCGTTTTGGCTTGCGCCAGATCGGCATTGGCCTGATTCAGCTCTAACTGTAGTTTTTCAATCTTCTGTTCCGGGGTAAGCGGCACTTCCGGCTCCCATCCCTGCCCTGTTTCCCAGTAGGAATCCTGGTTGCCTTCGATCTCCGCCTGCGTGGCCGTTGTCCGGAAGTATACCTCCTCATAAGTGTATTCCAGGTTCTCTTCACCGCCTGTCTCAGCTTCTACCGTAGTCTGCCGGATATTCTTCCGGAGCCACACTTCCGCTGTCCCGTCCCCCAGCGGATGATACTGCATTGCTGCCGGTTTCACCGGGCAATGTACCGTATTGACAATCATACAAAATCCTCCTTCTTTTTTTCTCTTCCGCCTCGATCTTATCGTGGCATGAAATGGTTTTACCCGCCCTTCTTTTGACTTTTGCCAGGTTATATTCCTTTGAAAACTTAAACGAATTGCTGTTGCCAACCCTTCCGGTCCAGGCCATGATATTCCGGGCCATGTGGACCGGTATCTCCCTCCCTTCCCGGATCCGTGCTTCCGCCCGGATCATGGAGCGGCGGATTTTCTTGAACGTGCTCCTCCGTATGGCGATATGGTCACGGTAGATCCGGTAGCCCATCATATCAACGAAGCGGCCATAATGTTTCCCGTCCTTCCCGATATAATCCGTTTCCCACATCTTCCATCCTGGCTTTAATTCCAGGCCAAGCACGTCCAGGAGATAATCACCCAACATATTGATTCCTGTCTCCAGATCCTTTTTCGAAGAGCCAAGCAAAAGGATGTCGTCCATATAGAACAAGACGTGGTGGGCAAGCCGCATCCGCTCTCCCGGCCCTTTCTTTTTTCTGCGCACCTTAAACAGCTGCTCCGCCGCATAATGGTACGCATAGGACAGATAGTAGTTACAGGCATACTGGGAGAAATAAGAGCCTATGCTTAATCCCTCCGGGAAGCTGTCAATCAAGTTATGGACCAGCCACAGCAGCTCCGGATTTTTAAGGTCCCGCGCAAACACAGCCTTGATCCGCCCGTGGTCGATGGACGGATAGCACTGCCGGATATCCGCCTGAAGGTAATACCTCGTATGCTTCCCATCCAGCTGGAGCCAGCGCAGGATTGCCTTTGCCCCCTTTTCCTGGCCCCGGCCCGGGATGGAGGCCATCTGGTATGGGCAAATCTTGGCCAGGAACATCTCCATGCATCCCTCCACCGCAATATAATCAAATACCTGGTGGATCGGTTCCTGGATTCCAATTTTTCTCCACTTTCCAGAACACGGGTCATACTTATCCCGGAAACGGATCTGCGGAAGATCCAAAGCGTGGGCTTTAATCCTGCCCTGTACGTCCCGGGCAATCCGTTCTACCACAGGCCCTACAAAGTGATAGTTCTCGCAGGCAGCCGCTTCCCTGATCTGCCGCGCAGGCAGGTCAGAATACGCAGCAAAGAAGCGCAGCACATCCCTGCGGTTCTTCTTTCCGTCAAGCCACAGGTAAATGCAGCGCTTGATAAAATCTATATTCGAAATGTCAACGTTCCTGCAATAACGCCGCATATCATAATCCTTTCTGGTTTCAAGGGCTTTCGGTTTTACTACTAACCCCCACGCACGTCCCATCCGCCGTGCGGCCCGGATACTCTTCCATATCCGGGTGCCGTCCCAACCAATTTTAGGCTTTCGCCAAGGCCGGTTTCCCGGGCCGTTTCCGGCGCTGCATGATGCAATAATACTGTTTTTTAGTCGTAAGGCGGGGCAGGTAATTCCAGTTCGTCGTGCCAAGGGCGTTGTTCGCATTGACGTACCGAAGGCCGGCATTAGCCCCATTGCTCAGATTGCCAAACCAGAGCAACGACGGCCCAGGAACACCCGCTGACGCATCAGGCAGCCCTAAATTTTCGCCCACGATGCGGGACTTATGAGGGGCGGTCCCCTCTCCACTCGCTTCCGCTCCTGGATTCACCCCCTATGCGGCTACGCCGCGACGGAGGTATGAAAGGCGGGGCAGGAAATGCCAGCTCGTCGTGCCAAGGGCGTAGGCCGCATAGACGCACCGAAGGCCGGCATGAGCCCCATAGCCCAGACCGCCAAACCAGAGCCATTCCCGCGCCGCAGTTGCCCTAGAGCCAGTATGTATCCCATCGCAGTAACCAGTAGACGAGCTTGCATCTGCTGCGAGCGGAAGTGCCAGCCATGGATACCTGCTGTCATAGCCTTGCTCTGAGACATATTTCCATGCGTTGTTCGTATCTGGCAGATGATAGCCAATCTCAACGTAATCGTCCGTCACGCTTGTGGCGATCTTCCTGCTGTCGCTCACGATGCATGGGGTCTGCGTATAAGTATCGGTATCCTCATCGTATACGCCATTCAAGATAATGTCTGCAACAATCGTCGTGCCGCCATGTCCAAGCTCCACCCCGGACAGCACAAATGGCTCCTTGTTATTCGTACAATTAAATGGGGATCCATCCGGGCCAAGGACATCATCGCAACTGCCGGAGTGCCAGTGGATGGTTGTAATGTATACGGACGATGTAAGGTTGTCCCCGAGGCTAACCGCCGTGGTGTCAAATGTATCCGCTGAATCCACATAAACAACGCTGTTGCTGTCATCATAATCCTCAATGGACAAAATCTTCACACTGTCAGCGTATGCATGGAGGCTGTCGTTATTCCGGTCCAGGCCAACTGTGCCATTGGACACATATCCATATCCGATCGACACGTATGAGCCGACTACCAAGTTTGCAGCCTGGGCTTTTGCGATAATTATACGCTTCACATCCTGCTCCTCCACTACTGCCGGATACTGGTAATAATACGAAGTGGCCCCGCTTAGTTTGCTCTGCGAATTGCGTGTGGCAAACTTCATGTCGAACATCCACTGCGCCCAGGCTACATCTGTACTGGTCCATCCGCAGTACTGATCTCCTTTAGCGGTAAATTTCGTGATCTGGCTGTTGTGGGAGTATTTTCTGAGGGGCTTCCGGCCTGAAATGGACGCAATAATGCCATCATCATTGTCCACGCCAGGATATTTTGATACAAAATAGAATGACCTCCATGTCCCGTCCGGCCTGACCGCAGCGTCCCATGGCTTCATCCCATCCGCCCTGTGATCCGCAAAATCCCATCCGTCTACGTCATCATTGTACACGCGCTTGTAGAACGGCGTCAGGAAGGCCATATACACATCCCCGTTGCTCCCATCCCTGGAAAACTCTGGCGAGCCTTTGATCGCCGTGATGTGCGGCTCCCCATCCTCATCCACATACCCGTTCACCTCAATCCCATTAAACATCAGGTCTGTAAGCGGGGTGTCCGCAAAATCATTCCGGCCTTTCGCAGTATTTGTGGAGGTTTCCACCACGATATCCTCGTTGTCCCCCGTCTTAGTCCCAAGGACTGCCTGGGACTTGCCAAACCTGGGGAATGTGACTCCGCCGTGCCAGCCGGTCCGGTGGGAATCAAACCACTGGGACCAGCTCATGGCCTCGTCTTTTCCGATCTTCTGTTTCAGCTGCTCCCGCACTGCCTTGCCCGCTGTATCATAGGTTACGCCGTCCGCCCCGTTCCGGATATCCTGGAGCTCCGTATTTCCATCCGTCTCCCCGGAAGCGGCAATCAGGGCGGTCAGCTGGCTCTGGAGGGCGCTGATCTGTGATGCGGTTGCTGCTGTGCCCTGCAAGTTCTTTAACAGCCCCAGCAGGTATTCGTATCTGGCATCGTTGACGCTGTACAGCGTCCAATAGCTGGTATTCGTAATCTCGATTCCCGCCGGAACATCCTGGATCGACAAGTAGCTGTTGCCAGTTACTGCATCGAATACGGTTGTCCAGAAATCGTATGCCAGCGTTTTCTTATGCTGGCCGCCGTTTGTGGGCCGGACCTTTACATAATAGCTTTTCATTGCTCCTGTTTCTGACATTTTTATCCTTCCTTTCCTATAATCGGGTTCTTTTCGAGCTCCATCGTACTGTCTCCGTCAAAATAGATCAGCAGCCCTTCATCCTGGGCCTGGGCATATAGCGCTTCCCTGGATACCAGGTAGCTGTCCGCATAGATAGACCGTTCTTTTGCCCCAGTTGCTCGCAGCCCTAAAAGAGCGTCCTGGATTACGGGCTCTCCGGGTGATAAAATCACCAGCCCATCCATGTCCGGTGCAGCGGCATATTCTAAGGGGTGCCCCTTCCACCCCGTCACGGCTGCCTCGCTATAAGCCAGGCGGATATGGGGGGACGTAATGATTAACCGGCCCGGAATTACGGCTGTGCCGCCAGCTCCGCCGTAGCCATACATCCAGCCATAGAGCCCTTGACCGATGATCGGTCGATACATCCCATCACCCCCTCGGCAGTCCATATTCGACCGCCTCAACCTCTACGCCTCTATCCGTGGCAGATGTAGCATACGCCTTGATATACACCTCTGTCCGCCGGATGCGGTTCTCCGTGCCGGGTATCACTTGCCATGCGCCGTCTGGAATCAGCCAGCTCTCCACGCCTTCTGTTCCAAGATCCTGTTCAAACCCGGCCAGGATGTCCCCGCCGGACATGTTCTTGACCAGGAAGCGAGTGCCGATCACTTCAAACTCGTACTTCCTCGTTGTCCCTTCTATCGTCGGTTTTCGGATTGGATTCAAAATATCACACCTCCCTATCATATTGCAGATTGTAGTATTTGCGCTCTTTTTGTTAGATTATAACGGTTTCGGTTACAGGGCTGGCAGCAAACATGGCTTTACTCCGGATGCTTATCTGTTATGCCGTCATAAACTGCTGCTACCCGGACAACCGTTTTGTATGTTCCTGATTCGTTACCTCTGAAGGGTTGCAACGTTATCTTTCCGCTTGAATCCCTTGCAATAGATAACCATGCATTTCTGTACTGTGCATCATTGTACTTAATTGTGGTTATCGGAACGCGCATACTTTCGCCTTTCGAAAGCGCAATAACAACCGGGCCGCAATACTCTGTATCTGGGTAAACCTCCAAAACAATAGTATCCCATTCCGCATATGGAGCTCCTATATCGATTCTTCTATTACCCGATGTACTACTATAGCCCGTATAATAAATGTTGCTATTGTATGCAATATAATTAACAATCTGACTTCTATTTGCTGTCCCGTTAATCCCGGCAACACTCTGCCCTTTGCTCAGTTTCGCTGCTGTCAGCCCAATCGCATTTGCCAGCGTTTTCTGCGGGACACTTACCTCCGGGTATCCTGATGTGGCATTTGTAATATGCGCCCCTCGCGTCATCCTCGCATATAATACACCACTTGACAGTGTAACAGACTTGGCCGGATCGATTGCGGCTACATTGGTCATCGTCCCGTTTACCATATTGCCCTTTACCCCGGCCTTTTTCCCTGCTAAGATATGTTCAGCCGCAGCAGTTGCGTCTCCGGTAAAGCTCCCCGTAATGTACCCACCAATCCCCCCAACCTTTATTCCATGGCGGATATTCTTCGACAGCAGGTTTGCGATGTGGATGCGGATCTTCCCGGCGATATATCCGGTAATGGAGTAATCAAATGCCCCAACATAGCTGTTCTCAGTTGCCCCGGATATTTTGCAGTCATTGTAAGCGGATGAGCCAGACGGCGAGAAGGATGTATCCCCCAGTGTCTGAATTTCGCCGTTCACCGGGCCGCCCTTTGAGTATCCTTTTGTCCCGGCAAGCATCCGCCCTGCGCTCAGGTTCCCGTCCGATGTGTCAACCACATTAGGGTCGCCCTGTACGCCAAAAATACTGGTATCCGCTTTAATGTTTGCCGATACCAGCGCTGGGTCGCCGTCTATCTCAATATCCTCCGCAATATAGCTGTCCTTAGGGATCACTACCTTGCTGGTCCCAGGTGTTACCTTCTTGATTAAACAATCCAATATCGACCCGACTTTTGCCTTTGTTCCTTTCCCGGAATGGAAGGTTTTCGGGTAGCGCACATCCGCCTCTGTGGCCGTATCCTTTGCTGCCGATACCCCTCCCCCTACATTTTGCTTAAACGGCATTGTCGATCACCTCATTCCTTATCTCGATTGTTTCAATTACCAGGTCCGTTTCCGGCACTGTATCGCAGGTCAGGACAAGGCCTCCATCCTGGGTATACCCGTCTATTTCGCAGTCAATCACGGTTTCTTTAGAGCCGGACGCCCAGTAAACTTCCGCAATGCTGGAAGCCTTGATCCTCCCATCTGAGATCGTATATTCCTTACTATTCCACCCGGATGCCTGGACTGTCCTCCCAGCGAGCCGGAATACAGCCCGCTGCAAGGCCGCCGTATTCACAACCGCCTGGCTGATGGTCTGGTTCAGCACCTCCGCGTGGGCCCAGTCCGTCTCTTCCAGACGGCGGACATTGCTGTTAAATTCCGGGCTGCTGACATTGTAGTATGCCAATACTGCTCACCTCCGTATTACGAGTAATCATCATCAATCTCAAATGTCTGTTCCAGGTCATCCGCCTTCCCCTTGAAGAACTGTACGTTCGCCAGGTCGCCTTCTGAATCGATCAGCGCAATTTCGCTGACGCTCTTACCATCCAGCTCCCCTTCCGCAAGCTTCCCGATATACGTAATCACGCACTGGGCCGTTACCTTCTTTTCGCTGATGGTCTTTCTCAACAATTCATGGTTCAGGGCTGTCATGGTAGAGGACGGGGTAAGCACCGTCCCATCGCTGTCACAGCCCCCGTCCCCAAATGCCACATGGGTGATCGGCGGAAGCTCTGCTAGCCCAGCCCGAGCCTTTGCCATTTTTTCCCGCGCCACATTCGGCACGATTGATACTGCCATGTCCTTCCTCTCCTTCCTACACCATGGTCGGTGCTATTTCGATGCTAAATTCCAGGGCCGCCGCAAAATAGATCCGCAGCCCATCCGTCTCATATTCCCCATAAGCCTCCTGAGGGGATACGATATAATCCTTCGCGTATACCGTCCGCTCCTGCTGTCCGGTTACTTTCAGGCCTTTCAGCTGATCCTGTACCTCCGGGCCGCCTGAGGATGTGATTTTCAGGCTGTCCCCATCTGGTAAGGCCTCAATCCCATATCCCTTTGCCCCGGTAATCGCTGGCTCATCTGCCAGGTATGTCCCATCGTCCCCAATCCGGACAATCAGCCGGTCCGGAAGATCATGCACATTCTTCAGCTTCATCCCCAACGGTACAGGGAATGGCAAGCAACGGTAGGTCACCCTCAGCGGCTTTGTAGATAGTGCATCAAGATGGTATGTTCCGTCCAGCTTCCAGGAGCCATCAAATTTCCGCACATTCTCTTTAAAAAACTGGACAACGTTGTGGTAGGTTACCCTGGCCCCGCATCTCCAAAATCCATACCGGAACCGGATCAGCCACACAATAATAAACAGGACTTTAACTCCTGCTGCTTTGATCGTCATAGTGCGGGATTCCAATATATCCCCGGAGTTAATGTCGTAGCTCTTCAGGTCGAGGATATAGGTTGCCGGGTGGTTCTTATCCTCCCGGTATACAACATCCCCTGTATTCCAGATAATCCCGATCCCTTCCATGATGTCGTAATAAGTGGCGTTAGAATTGTTCAGGATGATCTTGTATTTCAACGCTTTCCGGTACAGATCATCAGTCAATTCAAACTCATTATTCCTCCGCAGGATCTGGTGCGCCTGGGTCCTGGTCAGGCATAGGATGTCCCCAATATGGTCTAGGTTCACTCCTTCCTGGCTATCAATGTCAAGCAGCTTCCTTAACTCCTGCTGCTCCGCATATGCCTCCTGGAAGATTTCTGATACGGCCCGTATAATCCCCCATAGCACAGGTTTATCATAAAACTGGCTAAGGGTCAGGTTTTTCCATTCGTCAATCACTTTCAATGACGGACACCTCAATTCTATCTGCTGACAAAATCACCATCTCCCTGGAAGCTACGGAAATATTCGTCTGCTCATAATCTTCATTATCTGGCGTATCCCCGGCAGTCTTGGAATGGTACTGGTAAATGTATGCGTACTCCACGCCGGATACCTGGAGGTAAATCTCTCCGATCACACGCTGTAGGATGAGCGGATCGCCAGCCTGCAAGCCGGAATAGGCATTCAGGATAATATCCTGCACAATCTTCTCATAGTTGCTGGGTATATCGCTCTTCTGCCCGTGCAGCTCCACCATGATCCAGGCGTAGATCTCCGCAGGCCGGTTAAACCTAATCTTGATTGTCTCCCCGTTCAGCCCCACACAGTTCACTTCCACGCTTCCGTTCGTACCGATCCCGCCCGCCTTGCTCCGCAGGATGCCATATGCAATCTCCTCATCGTCCCCACCGGATACCACAATCTCCACCGAATGTGGTGCCCTGCCCTCGCTGTCTTTTGTATCCTCATCATTTTCATAGACCTGGACCGTTTCAATGCCCTCCACATTGTTCAGAAGATAAGAGCGGATGGAATCCGCCATGTTGCTGCTGTAGCTGTAGATCCGCTCCATGTAGGACTGCCGGTATTCCCAGTCCTCTTCTTCCAGACGGCCCACATCCGGGTTGATACGGTTCTCGCACCAGTTAAACCCGGTTGACAGGTTGCTGATAATGTTCGTAATTGTACCCACCGGCATGACAATCGGTCCGTACTCTTCCGTGGAGAACTGTACCAGGCCGGTGACGGAATCGGTTGTCAAATTGTCGCTCAGTACAAGTTTGTGAATCTCGTCAGGCTGCTTGCCTTTGATTGCGAGCAACCCGTTTTCCACGCTCACATCGTAGTTGCTTCCAAGCGCCGTCTTCAATCCGTTTAAAATCGTTTCCTGGTTTCCATCCTGCGAAGTGTAGGCATACTCCTGATCGTCAATCGCTATAGTGTAAGACTGGCCGCTCTGCGTAACTACCAATCGGATATACGCCTCATTAAATGCTTCCCGGCTTACTACCGTATCTTCATCACAGTACAGATCATGGCGCGGGTTCGTATCCGCCGCTATGATCGTATCCTTCCGGATCGTATTGCCGTCCGTCACATTGCAGGAGATTTTGTAGACCGTCTTCCTTGCGGCCCTCCGCAGGATATTCCCAAACTGGCAGCAGTCATCCAGGGCTGTCCCCTCCGCCGTGCTTGGGTGGAGGCTGTTGTAGATTTCCAGGTTTTCCTCATGCAGCTGCGCGGCAATATCGCATACCGGATAGCAGATTGCAAGGTTCAGGACGCTGTTCTCGTTTGCTGTAATGTCAATCCCCGCATACCGCTTAATCCGCTCCGCCAGATCTGCATATATCGTATCAAACCGGCGCAGGATAAAACCTTTCGGGGTTACGCCGTAGAGCTCCCCCATAAAACCACCTCACTTTCAATCCTTTCCCTGGTCTTTGTGGCCGCACGCCAGGTGATAGCGGCCTTCCGCTCCCTGGCATCTGCCTCCACCGCAACGCTTTCAACCTCTGAAATTTCGTCAAAGCCGTATAAAATTTGCTCCACCATCTGGCGGATCAGCTCATCGTCCGGATTCTTTACAAATACGGTATCAAACCAGTCGGTTCCCTTCGTCTCATCAAAGGGCCATTCCCCCTTAAACCACCGGAGCTGTACATTGATTTCCTGCACCAAGGATTCGGCCAAGATCAGGTCATTATTGCCATCCAGCCTCAGATCCCCTACAGAATCCAGCAAAATATCATTGTAGGCCAAGCCTTATCCCTCCCTTCTGCCTTAATCAATATTAGGTGCGTTGCAGTTCCCGGTACAGGTAATTGAGCCATTGACGTATAAATTCCCGGATATGCAGGCGCATCCTTTTGCGTTTGCCAGGTTCTGTGCCGCCGTGGATGTACGCTCTAGCCCTGGGATACAGACTGCATTTGACAGGCTGTGCCGCAGGGCAGCACCCCCGCTCTTTCCGGACAGCCAGCCGGAAATATCTATATCGCAGAACACCAGCAGGCAGGATGTACCCGCCTGAACCGGCGCCGCAATTCCGCCTGGCTGGCAGATTGGGACCCCGGTGATGATCGGATACTCCATTGTTGTCCCATCCGGTTTCTGCATGCTGCCAAAGGGCTTTACGTTTACCCGGCCCGTGGCACTATCATACGCCATTACCGTTCCCGGAAGCGCAACCCCTATTTCCGCCATGGCAGATGATACATAATCCGCTATGGCCTGCGTCATCTCGCTTCTCATACTGCTGCCGCCACCTCCAATAGCTGTGCCGTACAAGTCCAGTCCCCTTCCAGGTTATCCCCGGTAATTTTCAGGTTTTTCACCCTGTAGAAGCCGGATGCGGCCCTGGACTGGAGTTGGACCATATCATTCACATTAATTGCCCCGTTCAGGAAATACTCAACCTCGTATCCGTACTGGGTATTCTTCTTTTCCCCTTCCTTCTTAGACTCCGAGCCAATCACAATCCGCTTCGGTACGCTGATCAGTCCGGTAGACTCGTTCAGGATGTACGCCTGAGTTGTGATCGGCTCTCCCGGTTGATGGATCTGGGCAACGCCGTTCTGGATAGACCATTGGAAACCGCACAGGCCGCAGATCTGGGTCAGGCAGTTGGCCGCAGGCCCGGCATAGGCATAGCCGTTTGGCAGCCGGATTTGCCCTACAGCGGCGATTACGCCCGGGCTGTAGATGCAGGTAATCCCCATCTGCCGGATGCAGTCAGAGATAATTGCCTGGGCCGGGATGATCCCCTGGTAGCTCATGGAAACGTAGGTATCCCGTACCGCGATCCTGCCATCTACCACATCGATGTCCGTCTTTCGGTCTGACCCTTCCAGCTCCGTTTCCGGGTTGGTTACATTACCGCAAAAAATGAGGGGCAGCGAGGCTCCATAACCTGCATGGAGCTCCACCATGCAGTCCTTCTGTTCCAGGATACTTACATGCTGGTCATTCAGGTTCCAGATAGAGATTGTACCCGTATTGTTGCTGGTCACATCCGTTTTTTCCAGGTCAAATTTTATATGGATTGCCCGCCCGGATTCCGTAGCGGAGCCAATCTCAAATCCTGTGCCGGCCACGCCAGCCACAAGCCGGTATGCCCTGTTCCAGTTTCTAGCCATATGGTTCCCACCCTTCTAAGTCGCTGTCCGGGATAAACCCGAACTTTGCCTGGCCATTCAGGAAATCGTCCCTTCCGATATGGGCCAGGTCTGTAAAACAGCCAAACTTGCCCTTGGGCAGCCTGGCCGATGTATAATATTCCGTAAGCGGAAAGAGCGGGAGGATCTTGATCATCCCCAGGATCAGCGTATTTTCCGAATCATACAGGCTGAAATACCAGGTGTCCGTCCTCCCCACATAAGTAAACCGGATATAGAACTCTTCATCCGCCAGGGTTACCCGGCTTTTGCTGTCGTTCATATCCGGCACATCAATATAGATTGTCATCCGATGCCTCCTGGCCTATGAAATAAGCCCAAGCCCTTTACCGGCTTTATACAGGATTGAGGCATTTTCCTGTGATTTTGCCTGCTCCTGGGCCTGGGCGGCTGATGAAGCGGAAGCCACGCCCGTACTGTCGGAAGATACGGAAGCCGTCCCGGCGCTTGCCTCGGTCTGCCCTCCCCTCACATAGCTGTCCGGGATTACGCCAGTCCTGGTGGCCGTCACCTCCACCTGTTTCAGCGTGATGGGGATTTTCCTGGCATATCCGTCCTCTTCCGTCTTGGAGATCGTCATGGACTCTATGACCATATTATCGTAGGTCCGATCCGATGTCGCGTAGGTAACCGGCTCCCGGTCCCAGAAGATCTGCCGCAGCCTTGCCTCCACCGTCTTTACACGGGTACGGCTTACCCCGATCTGATGCTTCCAGGTCACCGGGGTATTGGTCAGGTAAAGCGTTGTGTTGATTGACAGCGCATCCGGCAGGACCCCGTCATGTACCTTATAGCCGCTTTCCACCGGGTAATCCGGCACCTGGGCCTGGAACACTTCGTCCTGGGAGATCAGCGCATCAAATTTAATCCCGGCCAGTGTCACAGGCCGTTTCACCCTTCTTCTCATCCGCTATGCCCTCCCGTATGCCAATCCTCGTGTTACTTCTTTTGTAATATCCTTACTGCTCTTTTCCATCTGCCCAGCCGCCTTTTTCCCGGCGTTCCGGTCTGTGGTCTGGACTGTGTTATTGATGTTGATATTCTGGTTCACCGTATTCCCGGCCTTATTTACCCCGAACACGTTCTGTGCCGTCCGGACTACAGGCCGAATATTCAGCGCTGTGGCAATATCGGCAGCCGCAGCAGCAATCATGGGCTTCCCGGCCCGCAGGGTACGGGCTAACCCTTGGGCGAAATCCGGCATCCAGCCTTCATAGTCCCGCAGGGGGCCTTCATCCGGCCTGGAAAAATGTAAAAACGACTTGATCTTGTCCGCAATCCCCTTTACTGCATCCGTGACCTTGCTGGCAGCACCCTTGATCCCATCTGCGATTCCAGAAATCATGTCAGAGCCCCAGCCAAGGGCCTGGGACGGCAGCTCCTTAATCCAGTCAACCGCCGATGTGAGCCCGTTCACCACAGCGTTCTTTACCTCGGCCACCTTCCCGGTCACCGCCGATACAATGTTGGTAAAAATGCTCACAATAAAATTCCAGATTGCGGTAAATATGCTGACTACAAAGTCCTTTGCTGATGTAAACCAGCTGACAATCGTATTATAGATACCCGTAACCGCTGCCGCAACGGCGCCTGCAATCATGGAAAGCAGCATGCTCAGTGTATTCGCCAAAGCCATAAACAGGTTCACTACCACCGAAACCGCCCCGGAAACGATCTGTTTCGCCGCCTCCCAGGCAGCGCTCCAATCGCCAGTAAGGATTGCCGCAACAAGCCCCACGATTCCTTGGACAATGCTGAGGAAACCGTTCAGGACGCCCCCTGCGCTGTCCCACAAAACCTTGAACCAGGACAAAATCCGTGATCCCCAGGCATTCCAGAACCTCTCAATCCATCCGAATACCGTTTCGATGATCGTCATCCACGAATTGAAAATTTTGCTGAACTTTGCGTACATACTGTCCCAGAACCCAGACAGGATCGTCATACCGGACTGCCAGGCCGATAGCAGCTTGCCCGCCGCCCCTTGGGCAGAGCTTCCAACATCGGATTCCATGTCGCCGAAGATGGCCGAAGCCAGCTGGGACAAGAACGTCCATACCCCGTTCAGGAATGTTTTAACCACTCCCCAGGCCCGCTCAAAATTCTGCCGGATGGATTCGCCGTGCCTTGCAAAAAAGCCCGCTACCGTATCGGAAAAAATCTGTGCCGCCCCCTGGATGACATTCCATGCCTCAGCGAGGAACCCTTGAATCCCGGACCATGCGGACTGGATCGCCCCGCGGGCATTGTCGGCCCCAATCCCAGCTGCGTCAAAAAACGTACCGATAACAGACTCATTTCCCTTCAGGAAATTCACCAAGTCGTCCACCGCAAGTACAATCAGCATAATTGCGGCCACAATCCCCATAATCTTCAGGTTTGCCGGGCTGAACGCCGCTTTTAGCAACCCTGGGATTCCGGTCAAAAAGGTTATGATCTTTTTGCTGTTAAAGGCAATCCACAGCGCCGCGGCGGCAATGGCCGCTAACTTAAGCGCATTTCCTACGCCCCCTAATTTGCCGATGATCTGGCCAAGGACGGAACCGGCCCTGGAAATCCAGTCCGCAATCCGCTCAATCCAGTCCAGCGCCCCCTGGAGGGCTGCCGTAATCGTAGCCCGGCCTTTGTTCAAGACTCTCATGAACTCGTTAAAAGCCCGTACCATCAGCTTCCCTACCCGTGTGGATACGCCTGCCCCGGACCATACGCGGGACACAAAGAGGCCAACCTGATTCCGCATAAGCGTAAAGGCACTGGTGATGCTTACGCCTGTTTCCATGTAGGCCGCAGTTATGGAATCCGCATTTGAGGTAAAGGCTTCTTTCAGGTCTTCCAGCGTAATCTTCCCGTCCGTGGCCATCTGCTCCAACTGGTCAGTAGTAGAACCCAGCCGCTCGTTTAGAAGCTTGACGGCCTCCGGAGACTGCTCCAGCAACTGGCTGATCGTCTCCGAATCGATTGCCCCTTTTGCGAAGGAATTATTAATCGCCTCCATCAGCCCCGCAATCTGGTCGTTTGTCTTGCCTGCCGTCTTAAACAACATGGTAGCCGCATTATTAAACTTCACCGCCTCATCGATAGTCCCGAAAAGCTCCGAGTTTTCCTGCACCAGGTTCGTTACCATCCTGGCCGTCTCCCCATATGCGGTCTTGGTCAGGTTCGCAGCCTCCAGGATCTTATCCTGGATTGCCTCCTGCTCCCCCATCCCTCTGGTCGCATTTTTGATCATTGTATTGATCTCAGTAAACTCTTCCGCAAGGGCATTGGTCTTTACGATTGATACTCCTACGGCGATTGTTCCCAGGGCCTTTGTTGCAAAGCTCTTAATTCCTTCAATCGCGCTTTTTGCCTGGGACTGCGTATTCTTATCTACTTCAACGCCAAACAGGACGCCGATTCTTCTCAGGATTCCGGATGCCATAGCCGTCACCTCCTCTCTTCCGATAATTCTGCCGCCTGGGCCCGTTCAATATCGCGGTCCATAGCATACAGGGCATAGAGCTTTAAAAACTCATCCAATGTATAGGTTCCGTCCTCTAGCTCTGTTTTGGTGCATATCCCTGCCTTGATAAGGGTATAACATCTGAGTTCGAGCTCTGTGAACTGTCCGGTGTCGAGCTTTCCGTATCGTTCGATCCGGACAGTTCCGTCAGCTTCTTCATAAGCGGGCTGCCAGACAGGTTCTTTAATTTCCCGAAAAAACCTTTAAAGTTCTCCTTCAGAACGTGGTATGCCAGGATATACAGGTTCTGGGAATTGCCTGCAAACATGGCATCCAGTTCTTCCTCCGTCAAAAAGGCCCCTTCCGGGTGTCCGCTGTCCCTGAATGTAATATTCCGGGAATTGATCAGCAGCTCCCGAAGCAGGCGCTCAAATTCAAAAGGATTGATCCCATTCATAGCATCCACAAACGTGGGGATCGCCTCTTTTGCTTCTGAAAAGCTTGTCCCCGCGCTGTCTTCCATTTCCCCTTCATCGTCTCCAAGCAGAGAAATTATGCCCCCAAGAACAGGGGATAGCACCTTGGAAAGCATTGCGGAGATCCTTGCCGCCACGAACACAGGGAATGGGGCAATAAAAAAGGAGATGCCTTCAATCCGCACCTCCGTCCGTTTCAACATTGCGTTATACATCATGGCCCTCCTTAATCTTCAAATTCCCCATCTGCCGTCAGCTCCCACTCCATATTGCCAACTGCCTTGCCTCGGGAAAAGGACGGGATCTTATTAACCCACGCTTCATCTGCTGAAAAGACCGTTCCATCCGTCAGGTCTTTAATCAGCAGGGAGAACGAACCCGAACCATCGGATTTATCCTTATTGTACTGCCTGCGGAAAAAAGCGTTGGAACTGCTGGTCTGGAGCAGGCTGATTTTCACCGTTTTCCTAGGATCAGGGGAGACACTCCTGGCAACCTCCCCATCCGCTCCTGCTACCGAAGAAACTCCATCGCCAGTCTCATCAATCGTAATAAACGAATCCTCGGCAAAGCCCGTTACGATATGCGACCCGCAGGCCACTGTTACCTTCTTGCTGTTATATGTCCTCATCTCTCATCCTCCTTCCGGTTAGTATCCCAGCGTACCGCTGATCTCGACTAAGTGGATTGCCCCGGCCAGGTATGCCGTCCATTTCAGATCCGGGAGGTTCCGGGTCTTTTTCTGCTCCGCACTTAGGCTCGCCGCCAGCGGCGCGGTCGTGGTGTAGCCCGGGGTCTTATTCCCGTCCTCATCGTAAAAATCCTGGGCAATGCCACCGTTGGCCTGCCCCTCCTTCAAAGCCGCAATCACAGCGTTCTGGAGGAGCCCGATCCCGGCATCCGTGTAGGGAACCTTTGCGTTCTGGATGAGTACATTGAAGCAGTTCATCTGGATTTTGTTCTTAAGCCAGTCCCTGAAACGGATCGTATCAATCCATTCGCCGCCAAGAACCCTCCCGCCCTGGGTAACGTTCCGTTTGGCAATGCATACGTAATAGTTTTCATTGTCGGAATCCATCTCGGAAGAATCCGCAAACTGCCCAGCCGTAACCAGTGCCAGCGTTTTAAAAGCCCAGGTTTCGGAACCGGGCGTATAGCTGGCCGCTCTAGCGCAGATCGCCACATGCAGGTACGGATCGTAATCCGTCATCTGGTTCTCTGCCAGCCTCCATACACAGGTGCGCATGAGGCCGCTCTGCAAAAATGGGCTGTCGTCATCCGCCTCTAGGGTTACCATCAGCATTTTTTCAAGTGTCTCCACGTATACGGACAATGCATTATATTTCTCTGTTTCAATCCCGGCAGGGCACACAAAATACCAGCCATCCGTCCCCAAAGCTTTCTCAACCGTTTTGGTAGGCTCTTCGGAATCCTGGACCGTTGCCACATATACCCGCTCTGGCTGTGGAGACTGAGCAAATGCCACCATCGCGGCCAGGTATACCGGGTCAGTTTCTTCATACCCAGCCGTAGCCATGGCGGCAATGCTCGTATAGCTGGCTACCGCAGGCATGCTCTTGCTGGCTGGGGGCGGCCCTACGATCAGCAGCCCCGAATAGGATTCCCCGCTGACTGCGGGGGAATTAATATCAATCGTGCATTTCACAATTCCATCAATATTAAGTGCCAATTTCATTCCTCCTTAATCTCAGCAGTGGTGATGTCATAATCACCGCTGTGGTTCATTTCATAGCTTCCGCCTCCGGTTGTGGTCGGGGCCCACTCCTGCCCTTGCCCTGCCACCGCCCAGACCCCATTTTCCGTATCATACTGCTTCTCCACAGAGGGGACCGTCAGCCCGTACCGCCCGGAGGACAACAGGCAGAAATTCACCGTAAACTCTACCATGGCCCGGTGCTCGTTTTCTGTGCCTAACAGCTGCGATACATCCTGAATGGCCCCGTTCTGGGTGATGGACAGATCATTTACAAAAAATTCATCCGTCATTTCCTCCGAACTGAGGTACTGGACCAGTTCGCAAAGATCCGGTATCCCATCGTTATGCCGGCCCCTTCCGGGCCCGGTGAACGTATTGATTTCTAGCAGGATCTCGGCTGGATAATAGCGTATGATCTCATCCTCGGTGGATTCCGTATTGGGCTGGGTGGATACCGTCAGGTTCCTCAAAGACATCATAACCAGGGGATACGGCTGCTTCGGCTGGGTTTCCCCTGCCCACACCACGTTAGCGGCCTGGAAATAACGCTTCACCACATCGTAGAGGTATTCCCGCAGATCATATAGTTTCACCGTCTTCCCCTCCTCCCGGCGGCCCTATTGCAGATGGGTTGGCTGCCTCCGTTACCCGCTCAAAGGTGGATACATAATGGTCCAGCATGGTGTTGCAGCTTCTCTCGCAGGACAGGCATTTATACCAGTGCCCATCCTTCCAAATCCAATCTGCCATTTCACCGGTCAACTGGTCATCTACCAGGAAGGGCTCATCGCTCCAGGCTTTCAGGCCCTTGGTTTTCCTGCTTCCTTCCGTCTGGCCTGTAGTGGACTCTGAATTTCGCTGCACGTCCGCCTCCACCGTCCCGTCCGTATAGCCGCAATGGGAAGCCCCTCTCACAACCTCCGACTCAAAGCGCCTCCTGGTATACTTCTGCGCAAACAGGATCATTTAAATTCCCCTTTCTTTCCGATCTGGTAATTGACAGCCCCGCGCATACGCCCGGTATCGATCAGGGGATGGGCTGATTTCTTTTTCTTGAACGTGCTGTCAGTGTTCGCCTGGTAATTCCCATCGGTGATCTCGCCCTGGATCAAGGATTTCTGGAACAGCCCCATTTCATTCAATGCCTGTTCAGCCGTCGCCCCGTCCAGGATTTTCTCCACAATCTCGTCAATCCTGCTGTTGATCTCATCCCGGTGGAGATCAACGCTGTTGCGGATAAATGGCCTGGATGGTGGGATATCGTTACTGGTTCCCAGCTCGTTCCAGGCCGCATAGTCACACACATCCACGCCATCCTCAGAAGTATCCTGGCCACGCTGGAAGCCAATCAGACATTCCAGTTTGGTCAGTTCCTCCATCGTCTTTTTCAGGCGTTTCCCCTCCGCCGTATACTGGTCTTTAAATTTTACTGACATTTTGCACCGCTCCAATCGATAACAGCCGGAAAGATAACCTGGCTGCAAAGGGACAGGTACTGGAGGCCGTATATGGTCTTTGCGTACTCTGCCGCCATCGGGTCTGTAGCCGCCATGGACGTTCCCGCCGTATCAAACGAAATTGAGGTCTCCCCCTCTGATACCGAGGCAAGACCCTGACCGGATGCCATGGAAAGCTTTGTCCCGGCAAGCGTACCTCCTATACCGGACAGGCCCATCTTATGTGCAGTAAGAAGGGCAACTGCCTGTTCGTACAGCTGCCCAAACTTTTCCTCACTCACAAGGGGCCTTGCAAGGGTTATCCACTTTTCCACCTTATCATCCTGGACTTGTTCAAATTCCGGCATGGTAAGCCGGATAATCTCCAACGCTGTCATGCCGTATCCCTCCCCGGTTTATTTTTTACGGCCTCTGGATGCCGCCTTGGCTTCATCCTCCTTTGCCTCATCCTGGGCCTCCCCGTTGTCGGCCTGGCCGGAGCTATTATCATTCTGGACAGAACCATCATCCATCCGGCCTGGATCTTCGTCAGAAAAAGGCAAGCTATGGCCAGCTTCGCCATCATCTGCCGCAGCAATGGTTTCCAGCTTCTTCTCTGCGGTGTAATCCCTTACCCAGAGCTCGTCCCCCTGTACCTCCATGGTTTCCCCAGGAAGCAGCCGGAAGGACTGGTTCCCTATGATCTTTTTGCTGATATTCCTTACCTTCATAAGCCTCTCCTTTCTCAGATCCCTTTTGCCAGCAGCATCGAAAACGGGTAATAAATCATCAGGCCCGCGCACCTGGACTCACAGGGTACAACCGTCTCCAGGTTCTTGATCTGGATTGGGTACTGCTTAAAGGGCATGGGAAGCTCCAGAGTGAATTTTTCCGGATCCTTGGTATAAAGGAAGGCAACATTCTTCCCGGTAGGGTTAAACATGGTTGCCCCAGCACCCAGCTCATTCCAGCTTTCAAAGTTCTTGATGTAGGGGCTGTTGTCCTTTAAGAACTTCAGCACCGTAATCTCCGTATCCGGGATCCGTCTGGTAGACAGATCCATATAGATATGGGAAGGCAGCGCCAGGGTATCCGGGCGCTCAATGGAATTGGTCAGCTCATCGATATATGCCTGCATCCCGTTTAGGTCAGCCAAAATCTGATCCGCAGTCTTATACTTGAACTCCGTTTTCTTTGCGGAGTCCACCGCAACTTCGGACAGGGCGTATTCTGGAATCCCTGCCGCCTCGCTGAAAATACCAACCATCTTGTCCTTATCGGAACCGATAAAGGCGATCTGGTTGACCTTCAGGTCATGAGATCTCCTGGCCGCAGTAGCTTTCCTTGCATCCAGGTTCTTCCCCGCATGCACGCTGGCTCTCATTTCTTCGGCATTGTAGCCGTAGGAAACACCAATGGACTTGATGTTTACCGTGGTGGCCTCACCCTTCACGTCCGCCCTGGGAAGGTCATCCGCATAGTTGTTGATAATCTCAGCCAGGCCGGTTACTTCATACCCGTACCAGGTGGCTGTCGTCGCCCCTTCACTGACCTCGCTGGAAATGGGCAGGTAGCGCAGGGCCGAAAGCTCCGGGTACTGCTTGTCATAGGCCTTGGACTTTACATAATCCAGCTCACGGGCAAAAAATACGCTTGCATCTTCTACACTGTCAAAGCGTTTTACCCCCATAACTTCAATACCTGCAAGCCAAAGCGCTGCCTCGCTGTCTTTCAGCCTGCGGTAGTCCATCGCATCATAGCGCTTTACATTCTCCATCCTATCATCCTCCTTATCTCATCTCGACTACGGCAATGCCGTTGTCCGCATCTGCTTTTCCTGTGAATGCAACACCGGTAAGGGCTACCTTGGAAGTTTCCCCTGAGTCGCCCGTATCCGTCAATTTCCCGGCGTTGTCCCCAGAAAGGATCAGTGCCGCCCCTGTTCCGTAGGTAGTAGTTGCCGTATCCGCTACAAATGCCCAGATCCGGCCCTTCCTCATCAGGCCCACCGTATCCCCGCCATCGCAGGCTACCGCTCCTTCCATGTTGTGTTCCAGCTGCTTAGAGCCGTGGACAAAAATTCCCTCAAAGTCGGCTGCCGTAGAACCAGTAACCGGAAGCTTTACCGTTTCCCCGGCAGTTGCCCCCTTAACCAGCCCCATCCCGGGCTTTGCGCTTACCCCAGGATCCGTTGTCCGGCTTACGATATCCTTGTCCGATAAATCATAAATACCGCCAGGAAGCCCCAGCGGCTGCTGGAATCCATAATCTCTCTGTACCATTATTCATTCTCCTTCCCGCCCGTCATACGGGCAATCATGTTCTTCCTTGCCTGGTCTGCCCCGCTTGGGCCCGCTGCGGAATCCATGCGGACGGCCTGGGATTTCTGGCCTACAACCCTGCGCATGTTGTCCGCTACGCTCTTGCGGCTGAGGGCATTTGCCACGGCGGCCTCATAAGCCCCATCCACATAGCTGCGGCTTTTCCCGTCCAGCTTCAGTTTCGGGTTCACCGCCTGGATGATGCGTTTCTTCCCATCCATTGCGTTCTTGGGAACAAAATCCGCCAGCCCCAGTTTGGTTGCCATCTGACAGATAGAATACATCTCACCCCAGCTGCGCTCAACGGAGTCCATCTTTACGGCCTTATCCTCGGCAGGGGCGGTAATGTCATCCCCATCTGCCTTATCCGGTTCTGCTGGGTCATCGCCGTTCGTCTTAGACGGTTCTGTCGGGTCATCACTGTCGGCCTTGGCCGGATCTGTAGATTCTCCTTCATCCCGGTTGTTGCAGGTCCCGTCAGCGGCCATGTCATTTGCGCCCTTCATCTTGTCGATCTCGCCCAGCAGGGTTTTAATGTCCTTCTGCATAGCAGGAATCTCTTCCTGGCCTACTGCGGAAATGTCTGCATCCCGGCGCTCGGCATCCTGGCGGACCTTCTCCACCGGGTCCTGGCCTTCCCCTTCATCGGCAACCTGCACTTCCGGATGGGCGGACAGGTACATTTCTACCGCCTCTTCCAGCTGTTCCGGTGTCAGCGCCCCGGCCAAGCCGTCAAAATTAAGTTTCTTCATGTTGCGTGTTCCTCCTTTTCCTGTTTTGGGTTTCCCCTTTGATTTTCCATCTAAATTCAACCTTGCCCCGTGGCCTGCCCTTGCGGTATCCACCAGCGCCAGGTGATTGATGCGGATGTTATGCTGGATATAATCGTAATGCTGCCCGTTCCATGTGCCGGGCTTATGTTCCAGGTCGCAGTCATACCCCAGGCTCAGCTCCCTTAAGCCCAGCCTCAGCTTATCGGAATCATGGATTACAATATCCGCCCGCACATCGTCCCCGTCCTGGATTCCATCGCTGAGGATTGTACCTATGGTTTCCCTGGATACGTTATCCTTCGTGATCTCCCCTCCATTGTGGGTCAGGATCACGGGCTTCCCTTTATAGCTTTTCAGGCTTTCCGGCTCAAACACATCCTCCGGCAGCCTCAGTTCATAATGGACCGAACCATTATCCTCATACTCGAAGATCCCGCAGGTTGTTACCACCGGGCGGTCCCTGAGATACCCTTCTTTCGTAAAATAAGCCGCCCCCAGCGGTATGCTGTCAAGGCGGCTCACCTTCCGTAATTTCAATTTCCATCACCTCTTTACCTTTATCTTTTCGGCCCTTCCGTCTACCGGCAGATCCAGCATGTCCAGGTTAAAAACAGGCGCGGCAATGCACCGGCACTGGTAGTCCTCTCCCGGATGGCAGCGGCGGCCAGTCTTTTGGTCCACCACCGGGGGATGGTCCCAGTCAAAAACCTTCCGGTCCAACTCCCTGTGGCTGTCCCTTACCCTGCCATCCCCCGCTGTCCGCCATATGTATTTATTGATACCGCATTTCTTTTGCTGGTGCCGGGTGATCTGGCTGTTCAGCTTCCCGATCTGGTCCCTGGCAATCAGGCGGGAATGGGCCTTGGTAGTCCCGTAGCAGTGCTGGATCTGCTTCGTGATCGTTGTTACTGTGTCCCCCTTCAGATAGCTGTCAAGGACCATCCGCTTCATATCGTCCAGCATTTCGTTTGGGATTGTAACGATAAGACCAACATTCTCATCCACCCATTTTTCCAGGGCTTCTGCATAAAAAGCGCCATCGTAGTAGTCATCCAGGATATTGATTCCCAAGGTCTTTCCGATGGCTTTCTTCCATTCCTTTACCGTAAGCTTCCGGTTTGCGTCCGCAATGATGTTCAGCCGGTCCCGCACCCGGTAAGATCGCATGGCGGTTTCCAGCGACACTCTCAGACGCTCAAACCATCTGTCCAGCTCCGCAGCAACACTGGCAAGGACTGCCCTCCTGTGCTTTGCCCGTTCCTCCTGATTCTTCTTGGCCTGTTTCCCCTGGGAATCCTTAGCGTCAAAGTGCCCTGTGGACTTCTGATAAGCCCAGGGATCCTTTGTTTCATCCCCGTTGATAATTTGTATCAGTTGTGGAAGAGATTCCACTAGCACTGGTTTTAAGACTTCCAAAGCAAACCGGTTTGTCATGCGGATGTAATCCCGTTCAGCCGAAACCGGATATTTGGGGATGTATTTTGAGGGGATCTCCGTCTTTCCGTGGAATTTCTTTTTGATCTGTTCGTTTAGCGGCCCCTGGTTTGCCATTTCCTTCTTCCCCTTCCTATGATGTATCGTCCAGTTCTAAACTTTGCAGCAACAGTTCCAAGCTTTTCTCAAACGGCGGGAAAAGATTCTGCCCGGACAATTCATCCATAGCTTCCCACCGGGCATTGCTGACTTCCATTCCATCTGCCCTAGGCTCCCCGGAGAAATCCCTGCATAGATAAATCATGGTATCGCAGTATCGCCCTCCATCCTCTTTTATGTATCCCATTGGGATGAGGGAGGCTGGCCGGATCGAAAACTCCTCCATCGCCTCGCGGACCGCAGTAGCCTCAAATTGCTCCCCGGCTTCTATGTGGCCTCCAGGACCGCATATGCCAGAGCCGTCCATCCGGTCAGCCACCAGTATTTTCCCGCCTTTTACCGCAATCACGGCGGCAGCTGTATGCTCCCGGCTGCCTTCCCCTGCATCCGCAACTTCCGTCTGCCCTTCCGGTAGCGTATCAGCAGATGGCGTTGCAGTGTGGAGCATAGCAGCAGGGGATTCTCCCGGCATGGAACCGCCGGATGCCAGCAGGCTCTCCACATCAATACCCAGGTCATCTTCTGACAGTACATCCTCAATCTCGTACTGGTCAGAGGCCGCCAGGGTTTTCCGGACTTCCGTGGGATCCAGTACCTGCATATCCACATAAACCTGCGTGGCCTGGGCCTTGGTAAGCTCCGCCGCCGCTTTTGACTGGTCAAGCTCCGCTTTCTGCTTATCCGACAGATTCCAAAGCGGGTTCGGGACAGGATCGTAGGCCGGGATCACCTGGATTTCCCCTGCGTTATATTTAGCCTGCAAAATCAGCTCCACCAGGTAATGAAGATTCCCGGTTATGTTCAGCTCCTGTATCTGGCCTACGTAGTCATAGTAATTCGTCAGGTCGGATTCCCCGGTTGCGTTCATGCCAGCAGGGGAGCGCCCAAACAAGACGGTCTGGGGGATATTGGTGACCGCCGAAAGCATGTTGCAACTTTCGTCCACAATATCCTTCACGCCGCCCAGCTGGAAGGTCTGGAATGTGTAATCCTCCCCGTCTGCGTCAATGACCATAGTATTCAGCAGGCTCCGGGCCATATCGATCAGTTGCATCCGCTGGATTACCATTCCTTCTCCCGTTGGCGTAGCCATAAGGCTTGACAGGTTCTTGGACTTATACACGGCCTGGATACAGCGCTCCAGAAGCCGGTAGCCGTTCCCATGGGTGGTTACGGTATCCCGCAGCTCCCGCTTGATCCGGTTGTACTCCGGTATCCCGAAAAACATATAGTCCGTGCTCATTGCGCTTGTGCGTGGGATTTCCCCGTTACGGAAGATCAGCAGCCTGCTTTCGTGTACCCGGATCTGCTCGCCTCCGTACAGCGGGGTGATCAGGTAATATTCCGGTGTTCCAAGCTTCCGTATTGATTCCGGGTCCATACTGCGGGAGAAGACCGAATTATAGTCCGGCGTGATCTCCGGGCGCTCAAAAACGGTCAGGCTGTTAATCCCGGTTACCATGCCCTTGTTCACCGGCTCATCCCAGTCTCCCCCATCGTCAATCCCGATGAGGATTGCGGCGCCGCCGAACAGGCGGGACCATTTCAGGGCCTTGGCCCCGTTCTGCTTCCATTGCAGGCTTGACAGTTTCTTTTTGACGGCATCATCCAGATCTGCATCGCCGATCCCCAGGTCATATCCGTTCTTAAAGGCCAGTTCTGCCGGTTTGTCGATGATCTTTACAAACAATCCATTGGAGCCATAGATCTGGGCCAGCTCTGGGTCCGGAGTCGGATCATCGTACCGGTAGGTATACCCTTCCAACGGATCCTTTTTCGTCCCCACCTTGTTAAGCATGTTGACGTAGCCGTCATAGTGCAGTTCTCCCAATTCTTATCACCTCCCTCAGATCAGACTTCTAATATCAAATACATTAGCCTCATACAAACTTAATGCTACTGCATCTGCCCTATCCGGAGAACCGATCCCCCTTTTTCTCATATCATCTTTCGACTCAAGTTGTATCTTTCCTCTGCTCGTCAATTTATATTTGCGGCATGTCAGCTGGGCAATTAACTCGTTATCTTTTGATAACTTTTCCAGGTATAGAACTCGCTGCTCTAATTTATCTCTAATATTTGCCCACATATAAGTTGTAAGGTTATCGTAGAGATCGCAGGCCTTTATTTTACCGCTCCCGATTTCCACCACATCATCAGGAACCCGAGAAGCTGCGTTGACAGGAACTATTGTCATGCGAAATAAATTATCTTCTTGCTTTACCTCTTCTAGCCGATCTGTTACTCCTCCACCAAGCCCCGTATCATCAATGACAATATATATAGGGCCTTGATATTGCGGATAGATTTGAATGATTTCACGATATAGGCGCACTATTTCGCCCGTCGTCTGCATAAGACTTTTCCCTCGAAAAGTTACCGGCAACGTTAGCGCTCCATCAACATTCTGGGCTATTACTGTTTCATCGTCTCCATACCGAGCCACATCTACTCCAAATGAAATTTTTTTAATTATAATATTTTCAGCCTGTTCCAACATTCCCGCCTGTTCAACCAGCTGCAGCCCTATAAATACATCATCTTCCTGCTTTGGAAATTCTCCAAAAACCCTCACTCGCACAACATTGCTTTCACGGCCATATTTGCGTATCAATGCCTCTATGTTCTGCTTATTCGTTCTCGGGCTATCCGCAGAAGATACTGTATGGCATTTATATAGCATCCGGTCAGAATTGAATGAATCATAAAACGTTCCAGATGTCCTTGTCGGATTTCCGCACATCAAGAGCTTATTGTTATCGCCTGATAAGGTACCTAAAATCGCCTCCATAATCGGATCTGCAACGCCCGAGGCTTCATCTATAATGAAAAGCATATTTTCCTCGTGGAACCCCTGCATGTTCTCAGGCTTTGTGGCTGTCCTTGCCACTCCAAACCAACGTTTTTCATTATCGATCATATAAACATAG
Organism: uncultured Enterocloster sp.; assembly: GCA_944383785.1. Classification (GTDB taxonomy): domain Bacteria; phylum Bacillota; class Clostridia; order Lachnospirales; family Lachnospiraceae; genus Enterocloster. The sequence continues at coordinate 25,957 of CALWQV010000008.1, read as the reverse complement.
GTTTTTGTCCATTTCAGGAGTCTGGGGAGTAAAATTGAGTGGCTCATCCATTTTGAAATTTCTGACCATAATACATCATGAAGCTGCTGCTTTGTAGGTGCAGTCGCTACAATACGGGGATAGGGAAAGCAGGTAATAAACCACAGAAAAATAGCCGCCTCAAACGCCGTCTTTCCAACTCCTTGTCCCGACTTAATGCTAACTTTTGGATTGTGCGCAAGATCTTCAGCAGCTTCTTTCTGCCATTGATCCGGATCGAAATTAAGTACTTCCCGAAAATACATAACAGGATCGTCTCTCCACAGAGGTATGCTATCATCCAGAAAGCCAGATAACCAGTCTATATTAATGTCCACTTTTCTCCCTCCGCGCTTTTACCACATTTTCTGCCCACGCACGTACTAATTCGTTCTCTTGTGATTCTCCACTAATTTTTTGCTTTTCAAGCCTCAGCTTCGCCAATGCATCAACCGCTTTGGTTTTTTGGCTTTGTACAGATGTAAGTTCCTTTTCAAGGCGAGCTACCAAGTCGGCTGCGGAAGATGTCATTGTCTGTAAAGTATAATGCTCACCAGGAAGGCGATCTCCCTTCTCCACCTTATCCCGCATTCGCTTTTCATAGAGCGTTCTTTCATCATCATCTTTGAATGTTCTTTTTTCTTCAAACTTTGTGACTCCAGCCACATACACTCCACCCTTTGCTGCTCGGTACTTATTGATTGCCTTCATGATCCGCCGCTCCCGGACAGTAAAGAGCATAATCTGATTTATAAGTATCTCTTCCTCATCCTGTGGCATCGTCTCGATGAGCTCTTTTTCATCATCATCAAGCGTATCCCAATAGACGGCAGAATAGCCGCCATGCTTCAATGCATTTTGCGTTCCCTTTGGAACTCCATGTCCTTTTGCATTCTGTTTCCCTTTACAATTCTGGTTCCCTGGCTGTCCACCTCTTTTACGAACGCTCGCTTTTTCTGAATCACTTTTCTTTTGCGAACGTTCGCCTTGTTTTTTTTTACTGTTTACATTCCATTTCTGAGTTGATTTCCACCTCCGGACTGTTCCCTCTGGCTTGCCGAGTTTCTTTGCAATATCAACAAGAGCCATGCCAGATCTATATAATTTCTCCGCCTCTATGCTGTCAGGGCTTCTTGCTCTCGGCACTGCCATCACCTCCCATATCGTATTTTTTTTGGATAAAGCAAAAGCCGACAGGCTTTCACTCTTTCACTGTCAGCTTTTGTTCTATGTGCGATATAACATGTCAACATTAAATTTTAGTCACATATTCTGCTTTCGAAAATTCTGTGACTTCCTTAGTCATCATGCTGAGAAAATCCTCTTTCGAGAAATCCGATAAGCGATAAATTTCTTCTAGCTTCATGCCAAGCTGTTTTCCAATCTCTTCTACCGTTTTTCCTTCTCCTAACAGCTCTTTTATGATAGCTTTCATCGGTTCCAGAAGATGTGTACCTCTCGCCCTATTGTGGGTTACTGTTCCGTATATATCCTCTGATCTTTCCGAATGCTCAACAATAACAACCGGAACTTTCCCATTAAGCATAGAAAATAACGGTTCCTTTCCGGAAACAACCCAACGATGATACCCATCTATAATCGTAAAATCTGGTCTTACGACAATCGGAAGCGTCCATCCATTAGTTAAAATGGATTGCTTCAATAATTCCAAATTTTGTTTTGATACTTTATTCGGATTGTAATCATTCGGTTTGACGATTCCCCGTTCTACCCACTGCAACGTTGATAAAGGGCCTATCATTTTATTATCCATTTAATAGTTTCTCCTTTTTCTTAGCCTCTATAATATGTTTGCCATATATTCTCTGATACAAAGCTCTAAACGATCTCAACTTCGGATCACCAGAAATGAGCCCTTCATAAATCGCCTTGCAATCCTTATTATCCGCAATCGCAGACACACTCATAAAAAAGTTTCGATACCTATCTGCCACATAACGCTTATGTTTTGTCCGGAAGTTCCCATCCATATCTGAAAACAGTTCCAAGAGAGCAGCCTTATAATCTTTCTCTGCCATTCCCTGTTCATTTTGTTTTCTCTTAACAGTACTTTTTCCAAACATCTCACTATCCCAGTACAAAGCGGCAAGATAGGCATTTGGCTCACGCCGCACGATTCTTTCCATAAGCTGCGGATAGTATTCATTCATTTTTACTAGGCTTTTTGCTGTATCTACTGAAAAAAACTGTGATACCCGCAGTTGCCCTTTTCCGGTTCCGGATTGCCACAAGAACAAATAGATTTCAGGGATATCGACCTGTTCTCGGTATAGATACAGCCATACATCTTTGTCTTTCCAGTCGTAAATCGGAAAAATCTGTTGCTTATTCGTCATACTTTTTCCTGTGCTTATCATAGACGCAATATTTTGAAGACGCTGCACAGATTCTGCTGCTCGGATTCCAGTTATGGTAATTCCTCCTGCACAAATCCTAGGCAGAAAATCCTGATAGGCATCCCTCCTGGGTCTTAATAGCGGATGATTCCGTATTGCAAATTCCGGTGGGCGCCTTACCCAAACATCTTGCTTTGTACTATCCCAGCAGATGAAGGTTTCATCATTGCTTAACTCATTAAAACAATTGTAATGCTTTACCTCACAGCAGTACCACTCAAATTTTGCCCCGATCAAAAGAAATTTCTTTCTCCATTCCTTTACCTTTGCTTCCATACATGGGAAAATCGCTTCCTCGTCAATGAACTGTACCACCAACTGACCGGGGTCTATTTCCCCTCTCTGGACTAAATTCATAATAAGCTGGGCCATACATAAGCTATCCTTTCCGCCGCTAAAGGACATAAATACTGGCAGCCCATTTCGGAATACATTCCTAATACGTATTTCTGCTGCTTGTACAACATCTATGCTGGCCTGCATCCGTTTTACAGCCATACCTTCGTTCCGCAGGCTGGACAGATCGTATATTTACGAATGTCGGTAGCCGTTTCTGAATCAGCAACATTGCCAGGCCTATCTGTGTCCATGGTAGCATCAGTCGTATTTTTGATTATTGAAGCTATTGGATATTCTACTTGCGCCGTTTCCCCTCGTTTTTCTGAGTTCTTCTGAATTTTCTGGATTTCTTCATCATTCAAGGTTCCATACTCCGAAAGTGTCTCTGTTATCTCGTCAGCACTGGCCACCATCTGCCTTAAAACCTCATCATCAAACCCTGGAATTTCCAGATCTCCCTGCAATTCTTCTAAAAACTGATTCAAGGTATCCAGATTCTCAATACCGAGAGAAAAGATTTTGTTATCAGCAATCATGAGCTTCTTTTTCTGATTCTCGGTGAGGTTTGTATAGCGATAGCACTCTGCAGTTTCCCTTCCCATTCGTTTCAGTGTGTCATATAACCCTCGTCCAGCCAGGATAGTATTATTTTCATCTACCACGATCGGCCGAATCTGGCCGAACATACGAACACTACGTTCATACTCCCGTAGTTGTTTTTCCGTATGGATTCTCACATTGCGCTCTGGTATTGCAAGATCTTCAAGTTTCAGCGTTATAATATTCATAAAAAATCCTCCTCGTTTATTGAAGGAGGAAATGACGTATAAGATACCGACTGCAATCGGCTGGTTTTAATTCAACTCACTCGCATACCACCGTATGCAAAAATTCTTCCGCACTGCCAATATACTTTGCTGCATCTTGAACCACATCTGGATCAATCTCATATACCTCTTTCCAAGCATTTGCTGCGCTGCCAGTCCACTGTCTAGCTGGCCACGGATGTGTACCGCACAGATAACCGTTCGGCCAACCATATATCGGCGGCAATGCAATATCATAATAATGCAGAAAACCAAGAATCTCCTCATGCTTCCATCCCGACAGCGGGCTGTACCTTGTTATGCCTTTTCCATCGGTATATGTATCTCCAGCCTTTCCGCAATAGTTCCCGTCAGCCCGTCGGCGACCCAAAAGAATCATATCCAAACCATGATCCCGGTAATACTTCGCCTGAGCTCTATGCTGCACAATGGAAAACCATCTCGCGGCTACCTTGCCGTCTCTGGGAAATATCATTTCCGGATGTTTTATAAGCCATTCCATGTTCTGGCCGGTGTTGATCACTTCTAGACCAGTAGGCTTATGCTTATCAATCCACTCCATAAATGCCGGATATTCGAGATCGCAAATTCCCATCATACATGAATAGATTCCCGATATCTCGCATAGTTTCCCGAGGACAATACTATCCTTCCCCCCAGACCAGGCGTAGGCAACTTTCTTTCCGAAGGTATTCTGACGGATAAGTTCTACGGTAGAATCTACCAGAATTTCAATTTCTGTTCTGCTGATCAGTTCCTCAATCTGTTCTGCTGCCTTTATCCAATCTTCATTTTTTACCGACTGTTTTCTGCCCAAGATATTTTTCATATCTCGCCTCCCTCCTAGAGATCACTATAGCCACCAAACCAGCCAGCAGCACCGTTACTAGGCTCCCCATAGTTTTATATAGTCCACTGCCACAAATACTCCCGTAGGCGAAAATAGGAAGCCCTACAGCCAATGAAGAGGCAATCCCCCAGACTATTCCTTTCGCCCGTAGCTTCATGCCCTTTAGCGTCAAAACTGTCGTCAAAAGCGTAGATGACCTCAATGTACCATAAAACAAAAACAAGTGCGTCACCGTTATTCCTGGAATATTTGCAATCAAAACTCCTATGATCAGTAGCGCAATCATAGCGCTTTTCGTGCTTTTTAAATCGCTTTTCCCAAAAATATCTGTCGTGAGCGAGGAAACCGCACACAGATTACTGTCCACCGTGGAAAGTAATCCAGAAATAATCATAAACAAGAACGGCACCAAAGTCCAGGGCGGAAGGAAGCGGGAAATTAATTCAAAGTTTGCTATCCCCGCATCGCTGACTTCATATCCTGTCCCTGCACCTATCATGCCCAAAATTCCCATAGATAGTGGAACAATGCCGAATAAAATAGCTCCAAAGAAAAAGGCCCTTCCCAGACATTCCCTTTTTACTGCAAATGCTCTCTGCCAGAATGACTGATCCCCAAATGGACCAGATAGCAAGCCAATCGCCGTTGGCAGTCCAAATTCCAAAAAGATTTCTATACCTTCCTGGCAAAATAGAGATGTGTACTCTCCGTCTACACCCGTTAATCCTTGGATAATCGTTCCTGATGGTACTGCGCGTTTTCCGAAAAACATAAACACTGCGCAAGCCGCCAGCATGAAAACCATTTGAATCGCATCCGTCAGAATAGAGGCTTTGATTCCCGAAAACTGAGAATATGAGAAAGCTATCAGTGCCAGTGCAATTGTCACTTTTCGAAAAGACAGTCCTGTCGAAACACTCAATATTTGGCTGCCGGCAAGTAGCTGTACACCGGTCGATAGCCCGGACAAGCTAAGAAGCTGGAATAAATAAGCCCGTTTTACACTTTCAGAGTTGTACTTATTCTTCATATATCCAGAAAGTGTCATGCCGCCCGGCATTTCTTTGCGAATCTGGCTGGCGAACGGTATAAAAAACATTAGACACAGCACGTTCGGTACTAAAAACCAAAATAGGCCTACAGCTCCGGCCGTATACGCCTTTTCTGTAGAGACGAATAAGGACGGCGCCCAGATCCAGGTGGCCGCAATGCTCAATGCCGAAAGTATCCAGTTCTCATTCCGACTCCCAACACAAAATTTTTCAACATTACTCTCTTTTCTTGTAAATAGTACTGTGGCGCTTATCATAACCGCGCCATAAAGCATTAGAATAATCCACCCTTGATTCATAATATTCTCCTTCAAGTTTTGTTTCGAAGGAGCCTTTGCTTTCCTGCTTTTCTGCTCTCCTTTCTGGAATAATTTGCACAAAAAAGGAACCTGAATCCTTGAAGGTTCCGGTTCCCTTTGACGTATGATATAATTTTACCGATACAGTTTAACACAGAAGCCTTAGTATCGTCAATTTAATCTTTTTGTAGCAGGTGGCTCTATTGCAAACGCAATCCATCCACCCCAAAAATAAGTGCGGACACTTTTTCTATGGCATTTTTCAGGTCAGAATATACATTTTCTTTGCTCATATGCCACTTTTTTGCAATTTCTTTTACTGTCAATGGATGCTCAATTATGTATGCAGCCATAAGAATATCGTATCTGCGACGGTCAAGTTCATTCCTAGACTTTGCGCAATATGCTTCATATAACTTTAGCATAGTATCGATGTGTGCAATGATGATGGCTGTCCTAGTAGCTGACCGTTTAATTGCATCAACGATTACTTCATCATCATACAGGTTCATCATACTATTTAGTATATCAGCTGCAGATTCTTCCATCTGGCTTCTGCCATATATTGAATTATCAGCATTTTCTCTCAGCATCCTGTAATTCTTTAAAAGGAGTTTCGTATTATGAAGCCTTCGATCAATCGCCCTATGGTACATACTCTTTTTTTCCTGCTCCAGCCTTTCCATTGCTGCTTTAGCGCCAATCTCTGCTGCTTTATTCTGCATAGCAATTAACTCATCTTTTGTCAACGTAATAAACAGTGGCACTTGGTTTCCTGATTTTTCCATGGTTTACGCTCCCTCCGTCTATATAGTGCTTGCTTAAAGGCTTAAGCTACGCTATAATCAATTTGTCTGTTGATGGGGGAGTCGCGTAAGCACTCCTCTTTCTTTTTACAGATACTTTTTCCCATTTCGTGGATCCATAAACCGAACTCGATCCACAAGTTCAAAGCCTGCTAATTTTACTATCATTTTGATGGTTCTTATCAACTCATCTGCTGCCTCGTCCCGCTTGATCTGCTCTATTTTCGCCGCTCTTGTAACATGTTGAATGGCTTCATAGGCAACAGGATCCTGACAGCCGCTCCCATTAAATCGCTCTCTGTCCACTATTTTCTCCTATCTCTTTACTAAGGATTTTCTCTCGCCAAGCCTCCAATGCTTCTCTCATTCCGCAGTCTGGACAAATTTCCGTCTTATTATCTGTCCTGGAAAGAGCCGGCTTTCCAGCGTATTGGCATCCACATTTCGGACATATCTTAGCCATAATCAACCTCCTTAAACCATTCAGAATTATCAAACATGCTAATCTGTCCTGGTATATTAAGCACTTGTTCGGAACTTTTATAATGTGAAGCGCTATCGCTATGCTTCTTATCTAGGGCTTTTTCAATTTCAATTCCTAATTCGCTTCGACAAACCGGTCCGTAACCAATCTTAATACTAATCGGATCCCTCAGCTTCCTCCCGCAACGTCTGCAAACCACAAAAATGTCACCTCCTTCTTTTTGCTTGCCTAAATGTCAGTTTATCCATCTACCTTCCTGCCGTTTTTATACCACGTCAAATCAAAATATCCAGCCGGAATCTCTATAGTAATTTTCGGAGAATACTCTACCTCTGCGCAGTATTCTATTTGGATAGGCCAGTCTGGAAACTCATCATACTCGCCCACTTTGCTGATCCCGATCATCCAGCAGCCATTATCAAGCGAAGCCTTGGAGTATTGTCCTATCACCATCAGTCTCCCCTGCTCTCCGCAGTCAATCACACACTGGATAGGTTCGCAGCTCCCGCAATTGTCAACATCATCACCAGTTACACCATATTCTCCAAATGTATCATCTCCATATCCATAAAAATTGAGTCTATGCATATTCTCTACCTCCACTAAATCTTAATTTAATCAGGAAATACCAATTCATTTATGTGGAATAAATGACCTAAAGAACCGGTTTTGCCGTAAACAACATCGTTGCTAAACATCGGAACACTATTGTTATCACCATAAAGCGAATGTCTCATGGCATACTCCAACGCCGCTGGATTTCCGTTCGCATTTATCCATGAACATCCAATGACATTCTCACACCAGTCCTCAATAATAAAATCCATGCCACTCATGTCTCCGACCTGTAAACCATTTCCGACTCCATTTTTGATTTTCACTGTTTTTCCTGCATACTTGAATCTTTCTCTCATATTTGTTGCTCCTTCAGTATCTTAGATCTAATAGTTTTACTTACCAAATCTTAATTTGCCTTGGGGCAGTCCTTGATCTCGGCTACCCATTTGCCCTTATACAGTTCGTGGTAGCAGCCCAAAAATCCAAACTGCCCATTCGCTATTACTGCCTTTGCATACTCACAGCCTTTGCAGCGTCCATCCGGTAGGTTTTTATAAAAATCGTCTAGCCAGCTCATTTCCAATTCCATCACCTTTCAAAGTCTTAATTTGCCTGATTGCTCCCTGCTGCCAACGCACACTCTGTACACACAATCCCATCTACTGATTCCCGCAGCCAATCTGACAGCGGGCGTTCCCAGCACTCCCGCCCGCACACTGGGCAGCTGGTAAGCTTCCATCCCTGGTCATGCGGCTCCGGGACATTTTTTCTGAGTGGCATGGCTAGGTATCCGCCCCGGTCGGTTCTCTTTCTCGGCTCTAATATCATTCCTCACCTCCCAGGTTTCTCTCGGACAGCTTCATCCCCAGCAGCTCCAGGATCATTTTTGCCCCGAACCTGGCCCCTTCTATGTAGTGGTCCCTATTTGCCACATTTGTAACCGCTACCTGTGCATCCAAAACCTTGTTCAGCTTTTTCTGCTGCTCATCAGGTAATTCTTCGCGGAACTCCTCATAAAGTTCCACCGCAGCAGCAGAGACTTTACGATACTCTTTATATCGTTCTCCTGCATCAACCTGGTTTACGGGTTGGTAATCCCCAGCATGTACCCGTCCTAATAACGTTTTACACATACCTCTTCCTCCAATCTTCTTTGCTCGTTTCGCCATTCCCGCCGATCAATTCTGCACTTTACTCTCTCAGTTTTACTGGCAGGATTATAGATTTCATAGATTCTGACTCTACGATCATTGGGTAATTACTCCCACTAAACTTCAAGCGAATTTCATCGTCCGAATGAGCTTTTAATGTATCTAAAACCAACTTTGAATTGAAGCCAATTACCAGTTTCTTTCCAATAGCGCTCTGCAAATGTACCGTCTCCACATAATCTGCCAATCGATCCCGGATACTTAAGCACAGTTCATTTCCTTCGATTTCGAATCTCGTTGGCGTCAATTCCTCTGTGCAGAGCTTGGCTCGTACCATAGCTTCCAGCAGATCAGCACGTTTCACTCTTACCTCTTCTTCATAATTTTCAAAAAATCTTTCATAAGCGATATATTTTCCGTTAATTAATCGGGTATGAATCTCATATTCATCTGCCGTAAATACCGCACAATTTTGATCATGAGCCACTGAAACCTTCCCAGTAATATCAAGAGCCAGCAACTTTTCTGCGGCGTTTCTTGGGACAAGTAGCTCAAACTCCCCGTCAAATTCCGTCTGCACTAACGCCACCACATGACCGTCCAACCCTACAAAATGCAGAATTCCATTGCCCGCCTGCATATAAAGTGCTGTCATAACAGAATTCGAAGATTTACTCGGAATCGCATATAATACATGAGAAATCGCATTTTTTAATACCTTACTGTCAATCATTGCAACCTTGGCATCTTCTCCTGGCAGCTCAGTGTTAAAAGCATATTCCTCTGCCGGAAAGCTTGAATATGTATTTTTTATCTTTTCCGTGCTAATCGTAATCCTATTCCCCTTTCCTTCGGTTATATCCAGTTCTCCCTCTGGAAGGTTCTTGATCAAATCAAAGGCCCTGGACGGAATAATGAAAGATTCGCCTTTCAGGCCCTCTAATTTCGTCTTGATCGTCATTTCTGTATTGCTGGCGATTAAATAGCCGTTCTTTGCCAAAACTCCCATTAAGGCAGGCATAGGGCTGCTCTTGGGCACAACGCCTTTGATCTTATCAAGCTTTTTTACCAGATCCATTTTATTCAACTTCATCCAATTCCACTCCTTCCAAAATCAGCAGTATTCCTTGTTTCTGCGAAAGCCGATAAGGCTCCAGCTCGCTTTTTGTCATGTACTTTCTTCCAAACCTGGCTTTCATATCCCCAAAGACGTCCCATGGTACCCGATAAAAGCATTCAAATCCCATAGATACCATTACAAAACATTGGGCGCCCATTTTCTGAAAATCATCTAAATTCTGCCGCTGCGTCCGTGTAACAACGGATTCCTGTATCCGTTCTGCTGCCGTATGTTTTGCCTCAAATATGATTGCCCTCCCATCCTTTAAGACCCCTTTGTAATCTGGCTGGGCCTGCTTCTCAAAGCAGGCGATAAATCGTCCCTGGCCATAGGGTTTCAGCGGCCGCATCGGTTCTGGTGTCTTTTCGATAATAGCAATTCCCTTATTTCGGTAGTAACGACAGGAACTATCTATTATTCCTTCGAAAAAGCTGCCAGATAAATGGGAGCAGCGACCGCGAATCTGGTTTGCAATATCATTTTCCCTTTTCATCTTGAACCTCCAAATCTGGCATCTCGATTTCATACTGGCTACAAAAATTTGCAAAACAGGCTTTACACATATACCCTATCTGTTTGGTCGGCCCTCTCCTTTTTGATTTTGCCGACAAAGCAATCATCTCCCTCTTCTCTCCATGAGCCTTACAGATAGTACAATCAGTTTCTCTGCGAACCCGGAGTAAAGAGCTAATTTCTTTTGCAGTTAACTCCGCTGGTATTTCTTGCCTCAAATTTGCCTTTCCTACGATCGGTTCCAAGCTGTTTTTAAGGAATATAGGTATTCCCGCGCGATCAGCATACTGCATAGCCTCCCAGATCCATTCTTTTTTAGGCACAACTTTCTCCCTGCTGTTTCCGGTTTCTGCGCCGATCACAATCCAATCCGCAATCTTGCAGGATCCTGGCATCGCTATTCTCCCAAGCATTGGCTCTATATTCAGGAATGTCTTTACACCTCCCTCTGGTAATGCTGGAATCGGATCTCCTTTTCCTGTTATTGTAGAGCCATACCAGAAATTAGCCTCCACTGGAAGAATACCTGCTTTCATGAGCTCGACATAGCGTTTAGGATTCCTTGTTAAAAAAAGATATTTATGAATGCTCTCTTTCAAGCATGCTTTAAAAATCTCTTGAATAATCTTATCTGGTACCCAATCCCCAAATATCTCTCCCGATTCTCCAACTAAAATAATGCAGCTGTTCTTCCTTGTTTTCGGATAATGTAGGCGGTATCTATGATATGTAGGCTCAAATCCGAACGGATAATTCAAAATACCGCCCGTATCTGCCCGAAATGGCCCTTCCAGCACCTGAAGCTCTTCACCATTTCGATAGCAGGAAGTATTTTTATTTCTCTGCAAATCACCGGTAAATCTAGCTGATTTCTTTCGGGCATAGCAATAACTGCATTTATATAGGCAGCCGGTAATGGGATTCCAAACATCATCACAAAATTCTATCTTAGACCGGTGCATATCCATTCCTCCCCATCTTGTCCTCCATCTGGTCATCGCCCTCCCAGAATTCAATTACATATTCTTTCCTGGTATTCTTCTTGCCCGGCTGCTCTGGAATATCCCGGTAAGTTATCCTAGCTGTATAGCCGCATTTTAAAAGCAATGTCGCTATCTGCAGCCGATCCTCTTCATTCCATTGTACAGAGCCTTTTCGGATACTTCTGATAGTCTGTTTCCTCATTCCTTACCCCGCTTTCCTACTATCATTAATTGTCTTTTCTTCGGATTGCATTTTACGCTCAAATGCTTTCACAAAAACCTGAACCTCTTTTGGCATCCCGCAGTTGTTCTTTCCTCTGCATTGGATAATCTTCCCATTCCTATATTCCGCTGTAAAATATGGGGTATCCGGCTGAGATTCTTTCCTGATAAACAGGATCAATGTTTTTCTCTGAGCAACCGCCTCAACATATGTTCCAACGCAGTGATGAAGGGCGATACCTTCCTGCCGGATTTCATCTCCGCTTTTCGGCGTAATGATTATTAAACCATTTGCCCTCATCTGCATTGCCGGCAATTCAGCAGCTTCCGCCAATGCCCCTCTGACCCGCTTCTCGATAGCCGCTTTGCGTTTTCGCATCTGCTCGTCTTTATAAGCCTGATATTCTTTCGCTGTTCTATCGTGAACCTTCTTAAACTTTGTCGGCATATAGATAAACCTGTTATTCAAATCATATTTCAGTTCCTTGCACCACCCCAAATATTCCAGCCAGTCCTTTGCCGTATTTCGCCTTCTCTCAATCCGCGGATCGGTTCTTTCCTGATACCGCATATATGAGTACCGCCAGCATTGCCCCTCTTCGCCAATCGGATAGTTTTCGCTTTCTTTCGTTATATATTTGACCAGTTTATACAGCGAAACCTTCCTTCCACTCTGTTTTAAAAGCTCCGTGTTGCAGCCGAATGTTTCATAATATCCCCGTAGCTGCTCTGCTTTTATTTGCAGCCCAATACTCTGTGCGACCTGAAGCAAACGTAATTCATCATAGTTCCCATCAATCTGCTGGAGTATCCGTGTATTGGGTTTATCCAAGCCCAAAATTTGGAATATGCTTTTTTTCTTGAGGAAAAGGCGCCCTGTTGCTCCGCTGGACGTCCCGTCCATCAGCCCTTCGGCAATGCGATTCAACCCCATTTTGATCAGCCATTCCAAAACTGGATATTGCAAATATGTTCTTATTCCTGACTCATATTTCATCGCCACTGTCGGGAGATTCCTGGAAAGGATTTCTAAGGCCGACCACTTCATAGGCGTATGTTCCCACGCCTGCGGCAAGTTTCCAGGATATAAAATGCTTAATCCGCTATAGGTCTTTCCTTCGTTGTGACACCATCGGGTTTTTCCGCTTTGTCTGTATTCTGCGTACTCATAAGAATCACGCTTTACGTCTTTGGAAACGAACATATAAAAGCTCCTCTGGTACTCCCGTATCCCTTGCGTGACTTGGTACTTCGCTAATGTTGTTGCTTTGCGGATCGAGCGGTATGCCCTGAACGCCCGCCAGATAAATCCCTCTTTTGTCCGATCAACATAAATCGTCCATCTTTCATCCAGAATCTGCGCAGGCATTCGCCCTTCAGCCTTGAAGGTTACTGGACTGCCGCAGAATGGGCAGCTGCCTTTCTCATTATTTCTCAAGCGAATTTTCTCTCGATCCACAAGTCCGGATTTCCCACAATATGTGCATACGCACTGAGCATTTCCTTTGGCCGTTCCCTTATAAATCAAATACCGGCTAAACCCAAGCGCTTCTTCGAAACTCCATTTAATGAAATCCCCTGGTACTTCTCCTACAGTAGACATTAAGTTGTCGATAGGATCCGTTTCTTTTTTATATCGAGCCATTAAACGATCTGACATAACCCTTTTCTGGAAGTCATAAATTGCAGTCCATGGGTCATATCTATGTCCCGGCGACAGATAATCCCGAAAGAACTCGCTGATTCTATCCCGATCCCCATCTGTTGCCGTATCCACCAAACAAGGGTACTCGTACTCTTTCATATCCTGGTTCCAATGAACCTTAAACAAAGAAAATCCTTCCATCATGTAAAATGAAGCTGTTTTCCATTTAACCTTTGACGTCTTAAGGTCTTGGGTGATATAATCATTCTTAGACAGATATGTCCGAAATGCTGCTTCTGTTTTTCCTGTTTTGAGTCCCGATACCTCATAGAAATTCAGAAGCAGTATTTCTTCTTCAACGAGCCTGGCAGTAACGACATGCCTAAGCATATCTGCCTCCATAGCCTTTCGGATTGCAGCCTCTGGCGCCGGTTCCCTTGAAATCGCCGATAACTTTCTCTTATCCATTATGTCATTCAACCTCCATCAAATTTCAAATAGTGATATTTGACCCTCCATTTCACTCTTTTTGGGCATATGCTCTTTTTTTTCTTTGCCTGGCAATGATTTTGTTGGTTGATCCTGCTTAACGACCACCTTTTTCTTTTCCTCTGTAGCATCGTCTTGCTTAAAATACTCTATCGACAGCTGCACGGCCATATCATTGTCCAGATAAACCATATTGCCATGGGGCATTTTGTAGCCAACGGTCCTGCTTTTCTGGTAAAAATACTGAAATGCCTTATCATAGGATTTATGCGGCAGCATAATGGCATTCAATAGTTCTTTGTCCACTTCACATCGTTCAATTAACTTCTCAACTACATACTTGGAATCCCCATCACGGTAAAATTTCAATTCTGCTTCCAACTTTTCCCGAGCGTTTTCTATGGTGTATCCTTTCATTCAGAACCATCTCCTTTCACTGTGTTCTCTCTTCTCTGCTTCAGCGCAAGATACAATGCCTCTTCGCCTACGTCCCCTCCCGCTTCTGCTTCCCCAGTCCTGTAATACCTTTGTTTCTTCCTACATCTCTCAACCGCAGCGTCCCGATCGTACCCTATCTGATCTTGAAAGCTTTTTGCAATTTTCTTGCAACGATCCGCATGTAACGTAATGAATGCTTCGCGGTATCCAGGTCCTCCATCACTCAAAGCAACGACTTCCATCAACAGCTCCGCATAATCAAACATTGCATTGATCGTTACGATCATATCTCCCTCACAGGTATGGATCCCCTGGTAACAGCCGGCATTCAGGTTATAAAATCTAATAGGTATATTACCCTGCTCCGCTTCCTCAACTTCTTCCGTAAGCAAAGCCGCCTCTTCAAACCACACCCTCTCCCCCTCCCTTCTCAAACTCGAATAAAAATCCACCCCTCAGCTGGATTGGTTTCGGAGTTAATACACCAAACAACCGCTTCATTTTTTCTATCGCCCGTCTCTGTTGCCATATCGCGCTAAAGAAAAACGGCGTATACCAAAACTCCTGCCCCTCCTTTTCGATCGGAATCAATGATGTCCCTGCCACAGGATTAGTCAGGCTGTCCGCTATCACAACATATCCTGGACATCCAAGCAGAGAGAGCTGTATATAACACATCAACCCTGTCACACGATCTATATCCTGGGCCACAAACAATACCTGGGTCTGGTAATTAATTTTTCTACGTCTGAATATATTGGCAGAAGCAATCAGCGTTGCCCCTGCTCCGCAGGCCGGATCACAAACTGATATGTATCCCTGTTTCCCCAGACTTTCCTGCTGCTCTGTCCCTGCCGTTATTTTTGCCATACATTCACATATTGAATATGGCGTAAAGAATTGCCCTTTCCAATGGTTTCCCAAATCCAACCCCATATATAGCTTTCCCAGGAAATCCTGCTCGGGATTTCTTTCCAACGCCATAGTAACAATCGCAAGCATTTTTGCTACAGCTTCAACGGATCCGATCCGCTTAATGCATTGTTCATATTCCTTTTCTCTCTGTTCATAGCGTCCTGTGGTCCGATCTGTCGCATTACTGAGGCTACAGGCTATAGCCGAAATCACATCTGCCCATACCTGCCAGGTGCTCCGAGAATAGCAAAGGGTTTTAAATATATCCAAGAATTCCTTTTCCGTGCCTTGGATTTCAACGTATGCAGCTTTCACCTTACCCTCCCTTTCGTCTCAGGCCAACCGGTAATTCAACTCCCGCCCTTGCAGCTGGATGATATTTCCGCGGCACATTTCAATCATTCGGCTCCCCGTTGCCTCATCAAATTCCAGTAGGCCGTCTATTGTTTTCTCTGTGGAAATAATCAGCGGCATGTTGTTCATATAACGGAAATTCACGATCTCATAGAGGATATTGATATCTGACTCTGTTATGCGCCCCTTCAAGAGATCATCGACGTACAGGACTCTCGCCTGCATATATCGCTGAAGTTCCCTGCTATATACAGCTTCGTCCAGCATAACCTGTTTAATCTTTGTGGCTGCGTTCCGGTAAGACATATAGCATACCGCTATATTACGCCCCATCAGGCTGCCGCAAATAGCTGTTCCCAGATGAGTCTTCCCTGATCCAACCTGCCCGCAGAACATGATCGAATTACGCCTTGTATGCTCAAACTGCAGAAATGTCCTCGCATATTCAATCGCTTTATATTTCGCGTTTACAAGCTGCGGGTTGTTCCTGGTATCGAACTCATCAAACCCCTTTTTCTGGAACTCTTCGGATATACCGCTCTGCTCCATAAATCTTCTGGACTCCCTGACTTCCCAGCACTCGCAATGTTTTGCAAACTGGTAGCCATTAGCGTCCTCATACTCAATCCAGCCGGTATCCCGGCACTTTGGACACTCATATTGCGGTGTTTTCTGCTCTAACCGAGGATACTTTTCAATCCGTCCTCGGATCCTGCTCAATGTTGCCTCAAGCCCGCTCATGATAAATCTCCCCTTTCTTCCCGTGACAGCCTATCAGCGATATTCCCATAGCCTTCCCGAGGCGGCTTATACCCGGCGAAACCACGTGCGCCCCCTTTATCCTGCTCTCTGGAAAGCCATGAATTAACAAACCGTGCAACCCCTCTCCGGGTTTTCCTTTTCTGCGGATTCGATATGCACCAACCTCGCATCTCGTTGAACTGTTGCTTTACATCCACCTTTGGGTAAAGTCTTACGTATTCTGCGAATAATGCCTGCGTCGGCCTCCATTCGGATCCATCGTTCAGGATAATCGGTTCCACGTCTGCCTCCTGTTCGGAGGGCTGCTTGTCAGCGCTCCGAGCAAAAGTATTTATATTATTATTTTTATCTCTATTCTCTAATCTCTTATCTCTAATCTCTGGTGGACGAATGTCGGACATTTGTCCAGAAGTTTTGGACGTTTGTCCGGACATTTGTCCGGCATCTGTCTGGACATTTGTCCCATCTAATTTCCCCAAAAGCTTTGATTTTTCAGCATTTATCAGGTTTCTGTATGCCCTTTTCCTGTCTCCTTCGTTAGAGCTCTGACCGATAAAATTTTGGATATCGGACATGTATATTGCGCCATTATCTAAGATTTCGATCAACCCAAGCTGTTCTAATATCTTCATTGCCCGCTCCACGGTTCCAACCTGATGGCCAGTGACAGCGGCAACCATTTCTGGCGTATAGGGAATAATATCTCTATACATTAAGCGCCCGTTCTGCCGCAGGCTGCGAAGGTACAATTTCAGGAGTATGTCGCTGTAAAGGTACCCGTCCTTCATGGACTGCAGGAGTTTCATATCATCACCATCAAAGAAATCTTCCT
Source organism: uncultured Enterocloster sp. (assembly GCA_944383785.1). GTDB lineage: Bacteria > Bacillota > Clostridia > Lachnospirales > Lachnospiraceae > Enterocloster. Next base: position 8,883 of record CALWQV010000008.1, on the reverse strand, counting down.
TCAGCTTGAGATAGTAATATTTCTTGTTATCTGCCATATGCCCCTCCATCAATAAATCACCTTGCTTCCCTGTTCTGTCTTGACAACTTCAAGGCTCTGTGGGAATCTGGCTTTCATTGTTGGGTCATGGGTAATTGCCATAACTTTAATCCCCGGATAATGTGCTTCTATAGCCTCCAGAGCATCGCAATATGCCTGTATGCCATCGCTGTCAAGGAAAGGCGGTTCATCAATAAAGAGCATCCCCAACTGGATTCCGGCTGATGCGGATTTAATCTCTGCCAGAGCCAGGATAACGGATAGCGAAGATTTCACTTTCTCGCCCCCGGATCTTGACAGATACGGCAGCGCCTTTTTTCCATGCTCCTCTACTAAAATATCCAGTGAAGCTTTTTCATTTCCGTCCTTCTGTATCCTTTCCAGCCGGAACTCCACTCGCATCTTTCCTCCTGTCATCTGCCCCAGAATCGTATTGGAAGTAGCTGCCAGCCTGGGAATGATGGAACGGATAATCTGATGTGGGATCCCATTCTGGCCAAATGCGGCCTTCAATATGTCATAATCCGCTGATTCCTTTGCATGCTGGGTCTGCAGCTCTTGGAGCTCCTTTATTTCTTTCTTTAACTCCACGATCTGCCCCGCAATCTGCTGTAAAGCGCCGACTTTCATCTGCTTTTCTTTTACCAGGATGTTATAGGTTTCCACCTCCTTATCCGCTTTATCTACCGCAGCCTTTAGCTTGTCCTCGTCATGCATAGCCTCTGCCTCTTTCACCATCTCTGCGGTTTTATTTTCAATGTCCGACCTTACATGGAGCAACTCTTCTTCCAGCTCTGCTATCCTGGAAAAGGCGGTCTTTCTTCTTTCCTCTTCTACCGGAATCTGCCTCTCCTTTTCCAGCCAAGGTGACAAGGCTTTGATCATGTCCGTGACAGCAATGTGACCTTCAAATGCTTTCTGATACCGGTCGCGCTCTTTCTTTGCTTCCATGCCTTTTAATTTGACCTCTGAGAGCCTTTTCGAAGCTTCTTGTATATTTAACTGCAAATGCGTCAAATCGGCCTCTAGCGCTGGAATACGGGCTTCTCTCCGGCTGATTTCTTCAAGCCTTTCTCTGTATGTTTTCAGCTCTGCAACTTTCCTTGATAGCCCTTCCAACACTTCAGCGTTGTGTCCCACATCTGCCAGCCGTTTTTCCAGATCAGCGATCCGCTTTCTAATAGGGTTGGCCTGCTTTTCATAATCCAATCGGCACTCCTCGTAGCTGTCTGAATAATCCTCAAGAAGCTGTTTTGCACGCATCGCATCTGCCAGGAAGCTGCACTTTGCCTTTGACAGATCCACGCACTCTACATTAGCAAGCAGCGCCATCTTTTTTCTGAGGCTTTCCTCATTAAGCCTGAGCCCTTTAATAGTGGCTTCCTTCTGCGCTTCCACCTTCTGCAGCTCGCTACGTTGCTGCATAAGATCAAGCTCTATTTCGCGATATAACCGCTCCTGCTGATATGCTTCGTCCAATCGCAGTTTCTGTTTTTCATACTCAGCTGCCTTCTCTTTAATTACCTGATCCTGATCCGAATGCCGGATTTGTAAAAGTTCGGTTTTCTTTCTTCTCAGTTTCTCTTTAAAGCTATCAATGTTTTTCTGCTCGGAATCTGCCTGCTGTGCAAGGCTTATGACCTCTCTATACTTAGAATCATATAATACCGCTTCCCCGGCCAGCTGCCGTTCGCGCTCCTGAAGAGAGTTATACTCCGCAGCTTTAGACTCGATCTCCTGGCGTTGATCCAAAATAATGGCACTATGGTCGATAATGATTTGCTGATCGGACTTATTTTGCATCAAGGACTTCTCCTTTTCGATCAGCATATGAATTTCTGCCGAAATCTTAAAATACCTCTCTCTGGCCCCCTGCCGGTTTACAAGCTGCAGCTTTTTGTGATCCCGTTCTTCCATTTTGGCCTGTAAGCAGGCCTCGTATTCTGCCAATTCTTTTCGGTATAGCTCCAACTTTTCCTCCGGGTTTCCAAAGCCTGAAATTGTGCTATTGTGGACCTCTATTTTCTGCTTCAATTCCTTATATCTGGCGCTATTGGCCTTTGATTTATCAGCAGCAATCCGTTCCATAGCCTGGTAAATATCCAACCCCAGAAGAGAACTGAGGACATCTACCCTCTCTTTCGGCTTTGCCTGCAAAAACAGACCATATTGATCCTGCATAATAAGGGCGCAGGACTTAAAGGTAAAGCTATCCATCCCTAAAATATTCAGAATCTCTTTCTGGGCCGCATTGTATCCGCCTTTGGAGCAGTCAATCCATTCTCCATCCACAAGCTGCGCTATGGCCAAAGTTCCTCTTCCTGACCGCTGCCGTGTCCTTGTTACCCGATAGGTTTTCTCCCCGATCCGAAACGTGAATGTGATGGATCCAGAAGCCGCCTTCTCGTCATTCCTCAGCCAGTATGCCTTACCAGACTCATCATTCGTCCGGCCTTCTCTGGGCTCTTCATATAAGCAGTCAATGATTGCATCCATAAATAGGCTGCTTTTACCTGCCCCGTTCTGGCCATTGATCATGCAGAATGTGATATTCTCAAAATTGAATGTTTCCTCTACATAATTGCGATAGTTCCTGACAGAAATCTCCACTGGTTCAAAAATTCCCGTATTGGCGGCTGAAGGCGCATTCGCCTCCGCCTCTGCTACAACTGGCCTGGCCTTCAATGCCAGTTCCTTTATCTGATCCGGATCAATCTGCTTTTCTTCCAAGTATTTGATGAGATTCGCTTCCGGATCGGTTGTGCGCGCCAGCTCGGTCCGGTTAGCAAATTTATCTGTTATCTTCTCTGGCAAAATACCGGCCACATAGAAGGCTCCGTCATCATACATAGCCTGCTCCAGAAGCGCCGTATTGAAAGCCCTCTTCTTATCCTCTGAGCATTCGTACAGTATCCGGACAATTTTTCCTTGTATAGCCCCATTCCAGCGCCAATAATTCATTGCCACCTCATCAATCCCGCCATGGATCAACGCTGTCACATCCGTATCAGTGAAGTGGTAGGTCAGGAATTCCCGATATGGAGTCGCATGGAAAGTGCTATCCCAATTTCCAGGTTCACGGGATATCAATTCATGAATCCAGAACCCCCTCTTTTGTCCCTCATCATTAAAATTATTTGCGTTAATGCTGCCGGAATAGAAGGCGTTTCTTACCGTTTCCAACTGCTGCGGCCGGTGGATATGCCCCAGGGCTACCAAATCATAATCCGCTGCTTCCAAGCTTTCCATTGGGACAACAGGTTCGAATTGTGTTAAAATCTGCGATTGTCCGCTTTCTGTATTGCTGCCCGGAACCGTATAGTGCGCCATCAGGATTGAAGGGATTCCTGGACGGCACTGTGCTCTCAGGCCCATTACAATATTGCCTAATTCCCGGGAGATTGCCTCATTCTCTTCTTGCTTACCCAGGCCAGGGAATTTTGCCCTATATGTGCCTGCGTCAAAACCAGGAAGTACCGCAATGTCTGCTTCATCTGTCTGGATCACAGCTGGTTCAGTCACAATATATACGTCTGGGGCATCTGCAAAGTGCTCTGATAATACTTCAAACGGGCCCCTTCCATCATGGTTAGGCGTCCCCCTCATCACAATTACATGGTTGGCGGATTCCGCTAACTCGCTGATCACGCGCATGGCCAGGATCACCTCCTTACAGCAGCGGTCGCTCCCCGTTTTCCCTAAATGGAATATATCTCCGGATACCAGCACCAGTTCCGGCCTTTCCCGCCTGGCGGCCTCCACCATAGACTCCAAACACTTCTTTGTATCCAAAAAGCGGAGATTCACGCCATCCTTTTCCGGTCCCTTAAACGTACCAATATGCCAGTCAGCTGTATGTAAAACTTTCATTTGTTTACCCCTTTCATCCATATTTCTTTCTCCAAAAAGATTCATCTCTGCCTTCCCCGCTGTCCATTCTTCACAATCCTTTGGCATTTGTAACACAGCGGCCTTCCATAATTTTCATAGGAATAATCCCAGACTTTCTTAGGAATCACGATGCCGCATTTATCGCAGCAGAAATCCTCGGTACGGTCTTCTGCATGTTCTGGGGCTCCTGCCGCTTGCTCCGCAGCCTCTATAATCGTTTCGTTTTGCATATAAGTATCATCAACGTATTCGTCATAATTTTCGCCGTCGGCCGCTTCAATAGCAGCCTGGGAAGGTACTTTGCTTTCTACTTGCTGCACACTTGGAGCCATCCTAAACAGCCTGGAAGAGGCTAAGAACATATTCTCGATTGCCGCTTTTTTTACTTCCTGATGGTCAAGATTCGGAACAAGGTATGCAACAACAAAAGGCTTTTGGATCTCCTCCAAAGTATACGTACCCTTAATATGCAATGCAGTCCTGATTGCTCCGTTAAGCGCCTTTGCCTCGCATATTTGAGGCAAATGTTTCATAAATTCCGACCGCTGCTTTTCGGTCATCCCTGGCGTAACGTTATCTACTATGATCTCGTGGGTATCTTCTACAATCAGGTTCTCGCCGGTAAGCTGCGGGACAGATATTGTTACGCGATAAGCCACATCCTTATTTTTGCAGTTCCCGCACTGGACCATCCTGCCGCTATTCTGGTTTACTGCCACGCATTTCTGGCATGTGGTCGGGATAACATGCTCACTGGATACTGTCGTAATGCCTGCTCCGTCCGCCAATCTTCCAAGCCCGTTTTTGGTTATTGCATATAAGTTGGGCGTTGCTGGATGATAGTTTCCCTTTTTATCTGTCCATTCCCCGCTGGCTTTTTGCTGGATATATACCTCTCCATCCTTAGGGTCTGTTTTTAAAGAAATAACCTGGATAACAGGTGATTTTATGTCTGGAATCGTCACCATAATATTGGTGTTGCCCAGCAAATTGTACTTATTTGTTGGGTATTGTTTAGAAATTGATAGCTCGTTCATAAAATTTCCTCCACATTGCATTTTTATCTTGATTTATGGCGCAGAATCGATTACAATATGGATATGCGTTGGGGCGCTCCTGCTATTGGCGGAGTGCTCCTTTTTCCGTCGCTTTTTTAGCTCCTGTTCCTGATCCTGCTGCTCCTGCCGCCATTTTTTCTCGCATATTCGCACCATGGGCATAAATAGCCAAGCTTTGGAATCTTTTGCAGCGAACTTATCTTCCATGTCAATCCACACTTTCTGCACCTTGCGACCATCCACTCCTCCTGCCTTTCTTATCCAACGGTTCTTAACCGCTCGAAATCAATTCTGAACTGCCCGCCTTTTTCCGGAACCAGTGCCAGCTCATTAAATTGATTCCTCTGCTTTTTCTCTTTCGCCTTTTCCTCCATGCAATCGCACCGTTCGCCCGGATCCAGACTGCAGCCGCAATTCGGACAAATTCTGTAATATGCCATTTCACACCCCCTTTTCCCCGCATCGGAAATCGAAATATCGCTTTGGAATCTTTCCTACTGGATACTCCGGGGTTAGATATCCTGCTTCAATCATTTCTTCCCGAACCGCTTTTATCATGCGGTAGGCTTTTGCCCGCCTGATTCCCAAATTTTGCATTACATCTTCGACGGTATAATAGGTGCGATCCGCATCGGTAAACACCTTTATAACGCCGTTTCGGTTTTCTGCTGGCCTCGGAACTACCTTAGGCAGCTCTCGTCTCTGCAAATTATTTAACACTTCTCTTCGCTCCCTTCATTTCTCAGATAACTTTAAATTGAATAGGCCCTTTCGAGCAGGATCTGTTGAAGATAAGATCACTCCATGTTCAGCCACTTTCCGCTCCAGCAACTTCTCTGGAATTCCTATAAAGCTCCCGCAGTAAAGTTCATTGTCGTTTCGATCTACGAGAATAACCTCCATTTCATCGGTCTTTCCGTTATCCCTGATCCAGTCTCTCTGCCAATCCCTTACCGTTATTCTCATCCTTCTATGCACTCCTCCCGGTTAAGCTTGTCCGCATACTCCTGCGCCTCCGCCTCCGTCTTAAAACAGCCCCGCATTTCCCTTACGCCGCTGTGCATGGGCTCTCCTGGCCGTAAGGGTCGGGTCTGCCGCCATACCTGGTAACAGCTGGTATTTCTCATTACTTCCCACTTCGACATTGGTTCCACCTCCTTCAGCTCCTCATAGCTGCATAAAATCCAACTACCATGATCAACAACGCCAGGCCCAAAGCCAAGATCAACATATCCTTTACCCTGTTGTCCTGCTTCAAAGCTTCATTCTCCTTGGTCATACGCTCAATCTCTCGGCGCTGGTACATGAGAACATCCTGCATTTCTCTCCCCCTCCTTTGATAAATCCTTTTTTAATAGATCGTCTATAGGCACTCCGAAGAATTCGGAAATCGCTATCAGACCTTCCATATTTGGCTGGACCAATCCATTTTCATATTTGCTATATGTAGGGCCATTTACTCCAAAAATTTTCGCTATTTCCTTTCCCTTCGCATTTATACTTTCTCGAAGATACCTTAAATTTCTCCCAAATAGCAGTCCAGCTGGCCGCAGATCTTTTGTCAGCAAATCGTCAATGCTCACTTCCAAAATTTGTGCAATTCCGGCCAGATTACTTAATGTTGGCTCTCTCTTACCCATCTCATAAAGAGCAGTGGCTGCTCGTGACATTCCGATCCTTTCAGAAAATTCTGCTTGGGAAAATCCTTTTTGTTTTCGCAGATAAGCAAGATTTTTAGCAAAATATAGTTGCATCTCTCATTCCCTCCTATCTCAAATTTTTCTCTACCCAAACTCGGAGCGATTGTGCGATAGATGCCACTTCATCCAATGCTGCCATGACTTTGTCCAGCTCCGGCTTCTCTTCCTCGCTGACTACTCCGTCTTCGACAATATCTAAAAGCAGTTCCTTAGATGCTGACATTTTACGGAAAGAAGAAAGTGCTTTTACCGATATCCGATCCAGATCTTCTAATTCCAACTTTGGAGTATCACATCCCAGAGGACACATTTCCCTACAATAGATATTTCTAAGCTCTGGGGCATTGTAAATGTCTGCCATTCTTAATACGCTATCCGGTGGAATACACTTTGTAATTCCTAATTCATAGTCTTGTAGCTGTGCAGACGAGATATGTAGTTGCTCTGCGGCATATTCCTTAGAAAAAAATTTTTCATTATATTTTGCAGCTTCTAATCTTGCTTTACAAAACGGATTATCCGCTGCTTTCGTAGGACGCCTAGCCATTTATCTTTCCGTTCCTTTCTGTTATTATTTAATTACTACATTTTGGCGAATTGTTGATTAAAAAAATATCTGGGAATAAATATTCCACACTCTTTTTGTAGTAAGAGGCAATCCTAATTGCTATTTTCAAACTTGGCGTTCTTTGCCCTAATTCCAGTTTTGAAAGATATTTCTGTGAAATTCCAATTTCATTAGCAACATTCATTTGAGTGCGTTCTCCTCTTGCTTCAATAAGCGTTTGTCTCACTATATCACTCCTTTCTTTCCGCCTTATAGTAGTATATGTTATACTACTTTTAGGCGAATGTCAATAGTCTTTCTCCATTTTGTAGGTTTTTATATACTCCTAACAGTAGTATAATTATAATGAGGTGAAAATATGAGAAATTCAAGAATTTCGGAAGAACGAAAAAAACTCGGTTTAAGCCAAGAAGAATTGGCTAATAAAGTCGGGGTTTCGCAAAAGAGTATAAGTAAATATGAATGTGGTACAAGAAGGCCTACTTACGAAACACTTACTTTAATGGCTAGCCTTTTTGGCGTAACCACAGATTATTTGATGGGATTCTCTGACCAGGCCTTTCCTGATAAAGATTTAGAATGGAGGTTCGCACACGTTCAAAATCGTTTAGGAAAAATCCTACATGATTATCGTAAAAAAAATAGTATCTCAGATGCAGCTTTTGCGAAGCTTTTAAATATTAGCTCTGATTTGCTTTCTCAGATAGAAGCGGGTATTTACTCCCCTTCGCTCGATCTTCTCCGGAAGATCTCCGAGATCACGGGCTACAGTGTTAATTATCTCATGGGAGCGGAATCTTCGACTTCTACTAAAGTTGATTCCATAAAGTTAGGTGATCAAAATTGCGATATTTGCGAAGTGGAATCCGATTTTCATTTTCGGTCGCGCTTGGAAGAACAATGCCTGAAATATGGGATTACAGCAGATAATGCCCTTGAAAAGTTAGGGTTGGCAAAGCAGGACTTTATTGACATTCAATATAACCGGATGCCTACGCTTTCGGAATTATTACGATTATCATATGGATTTAACGTTTCCATTGACTATTTGATAGGCCGAACCGATATTCCAATACTGCGCCTTACAGATGATGAACTGGATCTGCTTCTTAATTATCGCGACTGCCTTGAGCCTTATAAGGAAAATATACGAAATAGGGCTGAGAAGCTTTCCATCGAAAGTATCAAAAAGTCGCCGGATACGCTTGAGCAGCCTTTTAAGAAAGTTTCTGGAAAATAATTTGCCTCGAATGGTACCGGGGCAATAGAAATAAATGAAATTTCTATGAATATTTTTAATGGAAGGTTGGTATTTGTTATGACAAAAAAATGGTATCTTCAAACTTGGTTTATCTGCATCTTAATTGCATTTTGGCCCTTTTGCGTTCCTGGGGTTGTTGGCATTGTTTTACTCATAATGCAAATCGTAGAAAACAACAGGCTTTCCAAAAAATATGGAGCCATCGATTCCCTAGATCAAAAAATCTCCAATCTTGAGCTGGAGAAAACTAAAACAGAAAAGTCCATGTCTGATCTGATTGCCGATCTAAAACAGCAAATTAATGAGAAGGAAAAAGAACGGGATAGTGATCGTGATGAAAACGATGACCTGAAAAAGGATGATATG
>CALWQV010000007.1 GCA_944383785.1 uncultured Enterocloster sp. | reverse complement strand
ATCAGGGATGACCCAAGGCCGAGGATGTGGCTGTATGAGGTGGAGGGCCTTCACGCCCGCCGGGCTCCGGGGAATACCTGCCTGGCCTCGATTCGCCGGACGGCGGGAAAGCGGGAGGCGATTTTTGCGGACAACAATAGTAAGGGCTGCGGGACTGTGATGCGGGCGGCGCCTTATGGACTGAGCGTGGGCTATGATCCGCTTTCCAGGGGAGAGGAAGCGAATGCAGTGATTAAGATGGCCCATGTGGATGCGGATTTTACTCATGGGCATCCGGCAGCCAGGGAAGCATCTGCCTCGCTGGCCGCTCTGATCTGGGAGATCGTTCAGTACAGCCCACAGCGCTGCAATTCCCTGGAGGAAGCAGTGTATCACTGCTTCGGCGGCAGCGGCCTGTTAAAGAAGGCTGTGGAGCTTGCTTTGGATGGAAGCGTGCCGGATTTGGAGGGGATCCATCGGCTGGGCGAGGGCTGGGTGGCAGATGAGGCCCTGGCCATCGCGGTGTTCTGCGCTGTGCGCCATCAGAATGATTTTGCCGCCGGGATACGGGCCGCGGTCAACCATAAGGGGGACAGCGATTCCACGGGAGCAATCTGCGGAAATATTCTGGGAGCGTGGCTGGGAGAAGAGGCGGTGGAAAAGGCCTTTGACTTAAAACAGCTGGAGCTTGCGGATGTAACGAGAACCATCGCCGATGATCTGTTCCGTTCGGCGGCAAGGCTGATTCCGGAGCCGGGGAAGGATCGGGACTGGGACTGGAAGTATAGGAGGAAATAAGAGGCGCAGATGAACACAAAGATTCTGAAATGTTTCCAGGCGGTTTATGAAGAAAAGAGCCTTGGGAAAGCTGCCAGACGGCTTTATATTACGCCTCAGGGCCTGAGCAAAAATATCCGCCAGCTGGAGGAAGAGCTGGGGGCTTCCCTGTTTTTTCGCACCGCCCAGGGGATGGAGCCTACGGAAGGGGGGCGCTTCCTTTATGAGAAGTCGGAGCGGGTGATCCAGGAAATGGAGGAGATTGAGCATGAGCTTCGCCAGCTGGAGCAGCGGAAGGAGCGCCTGAGAATCGGCTGCGCCAACGGGGTGCTGAACCTATTGCCTTTGTCGGTTATCCTTGCTTTTGGAAAGGAGCATCCGGGGCTTCGCCTGGAGTGGAGGGAATATCCGAACCATCAGGTAAAGGAGAAGCTTCTGTCCTCGGAGATCGAGTATGGCTTTATAGTCGGGGACTGGAAGGAGGAAAAGGTGGAAACCAGGCGGATTACCGGCTGCCGCCTTTGCCTGATGGCCTACAAGGGACACCCTTTGTATGGAAAAGAAAAGGTATGCTTGGCAGAACTGGAGGGGGAGCCGCTGCTTCTGATGAATGAATCGTTTCGCCTGTACCACGATTTTACGGCCTGCTGCGCCTTAAAGGGCATCGCGCCTAATATTGTGGCTAAGACAGCCGATGGGGCGGGGCTTTACCGGCTGTGCAGCCAGAAGGTGGGGCTCGCGGTGGCGCCGGAGTTTTTCTGTGAGGAATTTCAGATGGAGGGGATGAAGCTGCTGCCCTTTGAGGAAGGCTTAAAATGGGAGGTTTACGGCGCTAGCCGGAGGGAGACGATGGAGTATGAAAATATCCGAATGTTCGCGGCGTATTTGAGAAAGAAGCTGCCCCGCTGATGTCTCATCCTGCCGCCGGACCCACAACAAAGATTTGCCGCCCATCAATGGATCGTTGATGGTGAGCGGCATTTTTTTGTGGTATTATTTTGTTAAAGAAATAACGAAAGGAGAAGCTTATGAAGTACAAGAACTTATTTACACCGGCGAAGATTGGCTCTGTGACCATCAAGAACCGCTTTGCCATGGCGCCTATGGGGCCATTGGGATTGGCGGATGCTCAGGGCGGCTTTAATCAGAGGGGCATTGACTACTACACCGAGCGGGCCAAGGGGGGTACGGGCCTGATCATTACGGGAGTTACGTTTTCCGACTGCCAGGTGGAAACCCAGAGCATGCCAAACTGTCCCAATTCCACCTTTAACCCGGTTCATTTTATCCGCACAGGCCGGGAAATGACGGAGCGGGTTCACGCCTATGGCAGCAAGATTTTTCTGATGATGTCCGCTGGTTTCGGACGTGTCACCATTCCCACCAACCTGGGCGAGTTCCCGCCGGTAGCTCCTTCCGCCATCCCTCACCGCTGGCTGGATAAGATCTGCCGCCCATTGACGGTGGAGGAAATCCACAACATCGTCAAGTCTTTTGGAGACGGGGCTTACAACGCCAAGCGGGCGGGATTTGACGGGGTGGAGATCCACGCGGTTCATGAGGGGTATCTGCTGGACCAGTTCGCTATCTCTATGTTTAACCAGAGAACGGATGAGTATGGCGGATCCTTAGAGAACCGGCTGCGCTTCGCAAGGGAAGTGGTGGAGGAGATTAAGGCCCGCTGCGGCAAGGATTTCCCCGTGGCCCTGCGCTTCAGTGTCAAGAGCATGATCAAGGACTGGAGAGAGGGCGCGCTTCCGGGCGAAGAGTTTGAAGAAAAAGGCCGGGACATTGAGGAAGGGCTTCAGGCCGCCAAGCTTCTGGTAGAGTACGGCTACGACGCCCTGGATACGGACGTGGGAACCTATGACGCCTGGTGGTGGAACCATCCGCCCATGTACCAGGAGAAGGGGCTGTACCGTCCCTACTGCAAGATGGTGAAGGAAGCGGTGGACGTGCCGGTGCTCTGCGCGGGGCGCATGGATAACCCGGACATGGCTTCGGAATCCATCGAGAAGGGCGAATGCGATATCATCAGCCTGGGACGTCCCCTGCTGGCGGATCCGGATTATGTAAATAAGCTTCGGGCAGGCCGTACCGGCTGCATCCGTCCCTGCATTTCCTGCCAGGAGGGCTGCATGGGAAGAGTTCAGGAGTATTCCATGATCAACTGCGCGGTTAATCCCCAGGCAGCCAGGGAGCGGGATATGGCCTATGAGCCGATCTTGAGAAAGAAGAAAGTGCTGATTGTAGGCGGCGGCGTGGCAGGCTGCGAGGCGGCCAGGGTATTGGCCATCCGGGGCCATGAGCCGGTTCTCTATGAGAAGGGAAGCCGTCTTGGAGGAAATCTGATTCCCGGAGGGGCGCCGGATTTCAAGGAGGATGACATCGCCTTAGCGGACTGGTATGACCATACCTTAAAGGAGCTGCGGGTTCCGGTATACCTGAACCATGAGGTGACCAGGGACGAGGTTCTGACGGGAGACTTCGATGCGGTGATTCTGGCTACGGGGTCGGTTCCCAAGATATTCTCCCTGGGGGATGACGAGAAGGTCTACACCGCTTCCCAGGTGCTTTTAAAGGAGAAGGACTGCGGCCAGTCCACAGTGATTGTAGGCGGCGGCCTGGTTGGCTGCGAGACGGCCCTCTGGCTGCGGGAGCAGGGCAAAAAGGTGACCATCGTGGAGGCTCTGGACAAGATCCTGGCGGTGAACGGCCCACTCTGCCATGCCAACAAGGATATGCTGGAGCGCCTGGTTCCCTATAAGGGGATCGAGGTAGTGACAGGAGCCAGGGTAAAGTCCTATGAGAAGGGCGTGTTAAAGGCCCAGACCGGAGAAGGGGAGAAGGAGATTTTCTGCGACAGCGTGATTCTGGCTGTAGGCTACAAGGAGGAAGATTCTCTGTACCATGAGCTGGAGTTCGAGGTGCCGGAGATTTATCTGCTGGGAGACGCCAAGAAGGTGTCCAATATTATGTATGGGATTTGGGACGCCTTCGAGGTGGCGAATCATATCTAATATTGATTGGAGTATGCGGGAGACTGCCGGATTGGGTGGTCTCCCGCTGTTGATTAGCCAGATTAAATTAGGGGCTTGTAAGGATTATATTTCCGTGATAGTATAAATACATCTAGCAAATATTGTGTCAAAAATTCTAAGCCGAAAGGCGTCTGTCAATCTTTTCAGGTTCTATTTGCGATCTATCTCATTCCGGAACCATACCAAGAGAAAGATTTACAGAAAAAGAAAAATGCTGTATCATGAAAGGAGAATTGTACTTATGGGAAATAGGTCTGGAAAATGTGGGCATGGGAGACGGAAAAGGATTAACCTGAAAAACACCTCCCCAGATGTAGCTTTGCAGGAATTTTTTCGGGATAATGAAAGGTTCGCCGATGTATTTAACGGCTGCCTGTTTCGGGAAAGACGGCGGGTTGCGCCAGAAGAGCTGCGGGAGATGGATACCAATAGTTCAGTAAACATCCTGAGCCGTGAGTTGCAGGAGGTACTGAAGCGAACTAGAGATGTGATCAAATTTACCGGAGACGGAACCTGTCTGCGGATTCTGGGAATTGAGAACCAGCAGCACATTCATTATGCAATGCCTTTGAGAACGATGATTTATGACGCACTTACTTATTTGAGGAGAGCTGCGGGGATGATTCAGAAAAACCGAAGAGAAAAGGCGTATCATAATGTTGATGAGTTTTTGTCAGGTATGAAAAAGGAAGACCGTCTGATTCCCTGCTATACGATTGTTATTTACTGGGGAGAAAGCAAATGGGACGGTCCCAGAAGCCTGGAGGATATGATGGAGTTTGAGGCGGGAGATGAAAGAGATTTTTATTTTCAGAACTATGCTCCGGCGCGCCTGATCTGCGTCAATGAGATGGAGGAATATCCCTTTGAGAATAAAGATGTCTTCCAGCTGTTCCAGGCAGTTCATGAGATGTACCAGAATGCAGGCCGGCAAATGCCGGAAACCCTACAGTCAGTGGGATTGGAGACGGCATATACAGCGGCGGTGGTGACAAGAACGACGAAAAAATTGGAGAAGGCGCTAAACGAGACGATCCAGGAAGGAAAGGAGAGCATCAATATGTGCGAGGCATTAAAAAGGGCGTTTATGGAGGAACGGCAGCTGGGCAGGACAGAAGAAAAGGTTGAGATTGCGGTCCGCATGCTGAAAGAGGGCGCGGCCCCGGAAATGGTGAAAAAGTGCGCGCGGCTGAGTGAGGCTCAGTGGCAGGAGGCTGTAAGGCAGGCAGAGACAGCGGCGGTGTCGGAATAACCGCAGAGTTTGAACGAAAAACTCCCCCTGGCAATCCATTTCGGTTGGATCGCCAGAGGGAATTTTTGCTTATTTTTACCGAACCGGGCAGGCTCCTCCCGCGCATTCGGGGTCGCCGATATCCAGCTCCGTCTCCTCTCTCTCGTAGCGGGAGAGCAGGGAAGGATTAAAGGGCTTCATGGCGGCGCGGCGGCGCTCATACTCTGTCTCGTCCATGGCCTCGTATGGCATCAGCTCATAGAAGCTGTCATCGTAGCTTAAGAAGGAGAGGGCCACCACATCGTCCCAGTTGTCCCATACCCACTGTTCCACGTCGTCCCACTCGTTGTCCCGCACATGGACGGTGATGGAGCAGTTGTGGTCTACATAATGTTCCATGAACATCTTATAATTTTCCAGCTGCTCGATGGCGGACACATCGGCCTTTACCCGTCCGGCAGGAGCCTTCACGGGAAATTCCACTACCTTGGTGGTGGGATCCTGGGGATCCTGCCCCACCTCCGGAAGCACCGGATAGCCCAGATCCTCGCAGACCCGGCATAAGGGATCCGCGGCGGTGATGCGGATGCGGCGGATGTAGTAGGGAGAGTGGGAGTAATGGACGCCGCTGGACACGGTAGGCAGCAGGGACAATGTTCCCTCCGGCTTCAAGGTGGTGACCAGCAGAGGCACATTGCCTCCTAAACGGGCTGCAATGTCTTTGGCAGCCTTGTGGGCTGTCTCCCGCAGCTCCTCCAAAAGGCTGATCTGCTCATCACGGCTCATGCCGGTGGCGTTTACCATATCCTGCCATCCGGTGAGGGAGCAGCCAAGGAGGCGGTCCCGCTGCTGCACTGCATTCCAGGAGAACATCTCCAGCTCGCGGCAGGTCATGCGGTAACCGGCTCTGGCGGAAAGGCGCTGAGCCTCCAGGAGAGCTTTCCGGTCTAGCGTGCTGTCCTCCTTTACAAATCCCATCACATTCAGGGTGGTCAGGTTGCAAAGGCCGTGGCTGTCCAGCAGGATCTCTCCGCAGGGGTTGCAGCCGTTGAAGTTTGGACGGCGTTTGGCCCCCGCGATTTCATTGATCCAGCCAGGCTCGCCGGAGTAGCGCATCTGCTGCAAATGCCAGTGAAGCTTCTCTCTAGTGGGCTTTTCCCGGTAGAAGATGGAGTTGTTGCTCATCTGGCGGTGGGCGATGGACTTGTCAATCTCCCAGCGTCCTCCCACCTGGCGGTACAGGTTGCTCTTGGCCTTGATGCAGGTTTCGTCGTCGGCATCGATGAGGCCGATCTCCGAGGTACGGCGGACGCCGCCGGAAACCACATTTTCCCCGATGATATTGGCGATGTCCAGCAGGTCGATGGGCTTTAGGGCCACCCAGTCCGCCCCTGCACGGGAGCCTGCGGCGTTGATTACCTTGTGGATCTTGTCGATCATGGTCATCATGGAGCCAAAGCCGCTGGCAGTGCCGCCGAAGGTTTTAAGCCGCTCCCCCTTGGGGCGGATAGAGTCGTAGATGACCACCAGGCGCTTTACGCCTCGGTACTCCCGGTTGGTGATAATATCAAAATAATGGGTCAGCGCCTGGGCCCAGCCCTCCTTGGAATCGCCGATGGCCAGGGTAGCGGTGTCGCGGGAGAAGGTCAGGTCCGTGTATTCCAGCCGCTCCTGGGGAGGAAGGGGATCGTAGGATTTATGAAGGATTTCCAGGTCCGTGCGCACGGGCGGAAGCTTTTCGGCATCTGATTTCAGCACCCGGACGCCTACGCCGCTTCCTACCATCAACAGGTAGAACAGGTCGTGGTAGGCAGAAAAGCTGTCAATAACCGTAAAAGCGCAGTTGTAGTTGGCCATGGGGTACTGATCCGCCACCGGAGTACCGCCAACCCAGAGGGTACGTCCGGAGAGGAACTGGCGCATATGGTAAATATTATCGTAGAGCTTCTCCGCTTCTTCCCGGGAGGTGGGAGCCAGGGAGCAGTTGTACTCTACCGCCCGGCAGACCGTCTCCCACCAGAATTCCCGGCGGCCCAGGCGGGGCAGGAAGCGGGAATAGGTGCGGGTGTAGACAAAGGCTCCCAGCTGGTCCATGGGATTGGGGGAATGCTTGTAAGGACTTAAAAATTCCTGGCTTAAGATGCCCTCTTTCCAGTCGGCGCTTTTGCGCTCCTTCTCTTTTTCCAGCCGGTAGCGGATGTAGGCCTTGGCGGTCTGATAGCACTTCTTTTCAAACAGGGTTTCCTCCACCGTATCCTGGATGGTTTCAATGTCCCAGATTTCCTCCTTGCGGGCCTTTAACTTCTCCGTCACCGCCTGGGTAACGTCGGCGATGGTGTCCTCGTCGTGCTCTCCCGCCGCCGCAGAGGCCAGGGAGACAGCTCTGGAAATAAATTCAGCGTCAAAGGGGACTACCTTGCCGCTTCGTTTGCGAACGTTCATAAGAATCCTCCGATTTCCAAAAAATTACTTCATCTTGTAGTCTGCACTTGAAATATGCACTACATATCGTATCTCATTTGGGGCGGTCTGTCAATATGATATATATTCCGATGTTCTGAAACTTAGGAAGGCGGCAATAAAACAGCAGACAGGAGCAGCATTTTGAGGTAAAATAGAAAAATCAGGAAAGAAAGAGGGCGAAAAAGATGAAGGATACGGATTGGAAAATTTTATATGAGCTCTATATGACACCTAATATTACAAAGGTGGCGGAAAAGTTGTTTATAGCTCAGCCTACTTTGACGAAACGACTTCAATATATAGAAGAAGAATTTCAAACCAGGATTCTGATTCGCAGCAACAAAGGGGTTCAGTTTACAAAGGAAGGGGAATTCCTGATGCATCAGGCGGAGCTGTACCTGCAGTTTCGCAGCGGCATTGACCGGCGGATTGAGTCTTTTAAGCAGGAAGGCATTGGAACCATCCGGGTGGCTTCTTCTGTTACTTTTGCGAAGCAGTATTTGTCTGATCTAATATTAGAATTCCAAAAGAAATACCCCAAAATATCATTTGATGTTCAAAGCGCCCACAGCCATAATTTGACCAATTTCTTGACTGATGGCACCTCGGATCTGGCGTTTATCAGGGGAGAGTACGACTGTGATCTTTATAAGCGGAAGCTGCTATCGGAAAAGGCATATCTAGTATGCGCCAGGCCCCTGCGGGAGGATGAGATTTTGGATGAATGCCGGGTTGACTGTATTATGGGGGATGCAACACGCAGTCTGCTGGAGCGCTGGTGGAAGGAGCGTTTCCAGGAGATTCCCAGAAGCTTGGTGACAGTCCGCTTAGTGGACATTGCCTGGGAGATGGTAAAAAAGGGTGTAGGTTATACGGTGGGATTTTATGACCCAAAGCAGCTGGAGGAAAGCGGGCTGTGGCATCAGCCGGTTTATTACCGGAACGGCCAGCCGGTGGAGCGGGGAACCTGGCTGATCTATTCGAAGCGGACGGAAAAGACGGATTTTGTAAACGCCTTCATACAGCTTGCGGAAAACTGGTTCCAATAAAAGCCGCGATTCCTTTTCTTGATAGCGCCATCAAATACTCCTATTTTACTGCGGTTGCAGAAGAACCTATAATAGGGACGTAACCACAAAAATATTATAGGAGGGGACAAAGATGAGTGAAACAAAAGAAAAGAAATCCTTATGGCAGGAGTTCAACGATCTGGGCGGTATGCCCCTGTGGCTGTATGCGCTCTGTTCGTTAATTATCCTGGCGGTAATGTACACGGGAGCTTTGGGAACCGATATTACAGCGTTTATTGCGGTATGCTGCGTGATTTCCATTCTGTTAAATAAGGTCGGAAAGCTGCTCCCAATCTGGAATACCTATATTGGCGGCGGCCTGCTGATGATTTTCTTTGGCACGGCGGTGTTAAAGCAGTTTAATCTGATTCCGGAGACATATGTGACCTTGATTGGCGATATGGTGCAGGGGGATGTGAATATACTGAACGTTTTCATTATGGCGCTGATTACTGGTTCAATCCTTTCTCTGGATCGAGGAGTTTTGCTGCGCAGCTTTGGCGGCTATATTCCGGCTATTTTAGGAGGCCTGGTGGGAGCCGCTCTGTTTGGAACAGCGGTAGGACTGCTTTTTGGAGTTTCACCTGTGGATATGGTGATTAAATATGTGCTGCCCATCATGGGGGGAGGAAATGGAGCCGGTGCTGTGCCCTTATCCCAGATTTATGAGCAGATCAGCGGGGAGCCGGCGGCCAATTACTATTCCTTTGCGATTATTATTCTGACTATAGCAAACGTATTTTGTATTGTGGCAGGCGCTCTTTTAAACCGTCTGGGCCAGGTGAAGCCTAGCCTGACGGGAGATGGCACCAGCATCATGCCGGTGGATACGAAGCTGATTAAGGAATCCGTTAAGGTAAAGGTGGGCTTAAATGATTATTGTGGAGCCCTTCTGCTTCTGGGAACGATTTTTGCGGTGGGCCGTCTGTTCAGCAAGATGATTCTCCCGACGATTTTCGGAGCTCAGATCCACAACTTTGCTTACAGCATTATTTTTGTAGTAATTATTGCGGCTTTGGGAGTGATTCCCGCCAATATAAAGGCTGCCGCTAAAAATGTCCAGGGATTTATGGTTTCCGTAGTGGGTATGCTGACTATGGTGGCTATGGGTGTTGATTTTGATCTAATGGAATTAGTAGCGGCTGCGAGCCCATCTAACATTTTGATCGCCCTTGTGATCGTGATTGGAGCGATTGTGGGCAGCGCGATCGTAGGGAAGCTGGTAGGCTTTTATCCCATCGACTCCGCCATTACAGCGGGCCTCTGCATGGCCAACCGGGGCGGTTCCGGAGATATTGCGGTATTGGGTGCGGCAAACCGCCTGGAGCTGATCAGCTATGCACAGCTTTCCAGCCGTGTAGGTGGAGGAATCGTGCTGATTATCGCATCGTTTTTCTTCTCCTTCTTCCTGTAAGGGTATTGGGAGCTTAGATGGACTAGAAACAGGAGGAATGTAATATGGCTCAGAAACTATGGAAGGATTTGGTGGTAAGCCCGCAGGAGCAGGCGATCGCGGAGGAAATCCGCGAAAGCGGAGCGGGCAGAAGACTTGCCCCGGAGGAACTGGAACGCTTCCATGCAGGAAGAGAGTGGGATATGGAAATTGATACAAGGGTTGGAAAAACCCTAGTCCATATGTACCGCCCAGTTGGGGTGGAGAACCCAGAGAAGAAAATTCCGCTTCTGATTAATATTCATGGAGGCGGATTCATCAAGGGAAGAAGGGATCAGGATATTGTATTCTGCCGCAATATTTGCAGCCGAGGCGGCGTTGGGGTGGCGGATATTGATTACGTGCCGTCTCCGGCTATGCGCTACCCGGGGCAGGTTTACGCTTGCTATGATGTGCTTCAGTATTTTGCGCGGAATGGGGAGCAGATGGGATTTTTGCGTGATCAGATTGCAGTGGGCGGTCACTCAGCCGGGGGGAATCTGACAGCGGCAATCATTTTAATGGCCATTGACCAGGGAGAGTTTATCCCCGCTCTTCAAATCCTGGACTACGCAGGGCTTGATATGAAAACCCCGGTGGGGCAGAAGCGCAACGCGGACAGCAACCCTCGGATTCCGGCCTGGAAGGCGGAGTTTTACAATAAAATGTATGTGGATCCGGAGGACGCCGGGCAGGTATACTGCAGCCCTCTTTTGGCCTCCGATAAGCAGCTGGCAAAGATGCCGGAAACGCTGATGATCTACTGTGAAAATGATACCTTCTGCGATGAAGGGGCAGCCTTTCATCAGAGACTTTTGGCTCAGGGTGTTCCGGTATACGGAAAGAGGTTTTTGCACAGCAATCACGGATTCGTTGTGCAGCGGAAAGGGGAGTATCAGCAGGCTGAAAGGATGATACTGGCCGCACTTAAAAATATGGGAAATTAGATAGGCAGATCCGTGCCAAATCGTTGAAAAAATACCGTGTCCTTTGGGGAGGCGGTATTTTTTTACGGAGAATTTACCGAAGCATTACGGGTTTGTGATATTTGTAACAACGCTTTTCGTGTACAATCAAAGTATTGAATTTGGCGGCTATAGGCAGCCGGCCAGAATAGTCTAAGGAGGATAAGATCATGAAAAAAAGAATATTAGCCCTGGGCCTTTGCGCCTGTATGATAGCCGGTATGACGGCCTGTTCTTCCGGCAGCGGGTCTGCCGAAACCACTGAGGCTCAAAGCGAGACTGCCAGCCAGGCGGAGAGCGCTTCACAAGCTCAGGACAGCCAGGGGGCGGATACGGAAGAAAGCGCGGAGAGTACAGAAAGCGGAGAAACAGGGGAAGCCCCGGAGCAGACCGAGCCCCTTTTGGTGTACCTCAATGACTTTGACGCGGTGATCGGCGACATGTTTAAGGAGGCTACCGGCTACGAGGTAGAGGTGGTGGTTGGAAACGGCGCGGAAACCATGTCCAGAATCGAGGCGGAGAAGAGCAATCCCCAGTGGGATGTGGTGTGGATCGATTCTATGTATGACATCTACAATCTGTCCCAGGACGGTTCCCTGCTGACGGATTGGGAGCCGGAAAACGCGGCGAACCTGACGGAGTTTTCCGCTGGCCTGGTTCCGGAGAACAAATGCTTCTTCCCCACCGGCACCCACGCGGCAGGCGTTTTGGTGTACCGCAATGACGTATACGATGAGACAACGGCTCCTAAGACCATCGACGACCTGACGGACCCCAGATTCGCGGATCAGGTGGGCATGGCGGACCCGGGCGTAGCCGCTCCCGCTTATCCTCTGGCGGCCCAGATTATGGACTCCAAGGGAATGGAGGGAGGACAGGAGTATTTTACCACCCTCTTTGAGCAGGGCCTAAAGGTATACCCCAAGAATCCCCAGGTAGTCCAGGCTCTGGCCAGCGGGGAGATTTCCGTGGCCCTCCTTCAGGAGAGCAATGCCTATGAGATGGTAAACAGCGGCGAGCCCATCACCATTGTGTGGCCCCAGGAGGGCGCTCCCGGCTCCACCAGAGTAGCGGCCATCAACGCTTCCACGGATCAGATGGAGATTGCGCAGATGTTCGTCAACTTCCTGCTGGACGCTAAGACTCAGCAGTCCCTGGTGAATACCGGCGACGAGGGCTACTTTGAGCCTTCGGTAGAAGGGATAGAGCAGAAGGAAGACCGCGCCGCCGACGCCAAGCTGGCGGTTGCGGATGTGGTTTTCGGAGCTGAGAACGAGGCGGATATCAAGGCTTGGTTTGCGGATATGTCCGCTCTGTAAAGAAAAAAACGCAAGTAGGAGGGGCCCCTGGACGAATCCAAAAGGGGCCTTTTTATAACCGGTGAAAATGGAGTATCTGCCATGAAATTACGAGAAAATATTGCGGGTTCCCTGGTTTTGGGAATCCTCACCCTATTGGTTTTGCTGCCGCTGGTGACGGTGCTGATTCAGGTGGTATGCCCGGGCCTGGCATTTGACGAGCTGGATTTAGGAAATCTGAGCCTGGTGCTGGACGTATTTGTGCGGCCTCTGTGGAAGAAGGCCTTTATCAATTCCGCCACGATGAGCCTATGCACCACGGCGGCGGGCCTTCTGCTGGCGGGAGTTTTGGCCCATGTCCGGGTCAAGTACGACTTTCCCCTGGCAAAGCTTTTAGATCTTGTCAGCTGGATTCTGATGATTATGCCTTCCTTTATTCTGGCCCAGGGCTGGGTGTATTTTGCTTCCGGAAACGGGATTGCCCGCTCCTGGCTGGGCATTGAGGGAATGAACAAATTTTTGTTCAGCTTTCCCGGCCTGGTGACGGTGATGGTGCTGTGCAAATTTCCCATGGCCTACGTGGCCATCAAGGCGGCCCTGGAGTGGTATCCGGCCCGGCTGGTCCACGCGGCCAGGATGAACGGGGCTTCCCCTTTTAAGGCGTGGATGAGCGTCCAGCTGCCCCTGTGCATGCCCACTTACTTTTCGGCGGCTATGCTGATTTTCATGGACACCGTGGGAGATTACGGAATGTCCTCCACCATTACGGCGGTTTATTCCTTCCCCACCCTGCCCTACACCATCTACAGCGCCATCTGCTCCTCGCCGGTGCGCTTTGATATGGCAGGGGTATTATCCCTGTATCTGGTGGTGATGATCGTCATTGCCATGGGCCTTCAGTTTTACATGATGGGACGCAGGCGCTTTGATTTTCTGGGAAGCGGTACGGAGCAGGTGACGCCGAAACGGGCGGGCAAATGCCTGACGGGCCTTCTGACGGTCCTTTGCGCGCTGTTTAGTCTGATCGCCCTAGGGATTCCCGTGGGCTCCAACTTGATTATGTCCTTTTCCGACTCATTCAGCATCGAGAAATTCCGCTTTACCCTGGACAACTATCGGAACGTGCTGCAGATGGACGGGGAGCTGCTGGTGGGCGTGGGCCACTCCCTGAGCCTGGCGGCGGTGGCGGCTGTCATTGGCCTGCTGGTGGGATTTGCGGTAGCCTATATCCTTACCTACTCTCAGTTTAAGCTGAAGCGGCTGATCGACATGCTGACCCTCATCGCCATGGCGGTGCCGGGAGTGGTGCTGGGCATCGGATATATTTTCGTGTGGAATCAGAAATGGCTTCAGCCCTTGGGCTTAAACCTTTACGGTAAGCCCTCCATCCTGGTGCTGGCAAGCGTTGCCTCGGCAGTGCCTCTCATCAACCGGGTTTTAGTGGGCGGCATGTCCAAGGTGCCCCAGGAGCTTTTAACCGCCTCCCAGGTACAGGGGGCAAGGCTGGGGAGAAGGCTTAAGACCATTCTGCTGCCCCTTCTGCACTCCAGCATGGTGTCGGCGGTGCTGGCGGCTTTTGGCGGAAGCGTGTTCAATCTGGCCATCACCACTATCCTGTATCCGCCCAACTACAGCACCCTGCCGGTGTACATCAGCGATTCCTACAATGACTTAAATTTTGGCTACGCGGCGGCAGCCACCATTGTAGGCGGAACCTTTATTGTGGCGATTATGCTGCTTTTGGAATTGATTTTAAACAGCAAGTTATTTGGAAAGAGGAACCGGAATGCAGACCATACTTGAGATTGAGAATGTAAAAAAGAAATACGGGAAAACCCAGGTATTAAACGGAATCAGCCTGAAGGTGGAGGAAGGGGAAATCATCAGCGTGCTGGGCCCCTCGGGCTGCGGAAAATCCACCCTGCTGCGGATTATCGCCGGAATCCTGCCCTTAGACGGGGGCATGGTGCGCATCCGGGGACAGGAGGTTTCCGGCCCCCGCCACAATCTTCCGGCGGAGAAGCGGGGCATCAACATGGTGTTTCAGGATTTTGCCCTCTGGCCCCACATGAAGGTGGAGGACAATATCACTTACGGCCTGAAGATTCAGAAAATCGCCCCGGCGGAGATTAAGGCGAGAGTAGATGAGATCGTAGGCCTTTTGCATCTGGACGGGCTTTTAGGCCGATACCCGGCGGAGCTGTCCGGCGGGCAGCAGCAGCGGGTGGCCATCGCCAGAGCTTTGGTAACCAAGCCCTCCATTGTCCTTTTGGATGAACCCCTGTGCAACCTGGACGTGCAGCTGAGAATTGAGATGCGCACGGAGATGTCCTACCTTTTCCATAAGCTGAAAACCACGGTATTCCATGTGACCCATGACCCGTCGGAGGCATTTGCCATGGCGGACCGGATTATTGTCATGAACGGCGGGATGATCGATCAGGCGGATGATCCCAGAACCTGCTACCTGCGGCCAAAGACCGCGCTGGTGGCCGGGCTTTTGGGAGCGGGAAACGACTTAAAAGAGGTGAAACTTTTAGGAGTGGATGGCCGGGACGGCTGCCGGGTTCAGGTGGGGGAGGACGCTCTTTTTGGATTATATTTTTGCGGCGGAAGCCATCAGGAAAAGGGGGCTGCTTCCTTGGGCGGCGGGCCTTTGGCTGAACTTCGCTTTAGGCCCGAGGATGGCCGCTGGCTGGGGGAGAAAAAAGCGGGCAACTGCTTTTTGGCCCAGTCCATCCTTTCTACCTTTGAAGGCGGCTGTTACCGGGTGAAAATGAAGGCCGGAAGCGGACAGGAATTTTGTATCTTGAATGAAGAACCCATTCCGGAACAGGCAAAAGGGTATGTGCAGGTGGAGAAGGAGAAGCTTTATGTCTATGGTTCCATTGATCGTTAAAGGGGGATACGGGGAGCATGGCCGCAGCTGCTTCCTGTTTCCTTTTCAGAAAAATAAGTACGCGATGCTGGACTGCGGCATCATGGACACGGACCCGCAGCCATTTCCGGTAGTAGAGCCGGAGCTTTTGCGCCGGACGGAATACCTGTTTTTAAGCCACTGCCACAAGGATCACAGCGGGGCCTTTGAGCATTTCAGGGAAGCCGGATTTAAGGGGTGGCTGGTAGCTGCCGCCCCAACGGTCAAATGCGCGGGAATCGACTACGATCGGACCATCCTCCTTCCTGACCCGAAAGGCGGGCTGGAGGAAGAGGTGACCTTAAAAGGGGGACTTTCCTTCTTTTACGGACGGACGGGACACTGCGCGGGGAGCATCTGGCTCCATTTTTTCGGCGCTTTCGGAAGCCTTCTTTATTCCGGGGATTATCAGAAGCGGACTCTGGCCTACGCGGTGGACCCGATTCGCGGGCGGCAGGCGGATCTGGCCATCTTAGACTGCGCCCATGTGGGCTATGAGGAGGACGGGGACGGGCTGCGAGGGGCCATGACAGAGCGGATCCGCCAGATCGTGAAGGAGGGCCGCCGGGTTGTGATGCCCCTGCCCAAATATGGAAGGGGGCTGGAGATCATATGCATGCTGCGCAGAGATCTGCCGGAGGTTCGAATCGGGGCGGAGGAGAATATGGTGAAGCTGACCCGCCAGACACTCTCCTATAGCCAGTGGGTCCGGCCTGAGGCGGCCCAGGAGATCCGGCGATTTTTGGAAGAGAATCCCATCAGCGCCTTGGAAAAGGGGGAGTATGACGTCCTTCTCATCGGCGACACCCACTTAGAGCAGCCGGAAAGCCAGGAGCTGGCCAGGGAGGAAGCTGAAAAAGGGGCCCTGACCCTCCTTACCGGGCGGGTAAAGAAGGGGTGCCTGACCGAACGGCTGTTGAAAGAAGGAAAGGCCTTTACCATGGCCTATCCCCATCACCAGAGCCGGAGGGATCTCTTGGAGATGATGGAGGAAAATGAATTTCACGGGGCGCTACCCTTCCACAATAACCGGAAGGAAGTGTTTTGGGGCAATTCTGCCTTGTACTTATGACGTATACGTCGTAACTTTTCGATAAAGGATCGATGGCTTTATTGATAATTTGAGAAAAATGCGGTATACTATACAAGAAAGTAATGACGTAATCGTCGTAAGTATGAGGTGATAGGATGATTAAACGTGATTTCTATTTAGACCGTATGATTCATAACATGTGGAACGGAGAGATCAAGGTGATTACCGGTATTCGCCGCTGCGGAAAGTCGGTTCTGCTGTTTGAACTGTTTTATGAGTACCTTCTTTCACAGGGCATTTTAAAAGACCACATTATAAAAATCGAATTGGATCAGAGGCGTTACTATAAGTTCAGAAATCCAATCACACTTTGTGAATATATCGAGGCTCTTGTTGCGGAAAGGCAGGAGGAGAAGTTTTATCTTTTGATCGATGAGGTTCAGCTTACCACAAAAGTGACTGACAAGGAAAACGCCGGGATTGAAGTTTCCATCTATGATATGCTGAATGAGCTCAAAGCCTATAAGAATCTGGATGTCTATGTGACCGGCAGCAACTCGAAAGGGCTGTCAAAAGATATCGCGACAGAGTTCCGCGGTCGCGCCGCCCAGATTCATGTATTCCCTTTGTCCTTTAAGGAATTTTACTCTTATGTGGGCGGCGATGAGCGGAAGGCTCTGGATACCTATATGCTTTACGGCGGTATGCCGCGTCTGCTGGCGTTAACAGATGAAAAGGATAAAAAAGATTATTTGTCCTCTCTGTACGGAGAATTATATATAAAGGATATTGTAGAGCGCAATGGCATAGAGAGGGAGGATGTTTTGAATGATATTTTGGATTTCCTCGCTTCGCAGATCAGTTCTCTGACGAATCCTACGAATATTGCCAACGCGCTGGCCAGCATGAAGAATGAAAAGGTGAATCCTACTCTGGTTTCGAACTATGTGCAGTATATCATCGACTCGTTCCTTGTCTCTATGGCGAGGCGTTATGATGTGAAAGGAAAGACCTATTTTAAGTATCCGAATAAATATTATTATACGGATATTGGCCTTCGCAATGCGAGGCTCAATTACCGGCAGTATGATCCCGGCCACATGATGGAAAATATCATTTACAACGAACTCTTGCGCCGGGGGTATTCCGTTGATGTGGGCGTTGTGGCCGACCGCACCGGTGGGGGAAATGCGCAGAGGGAAATTGACTTTGTTGTGAATGATGCAGATAAAAAGATCTATATCCAGTCGGCTTTTCAGATGAACACCGACCGAAAAGAGTCCTTTGAACTTACATCGTTGATGCTGACAAGAGACTTTTTCAAAAAAATCATTGTCCGCATGGATATTCCCCATAGCTTTTATGATGACAGCGGAATTTTCCACTGCAATCTCATCGACATGCTGCTTGGACGCGTAGAATTGTTTTAATTGATCAGCCAAGAAGATAGGGTAAATGCCTTTTGGAGCGGCCTTTCGGGGCTGCTCCTACTTTTATATCCGTAGTGGCTTTTAAAATTTGGGCTGGCTCGCGATTGATTTTGTTTGGTTCTTAGGGTAGGATATAGATAAGAACCATCCGCTTCATAACCGCACATTGCACATCAGCGGGGCCTTCAAGGCGCCGGAAAAAGCGAACATTGAAGGCAAAAAAGCGAACATTGAAGGCTTGTTTACAGCGAAAACGGCTTTTCATGTTTCTAAATTGCTGGAGGAGTTTGGTTTTCACACGGTTTTTGGCAGGTCGGATGTCCAGAAAATCCTTGGATTGAAGGCAACCAGAAGCAGTGAGATGATAAGAGAGATGGCAAAAAAAGGGATGATCGAGCCAGTTGCTGGACTGGGGAAGGGGAAATACAAATTCAAAGAGGAGGGCATTTGAAATGGTTTTATATCACGGAAGCAATGTTGCTGTAGACCATCCGAAGCTAATCCGGCAAAATCGTTATCTGGACTTCGGTTTCGGCTTCTATACGACTACTAACCGCGATCAGGCTGTAAATTTTGCGCAGAAAGTCACCGACCGACGCAAAACAGGAACTGCTACGTTAAATATTTATTCGGTAGATGAGCTTGTAGCGTTCAAGGAGTGTAGTTTGCTTCGCTTTAACAGCCCAGATGAGGCATGGCCGGATTTTGTAGCCGCAAATCGTCAGGGCACGTATCAGGGAAAACGATATGATCTAATTTATGGAGCAGTTGCTAACGATGATGTATATAGTACGATTACTCTCTATATGACGGGTATATTGGATAAGGAGCAGACATTAGCAAGACTTAAAATCAAGAAATTGTTTAATCAGCTGGTATTCGCAACGGAGAAGTCTTTGCAATATCTTCATTTTGAAGGGAGGGAGGTTGTATGAATGAGGATCAGTTCAGCGCAATGCTGACAATGATTGTGCCGCCCATTATTGAGCAGATTACCCAAAATAGTAATGTAGATGATAACAAAGCAATATCCCGCTTTTACCAGTCCAAGCTCTATCGGGAGCTTTCGGATGAAGAGTCAAAGCTTTGGCATTACAGCCCTATGACATTATACACCATGTATCAGGACGAACTTTTAACAGGTACCTATGATTACCCGGAGGAGGCGTGAGAGATGAGTAGAGAATCAAATTTTTTGATTTACTGTATGGAACGATACCGCTATTTTAAGGGACTTTCCGGTGCGGAAGCGGCTCAACTTTTTGACGAATATGGCCTCTATGGATATATCACGAAGTATTTTGAATCTCTGCATACCATGGGCGACCGTTACATTGTGCAGGACATTGACGATTATATTAGTACTTTAGCGGACAGTAACAAAAGGACAATGACAGAGGAGGCACACCAAAATGGAACTGTTTGACCTGCACTGCGATACACTGGTAACCTACCAGCAGATGAAGGCTGACTTTTTATGCGACGCCACCATGTTTTCATTGAGAAATCAGGAAAAGCTTACCCGGATGTGCCAGACCATGGCTATTTTTGTGCCAGATGAGGTGCGTGGGAAGGCGGCGGAGGAATATTTTGATCAAAACAGCGCTTATCTAAAGAGCCTGATAAAAAAACAGCCCCATCTGGCGGCGCAAGCCTTTTCCGGGGAGGATGTGGAGCGGATTACCGGGGAGGGCAAGTGCGCCCTGATCCTCTCCGCTGAGAGCGGGGCCTGCCTGGGAGGCCGCTTAGAGCGGGTGGAGGAGCTGTATGAAGCGGGAGTGCGCTTCCTGGGCCTGGTGTGGAACGGGGAAAATGAACTGGGAAGCGGCCACAGCAACGAGAAACGGGGCCTGACGGAATTTGGCCGCCGGGTAATCCGCCAGATGGAGCAGCTTTCTATGATCGTGGACGTATCCCACTTAAACGACCGGGGTTTTGATCAGGTCTGCGAGGTAGGCGAAAGGCCCTTTATCGCCACTCATTCCAATCTGCGGTCCGTGGCGGGACATATGCGCAACCTGACGGAGGATCAGTTTCAGGAGATTGTGCGCCGGGGAGGCCTGGTGGGAATCAATCTCTGCCGGCGTTTTTTAAGCGATGAGGGAGTGGGAGACGAGGAGGATATTTTCCGCCATGTGTATCGGATGCTGGAGCTGGGCGGGGAGAATGTGATCGCCTGCGGCAGCGACTTTGACGGTACGGACGTGTTTTCAACGCTGGACCGGCCGGAGAAATTCGCCGCTGTTTCGGAATATCTGGTGAAGCGGGGAATCCGGCAGGAGGATGTAAAGAAGATGTTTTTTGAAAACGCTCTGAAGTTTGTAAAACGGGAGCTTTAAGAGGCTGGAAGGAGGCGAAAAAAGTGGAACGTCATGTTTCCATGGAGGAAATTTCCGATGGGAAATTATATGGACTGGGCGATATGGTCCGTGCGGACTGCGGAGGCTGTGAAGGCTGCAGCACCTGCTGCAAAGGCATGGGGCAGTCGGTGGTTTTGGATCCGCTGGACTTTCACCGGCTCTGCCTGGGGCTAAAAGCGGAGCCAAAGCAGGTAATGGCCGCAGCAGTGGATCTGCATGTGGAAAAAGGGATCATTTTCCTGAGCCTTAAAATGTCAGGGCCGGAGGAAAGCTGTCTGTTTTTAAATGAAGAAGGCCGCTGCCGGATTCACCCTTTCCGCCCCGGCTTTTGCCGCATGTTTCCTCTGGGCCGTTTTTACGAGGAGGGGGGAGGATTCCGCTATTTTCTCCAGGTTCACGAGTGCCCCAAGGAGCCGAAGGCAAAGGTGAAAGTAAAAAAGTGGATCGATACGCCGAATGTAAAGGAGTACGAGGCCTTTGTGAATCGGTGGCATGATTTTTTGAAGAAGCTTGAGAGGGCGCTTCAGGAGAAAAATGATCCGGCCTGGGCGAAGAGAGCGAATCTGCGGCTTTTGGAAGAATTTTATCTGAAGCCTTATACGCAGGGAGAATTTTACCGGGAATTTGGGGAGCGGTGTAAAATTACTTAATCCGGTACCCGCAGCACCGCCACATACTGCTCCACCGCTCCTACCTTGCTCCAGCCCTGCCTCTGGTAGTATTCTAACAGCAGGGAAAGATCCTTTTCATACCCTGGCCGCAGATCCAAAACCACATAATCCACCGGATGGGAGCTGTGGGAAACATAGATCTCATCCCGCATGGACAGCTGGGGAATGAAGAAGGTGGAGGCACGCACAGCGGCGTCTGTTGGGATCTGGGCCAAAAGCTCCCGGGCCTTTTGGGCCTTGGGGGCATATTTTTTGTAATAATCCAGGTATCTGGTTTTGGAGGAGCCTACGGTAAGAGTCAGGGCGGCGGCGCAGAGAAGGCCGCTGCCTAAAAACAGGGGGCGGAAGCTTTTTAAAGGAGGCAGCCTGAAATCCCGCAAATTTACCATAGCCAGGTAGAACAGCAAGGGGGCGGAGCCGAAGGTGTATTGGAAAAGGATGGAGTGCTGATATTTGTAATTGCTCATTAGGTTGATCAGCACGAAGGGGATCAGCAGCACCCACCGCTGCCAGCGCAGGGTGAGCAGTGGAAGAAAGCCCAGGGGCAGCAGCATCTGCAGAAAAAAGATAAGCTTATCCTGGGTAAGCATCTGGGCGGCCACATAGAGGGGATTCACCAGAATGGTTTTGAACATGCCAAGAAGCCCCAGGCTTTCGTCGGAGATATAGTTGTCGAAGCGGTTGATCATAGCCCCGTCTCCGAAATGGCTCAGATACCAGATGGCGGCGCAAAAATAGATGCAGGATGTCAGGAAAATCCCGGCTCCGTAAGGGTAGTTCCGCTTCCCTAAAAAGAGGTACAGCCCGATGCAGGCTGCGTACACCGGCGCGTCCTCTTTCACCAGCAAGATGAAAAGGGTGAAAATACACATGATTTTAAAACGCCTGCATTCCATCCAGTACAGGGTCCAGAGGATCAGGGGCGCGAGAAAGGCATTTTCATGAAAATCGTAAAAGCAGCCGCCCATAAAGGCGGGATAAGCGCAGTAAATCAGGCCGAAAAGAAACGTCGCCCCAGGGCCTAAGCGCAGCTTGCGCCCTAAGAGGCAGAGGGGGATGAGGCCGCTTGCCACCAGAAGGGCCTGGGCTGCAAGCAATGTCTCCGGCCGGGGAAAAAGCTTATAAAGGGGCAGGAGCAGATAAAAAATCGGGGACAGGTGAACCGCGAAATGGCTCAGCAGGCCGTCCCGCTCACAGGTGGTCAGGGGCAGGAGGCATTTGCCCATATAGTAGTACATCTGGGAAAAGAGGCCGAAGTCATAGGCGGAGGCGTAATTCATCCGGTAGCGCAGGATGGTAAGGCCTGCGGTAAAGAGCAGCCATAAAAGGGAGGCCAGGGCCAGGCTTACGCCTGCCAAGAACCAGGGGCGGGTCGGAGCCTTCATAGAAACCACCCATTTCCCGCCGCCCCTGCTGCGAGGACAGCCAGGCACAGACCGGCGCAGGGGATCAGGGCCGGGATTTTCTTCCGGCAATGAACTGCCCGGGGAAGGCATAAAATCAAGCCGAATAAGAGCCAGACCAGGAAAAATCCCCCCAGGGAGATCTGGCGCACGTAATCCAGGGTCAGAAAGGAGGCGGGGGTGGACAGCAGGAAAAAGATATTGGTTAAAACATAGCTGGCGGCCAGCTGCTTAAGGGATAACAGGCCCATGGAGCGCTCTCCTTTCCGTACATCATTGCAAAAACTCTATCCTTCATAGTAGCCGAGGAACAGCCAAAAGTAAAGAAGGTCGTGGAACCGTAAGAAAAATTAAGAAATGCGTAAAGGAATTCCCTGAAAGTTTTCACAGATTTGACCGGGATAGGGGTTTACGGAAGAGGGAGAGGATGCTAGAATAAGGAGCGGCAAGGCCAAAGAAAGTAAGAGAAAAGGAGATTTTGAGTTCATGAAAAAATGGATGTACATATGCATGGCGGCTCTGACCATAACGGCGGCTGTTTCCGGCTGTTCCGGAAACGGCGGGGCAGAGCAGGAGACGGAGGCCTCTGGTGCGCCTCAGGAAACGCAGAAGGAAGCCAGCCAGGCCCAGGAAAGCGCCGGTTCCGAAACAGAGGCCTCAGATGAGGTTACTGCGGAATCCGCCTTAGAAGAGAGCGAAGCGGCCCAGGAGCTTGTAAGCGGGCGCCACCATGTGGTGATCAATATGGAGGACTATGAGCCCATTACGGTGGAGATCTACGCCGACGAGGCTCCCATCACTGCCACCAACTTCCTGAAGCTGGCAGAGGAAGGCTTTTACGACGGCCTTACCTTCCACCGGATTATTGAGGGATTTATGATCCAGGGCGGGGACCCGCTGGGAAATGGAACCGGCGGCTCCGATGAGATGATTAAGGGCGAGTTTGCCTCCAACGGGGTGGAGAATCCCTTAAGCCACACCAGAGGCGCTATTTCCATGGCCCGCTCCCAGTTTCCGGACAGCGCAAGCTCCCAGTTTTTCATCGTCCATGAGGACAGCACCTATCTGGATGGGGAGTATGCGGCCTTCGGATATGTGACCGAGGGCATGGAGACGGTGGACGCCATCTGCGCGGATACGCCGGTGGAGGATGGAAACGGAACGGTTCTGCCGGAGAACCAGCCGGTGATCGAGAGAGTGGAGGTCATCGACTGACATGGCTCGGACTGCTGTAAAAGATATGACCCAGGGGAAGCCTTTGCCGCTGATCCTGGGTTTCTATATGCCGATGCTGTTTGGAATGCTGTTTCAGCAGCTCTACAACATGGCGGATACCATGATTGTGGGAAAATGTCTGGGAGTGGACGCCCTGGCGGGAGTGGGCTCCACCAGCGCCATCAGCTTTATGATCATCGGCTTCTGTCAGGGAGTCTGCGGAGGCTTCGCCATCCCCGTAGCCCAGAAATTCGGGGAGAAAAATGAAGGGGCCCTGCGGAAATTTGTGGCCAACAGCGGCTGGCTGGCCGCCGCCTTTTCCCTGGTGATGACGGTGGCCGTCTGCCTTCTGTGCCGGAATATCCTGGTGTGGATGGATACGCCGGAGGACATTTTTCAGTATGCCTACGACTACATTTTCGTGATCTTTTTGGGAATCCCCGCCACCTACCTGTACAACCTGGTTTCGGGGATTATCCGCTCCTTAGGAGACAGCACCACGCCCCTTTTGTTCCTGCTGTTTTCCTCCCTGCTAAATGTGGGGCTGGATTTTTTCGCCATCCTTGTGCTGGACATGGGAGTGGCGGGAGCCGGTTGGGCCACCCTTTTAGCTCAGGCTATTTCCGGCATCCTCTGCTTGCTCTACATGAAAAAGAAATTTGAGATTCTGAAAATGCGGGATGGGGAGTGGAAGCCCAGCCGGAGGCACATGGCCATTCTCTGCGGCATGGGAATCCCCATGGGGCTCCAGTATTCCATCACCGCCATCGGAAGCGTGATCCTCCAAACGGCGGTCAACGGCCTGGGAGCGATAGCGGTGGCCGCTTTTTCCGCCGGGAACAAGCTGATCCTCTTTTTTGGCTGTCCTCTGGACGCATTGGGAGCCACTATGGCCACCTACGGCGGGCAG
The DNA here is from genome assembly GCA_944383785.1 of uncultured Enterocloster sp. GTDB lineage: Bacteria > Bacillota > Clostridia > Lachnospirales > Lachnospiraceae > Enterocloster. The sequence continues at coordinate 31,441 of CALWQV010000007.1, read as the reverse complement.
AATGTGGGAGCCAGGCGGTTAGACCGGATTCGTGAGGGGAGGCGCATCGGCGCGGTTCTGGGAATCATTTACTCCGCCTTAAGCCTGGCGGTGATCCTCCTTTTTGGAAATGTGATCGGCCTTCTGTTTCTGGATAGCAGCCAGACGGAAATCCTGGAGATGACCAGGCAGTTCCTTCTGGGAAATACCCTGGTGTTTGTGGGCCTGGTCTACGTCAGCGTCCTGCGGTTTCTGATCCAGGGCCTTGGCTATTCCAAGCTGGCCATCCTGGCCGGGGTCTGCGAGATGTTCGCCCGCTCCTTCATGGGCTTTGTAATGGTTCCCATTGTGGGCTACTGGGCCGTGTGCTTTGCCAGCCCGGCGGCTTGGATTGCGGCTGATTTATTTCTGGTCCCGGCCTACCTCCATGTGATGAAGGATTTGGAAAAATTGTTTGGAGAAACAAAAAGTGCTTGACAACTTCCTGTGTCCTGTGTTATTCTTTGGAAAACTTAATCCTTTAAACCGTTGAAGCGGAGATAACGGCAGCGATGCCTCTACAGAGAGCCTGTGGTGCTGAGAGTCAGGTGAGAAACAAACTGTCAAATGGACCGCTGAGGGTGCAGTCAACGGAACGGGGAACCGTTCTCAGTATTCTGCAACGTGTGGGCATACGTCAGTTGCCGGGGATATGATGGTATCCCGCAAAGTGTACGGGCAGTCCCCGTGAATTCAAGGTGGCACCGCGGATAGAGTCTATTTATTCGTCCTTGACAGAAGCAATCAGTTTCTGTCAGGGGCGAATTTTTTTTCGTTATGAGCACTTAGCGCCTGTCCTTTAGGCGCTTACGTGCGATACATGCAGCGCACTTGGCAGAACCCCATCAATTCAAAAGGAGGTCTAACCCATGATTAAGGAAGCCATTGTCAAGATCGTCAACAAACAGGATTTAACCTATGAGGAAGCCTACGCCGTTATGAATGAGATCATGAGCGGCGAGACGACTCCCACCCAGAACGCGGCCTTTTTGGCGGCCCTTTCCACCAAAAGCGCCAGGGCGGAAACCACCGACGAGATCGCGGGCTGCGCAGCGGCTATGCGGGCCCACGCCACAAAGGTGGAGACGGGGATGGAGGTATTTGAGATCGTGGGAACCGGAGGGGACAATGCGGGAAGCTTCAATATTTCCACCACCTCCGCCCTGGTGGCCGCCGCAGGAGGCATGAAGGTAGCAAAGCATGGCAACCGGGCCGCCTCATCCCTCTGCGGCACAGCCGATTGTTTGGAGGCTTTGGGCGTGAATATTAACCAGAGCCCGGAGCGGTGCTTGAGGCTTTTAAGGGAAGCGGGCCTGTGCTTCTTTTTCGCCCAGAAATACCACACTTCCATGAAATATGTGGGGAGCATCCGAAAGGAGCTGGGCTTTCGGACGGTTTTTAATATCCTGGGTCCTCTGACTAATCCGGCCACTCCCTCCATGCAGCTTTTGGGCGTCTACGACGACTACCTGGTAGAGCCCCTGGCCCAGGTGCTGATCAACCTGGGGGTAAAGCGGGGCATGGTGGCCTACGGTCTGGATAAGCTGGATGAAATTTCCATGAGCGCACCAACCAGGATCTGCGAGATCAAGGACGGCTGGTTTAAGTCGTATACCATAAAGCCGGAGGATTTTGGCTTTCAGCCCTGCGCGAAGGATGAACTTAAGGGCGGCACGCCCCGGGAAAATGCCGCCATTCTTCGGGGAATTTTGGAAGGTAGGCCGGGGCCGAAGCGGGATGCGGTTCTTTTAAACGCAGGGGCTTCCCTCTACATCGGGGGAAAGGCGGAGAGCATGAAGGAAGGGGTCGAGCTGGCGGAGGAGCTGATCGATTCCGGCAGAGCTCTTAAAACCCTGGAGCGCTTCATCGAAATCAGCAGGGAGTAGGAGGTGGAAGGATGACGATTTTAGATCAGCTGGCAGAACACGCCAGGGAGCGGGTCGAAGCCGCGAAGGAGCGGCTGCCTCTTAAGGAGTTGAAAAAAAGGGCTCTGGCGTGTCCGAAAAAGGCGGACTTTCCCTTTGAAAGAGCCATGAGAAAGCCGGGAATTTCCTTGATCTGCGAGTGCAAGAAGGCATCTCCATCAAAGGGCCTCATCGCGCCGGACTTCCCCTATCTGGAAATCGCAAGGCAGTACGAGGCGGCGGGAGCTGACGCCATCTCCGTTTTGACGGAGCCGAAATGGTTTATGGGAAAGGATGCCTACTTAAAGGAGATTGCAGGTTTGGTAAAGACACCCTGCCTGCGAAAGGATTTTACCGTGGATGAATATATGATCTACGAGGCAAAGGTTCTGGGAGCGGCGGCGGTTCTTCTGATCTGCTCCATCCTGGCGGAGGGACAGCTTAAGGAGTTTTTGGGGCTCTGCCATGAGCTGGAGCTCTCGGCCCTGGTGGAGATCCACGATGAGGCGGAAGCTGCCATGGCACTGAGGGCCGGGGCAACTATAGTAGGGGTCAATAACCGGAACCTGAAGGATTTTTCCATAGATCAGGGAAACTGCTTAAGGCTTAAAGATAAGATTCCTCGGGAGGTGCTTTTTATCGCGGAAAGCGGCGTAACATGCACGGAGGATGTGAAGGCCCTGGAAAGGATCGGCGCGGACGGGGTACTGGTAGGGGAGACGCTCATGCGGGCGGCGGATAAAGGAGCGAAGCTAAAAGAGCTTCGGGGCGGCCTGTGATGGGGGAAGGAAAGGCGGCCAGCAGTATCCCACGCATCAAGATGTGCGGCCTTTTTCGAAGGGAAGACATCCTGGCGGCCAACCGGATGCTTCCGGACTATGTGGGATTCGTCTTTGCGCCGAAAAGCAGGCGGTATGTAGAGCCCCGGCAGGCGGCCAGGCTGAGGGAGCTTTTAAATCCCGCCATCAAAACCGTGGGGGTCTTTGTTCGGGCGGAAGAGAAAGAGGCGGCCAGACTGACGAAAGAAGGGGTGATCGACTTGATTCAGCTTCACGGAAATGAGACGGAAGACTACATCCGGCGGTTGAGAATGATGACGGACCGCCCCCTGATCAAGGCCTTTTCCATGGACTGCCCTGGGGGGTTGGAGGAAATGAAAGCTTGTACGGCGGATTTCCTGCTTCTTGATTCCGGGCCGGGAGGCACGGGACGGAGGCTGGACTGGGAGCAGATGGCAGAAGAGGGATACGGCTCTTTGAAGAAGCCCTGGTTTCTGGCCGGGGGACTGACTCCAGAAAATGTAGAGGAGGCCATCGCGCTTTTAAGGCCCTGGGGGGTGGACGTCAGCTCCGGCATTGAGACAGAGGGAAAGAAAGACGAGAATAAGATGGCGGTCTTTACGGCGGCTGTAAGAAAGGAAGGTTGACCTATGACAAATCCAAATGGGCGCTTTGGTATTCACGGCGGGCAGTATATTCCGGAAACCCTGATGAATGCGGTGATCGAGCTGGAGGAAGCCTACAATTATTATAAGAAGGAACCGGAATTTAACCGGGAGCTGACGGCTCTGTTTAACGACTACGCGGGCCGCCCCTCCCGCCTGTATTACGCAGAAAAGATGACAAAGGATCTGGGTGGGGCAAAGATCTACCTGAAGCGGGAGGACCTAAACCACACCGGGGCCCACAAGATCAACAATGTGCTGGGCCAGGCCCTTCTGGCCAAAAAGATGGGGAAAACCCGGCTGATCGCGGAGACAGGGGCCGGGCAGCACGGGGTAGCCACCGCTACCGCAGCCGCCTTGATGGGCATGGAGTGCGTGGTGTTTATGGGGGAAGAGGATACCCGCCGCCAGGCTCTAAATGTGTACCGGATGCGTCTTTTGGGAGCTGAGGTGGTTCCCGTGACTACCGGCACCGCCACCTTAAAGGACGCCGTCTCCGAGGCCATGCGGGAGTGGACCAGCAGAATCAGCGATACCCACTACTGCCTGGGTTCCGTCATGGGGCCCCATCCATTTCCCACCATTGTCCGGGATTTCCAGGCGGTGATCTCAAAGGAGATCAAGGAGCAGCTGATGGAAAAGGAGGGCAGGCTTCCGGACGCGGTCCTGGCCTGTGTGGGAGGCGGCTCCAACGCCATCGGAAGCTTTTATCATTTGATCGAAGAACCCTCGGTGCGGCTCATCGGCTGCGAGGCGGCGGGCAGGGGGGTGGACACCTCCAGGACGGCGGCTACCATCGCCACCGGGCGGCTGGGGATTTTCCACGGGATGAAATCCTATTTCTGCCAGGACCAGTACGGGCAGATTGCCCCGGTGTATTCCATTTCCGCAGGGCTGGACTATCCGGGCATCGGGCCGGAGCACGCTTACCTGCACGATACGGGCCGGGCCCAGTATGTTCCGGTGACCGATGATGAGGCGGTGGAGGCTTTTGAGTATCTGGCAAGGACTGAGGGCATCATCCCGGCCATCGAGTCGGCCCACGCCGTGGCCTATGCCAGGAAGCTTGGGCCGAAGATGGGGAAGGATGAGATCATGGTGATTACTATCTCCGGAAGGGGAGATAAGGACTGCGCGGCCATCGCTCGCTATAGAGGGGAGGATATCAATGAGTAGGATTAAGGAAACATTTGCAAATGGAAAGGCGTTTATCCCCTTTATCACCTGCGGGGATCCGGATCTGGAAACTACGGAGTCCTCAGTGCGGGCGGCGGTGGAAAACGGGGCGGATTTAATCGAGCTTGGCATCCCCTTTTCCGACCCAACGGCGGAGGGACCGGTGATCCAGGGGGCCAACATCCGGGCTTTAAAAGGCGGGGTGACCACGGACAAAATTTTCGAGCTGGTAAGGCGGCTGCGCCGGGATGTAAGGGTTCCTATGGTCTTTATGACCTATGCTAACGTGGTGTTCTCCTACGGCTCAGAGCGTTTTATGGCCGCCTGCCGGGACATTGGCATCGATGGGCTGATCCTGCCGGACGTGCCCTTTGAGGAGAAGGAGGAATTTCTCCCCCTTTGCCGCAGATACGGGATAGATCTGATCTCCCTCATCGCCCCCACTTCCGAGAACCGCATCGCCCGGATTGCCAGGGAGGCGGAAGGGTTCCTCTACATCGTCTCCAGCCTGGGAGTGACGGGGGTGAGAAGTGAGATTACCACGGATTTAAAGGCCATGGTGGAGGTAGTGCGCCAGAACACGGACATTCCCTGCGCCATTGGCTTTGGAATCTCCACCCGGGAACAAGCGGGGAAAATGGCCGCCTATGCCGACGGGGTGATCGTAGGCTCCGCTATCATCAGGATTTTGGAGCAGTACGGGCGGGAAGCGCCGGAGCATATAGGGGAATATGTGAGGAAAATGAAGGAAGCTTTAAGGCAGTGCATCGGCTAGAAACTGCAGCAGCCATGGCTTTTTTGCAAAAGGGGCTTGGAAAACCTGATAAACTGTGGTATACTGAGCACACTAAGCACAGGATAAAGGCTCAGGAAATCGCGGTGACAAAGGGGTCACACCTGGTTTTCAGGTGTGATTTTTTTGCTTTTTTCCAGATAGGGCCTTATTTGTGCGGGAAGATGTAACGGTTTCGGACCTTCGAAACGGTTACTGGGAAAACATAGAAAAAGAGGAGAGAAGAGTTATGAAATTAAGTGCAAAAAAGGTGATGGCTCTGGCCCTTGCCGGTGTTATGGGTATGTCTTTGGCAGCCTGTTCCGGTTCCGGAAGCAGCGCTTCTTCTGATTCCCAGGCAGCGGGAAGCGAGGCTGCGGGGGAGAGCGCTTCCGCAGAAGATGGGGCGGGAGAGGCCGCTTCTGAGGACGGAGAGAAGAAAGTACTGAAGGTAGCCATGGAGTGCGCCTATGCTCCCTACAACTGGACCCAGCCCGATGATTCCAACGGGGCGGTGCCCATTAATGACAGCAACGAGTACGCTTACGGCTACGACGTGATGATGGCCAAGAAGATCTGCGAGGAGCTGAACTATGACCTGGAAATCGTGCGTCTGGATTGGGATTCCCTGATTCCCGCCCTTCAGTCCGGCCAAGCGGACTGCGTCATTGCCGGACAGTCCATTACCTCTGAGCGTCTTCAGGCGGTGGACTTCAGCGTACCCTACTACTACGCCACCATCGTAACCCTGACCAAGAAGGACAGCCCCTATGCTAATGCCAAGAGCGTTGCGGATTTAAAGGGCGCCACCTGCACCTCCCAGCAGAGCACCATCTGGTATGACGTATGCCTGCCCCAGATCGAGGAGGCCAATATCCTGTCCGCCACTGCCAGCGCTCCGGACATGCTGATGTCTTTAAATGCTGACAAGTGCGATATCGTCGTAACGGATCAGCCCACCGGAAAGGGAGCCCTGATCGCTTACCCGGACTTTGTGCTTCTTGACTTTGGCGGCGGCGAGGGCGATTTCCAGGTCAGCGACGAGGAGATCAACATCGGAATTTCCATGAAGAAGGGCAATACGGAGTTAAAGGAAGCCATCGACAGCGTTCTTTCCACCATGACGGCGGAGGATTTTTCCGCTATGATGGACGAGGCCATCGCGGCTCAGCCCCTTTCCAACTAAAGAGAAGCGCGTGAGGAGAGAGAGATATGCCAACAGATTTTATCGGCAGAGTAGCGGAGGTATTTAACCGCTACGGGGTGTCTATGCTTCAGGGCGCCGGACTGAGCATGGTGATCGCCCTGGTGGGAACGGCGGTGGGCTGCCTCATCGGATTCGCGGTGGGCATTGTCCAGACTATCCCCTCCCAGAAGGGGGACAATCCGGTGAAGCGTTTTGTGCTGTGGGTGGTAAAGGCGGTGTTAAACGTCTATGTGGAGGTATTCCGCGGCACGCCTATGATGGCGCAGGCTATGTTTATTTACTACGGCCTTTTCCCGTTGCTGGGCATCAATATGTCTATGAGGGGAACCGCTTATTTTATCCTGTCCATCAATACGGGAGCCTATATGGCGGAGACTGTCCGGGGAGGCATTCTCTCCATCGACGCGGGCCAGACCGAGGGCGCGAAATCCATCGGCATGACCCATGTACAGACCATGCTTTACGTGATTCTGCCCCAGGCCCTGCGCAATATCATGCCTCAGATCGGCAACAACCTGATTATCAATATTAAGGACAGCTGCGTTCTTTCCGTAATTGGCATCGCGGAGCTGCTCTACAAGACCAAGGCTGCGGCGGGAGCCCTGTACATGAACTTTGAGGCTTATACCATTACCATGATCATGTACTTCATCATGACCTTTACCTGCTCCCGCATCCTGCGGCTTTTAGAGAAGCGGATGGACGGAGCGGATAACTATGATCTGGCTACCACCGATACGCTGGCCTTTACCAGCGGACTCTACCGCTACAGCGAGGCGAAGAAGGAGGATCAAGAATAATGGGTGAGACAATTCTGGAAATCCGCCATTTGAGCAAAGCCTTCGGAAGTAACCTGGTTTTGAAGGATATCGATTTTTCCGTCCGCGCAGGGGACGTAACCTGTATCATCGGGGCCTCCGGCTCCGGCAAATCCACCCTGCTGCGGTGCCTGAACCTGCTTGAGACTCCCACCACCGGGGAGATTCTCTACCACGATCAGAACATTGTGGGGGGAAGGGTCAACGCCCCGGCCTACCGGGCAAAGGTGGGGATGGTGTTTCAGAGCTTTAATCTGTTCAACAATATGAACGTGCTGGAAAACTGCATGGTGGGACAGGTGAAGGTTCTCAAGCGCAAGAAGGACGAGGCCAAGGCCAACGCCATGCGCTACCTGGAAAAGGTAGGGATGGCCCCCTATATCAACGCCAAGCCTAGACAGCTTTCCGGCGGCCAGAAGCAGCGGGTGGCGATCGCCCGGGCTCTTGCCATGGAGCCGGAGCTGCTGCTCTTTGACGAGCCCACCTCAGCCCTGGATCCCCAGATGGTGGGAGAGGTGCTGGAGGTAATGCGCACCTTGGCAAAGGAGGGTCTGACTATGATCATCGTGACCCATGAGATGGCCTTCGCCCGGGACGTGTCCAGCCATGTGGTATTTATGGCCGGAGGCGTGATCGCTGAGGAAGGCGACCCGCACAAGATATTCGAGCATCCTGAGAATCAGCTGACCAGGGAATTCCTTGGAAGGTTTATGAGAGGATAATTTATGAAACGCTAAAAGAAAAAGACCTGACCGGATGGGGAAACCGCCGGAAAGGTCTTTTTTTAACGAAGCATATTTTAGGCCGTCTGATGGGCCGCCGCCCGATGAAGGGCCGTCTCCACCTGCGCCCAGGCGGCCGCCAGAGGCAGGAGGCAGAAGAGGGAAGCCTTTTCCTCAAAGACCAGAGTCAGAAAGATAGCCGCAGCCGCTCCGGTGTGGAAGGATAGGAGGGTGCCGCCGAAAAAACGGAATTTATCCAAAAAGGAATCATCGTGGTTCAGCCATACCTCCACCGCTGCGGAGGAAAACTGGCGCAGGTTATTGGTGGAGAAGATGGTGGCGCAGGTAAAACCTCTGGCTCCCTTGAAGCTGCACCACTGGAAGGCGGTGGCAAAAAATAGGGGATAAAGGGACAGGATGGGATCCGCGTTCATGGGGATCATGGTCATCAGCACAGCAGCTATGGAGCTGACCGCCAGACTTAACTGGGGCAGCCGGATCTTTGCGTGCTTCGGAAGCCAGGTGCAGAGGACAATGGCCGCTACATATACAACCAGCGCTCCAACGTGGATCAGGAAATCCAGGGGCTTACGGCCGATGGCCATGGTGAGGATGGAGATCATATTCCCTGTCTGGGCGGAGGGAAAATTCCCGCGGCTTACCACGCCGTATGCCCCCAGAAAGCCTCCGATCAGCGCCATATTGTAATGAATCCTGCTGGCCTGCCTGTCTTCCATCTTCATAAATATCTCAAACACATAATTTCAATGTAAACAAATGGAATCTTCTTTACTATAGCACAGAGTATTACTATAATAAAATACATATAATATATGGAGCATGATACTAAAAAGGTATGATAAAGGAGGGAAATGGATGGATATTAAATCGCTGCAATATTTTTTGGAGGTGGCTCGAGAGGAAAATATTACCCGGGCGGCCCAGAAGCTTTGTATCGCCCAGCCGCCTTTAAGCCGTCAGCTGCAGAAGCTGGAAGAAGAGCTGGGAGTGCAACTCTTAATCCGGGGCAAGCGCAGGGTGCAGCTGACGGAGGAAGGGGTTTTCTTAAAGCAGCAGGCGGAGGAAATCATCGCCCTGATGGAGCGGACCAAATATCAGCTGGGGATGGTGAAAAGCAGCACCTACGGCACGGTATCTATCGCGGTGACGGAGTCCTGCGGCGCGGGGGTGATGTGCAGCCTGATCCGGAAATTTCATGAGATCTATCCGGGGATTCATTTTCAGATACTAGCGGGAAGCGGGGACGAGGTGAATCAGAGGCTGGAGCAGAACCTAGCGGATATCGGGATTATGCGGGAGCCCTTTGACATGGAAACCTATGACCGGGAATTTTTAAAGAGCGAGCCCTGGCTTGCGGTGATGGGAAAGGAGACTCCCCTTGCCAGGGAGACGGGGAAGACGGTTCCCCTTTCGCGCCTTGGCGGGGAGGATCTGATCATTCCCGCCAGACTGCCCATCCAGGAAGAGATTAACAGCTGGTTTAACGACGCAGCCCAGGAGCGGAATATTTTCTGCGTCTACAATTCCCCGGCGGCGATTATCCCTTTGGTGGAAAGCGGCGCAGCGGTAGCCATTTGCCCGGAATCGGTGAAAAGCTTTGCCGGGGGGCGACGCCTTGTTTTTAAGCCTATCGTAGAGCCCAGGAAGGACTCGCGGCTGTATCTGGTTAAGAAACGCCGCCAGATGATGCCTCTGGCGGCGCAGCTGTTCTGGGAATTTGCCCGGAATTAGCCTTTGGCTGTTTGTTCGGCGTCAAAGGGATAGAGGGCCTTGTAGGATTCCAGCTCCGCCTCGTCCTGAGGCAGGGATGGAATGAGCCCTGTGCAGTCCGTGGCGGAACAGGCCTGGATATCAACGTCAAAATCATCTGCTTTCTTCAAGCTGTGTCACCTCCCCTCGATGATCTTAAGGGATAGTGTGTCCAAAGCGTAAGGCGGCTATGCTTCCTGCTTTTTTAAAGCGGCCGCGATGAAGCCCGCAAACAGCGGATGGGGACGGTTGGGCCGGGATTTCAACTCCGGATGGGCTTGGGTGCCGATGAAGAAGGGGTGGGAGGGAATCTCGATCATTTCCACAATCCGCCCGTCCGGGGAGAGGCCGGACAGCTTCATGCCGTGGTCTGTGAGGACTTTCCGGTAGTCGTTGTTCACCTCGTAGCGGTGACGGTGGCGTTCCTGGATGGTTCCGGTGCCGTAGAGTTTACAGGCCGTGGAATCGGGAGCCAGAACGCAGGGATAGGAGCCCAGCCGCAGGGTTCCACCAATGTCCGTCACGCCGTTCTGGTCGGGCATCAGGTGGATCACCGGATCAGGAGTAGCAGGGTTCAGCTCCACGCTGTGGGCCTCGGGCAGCCCAGCTACATGGCGGGCAAACTCCACGATGGACAGCTGCATCCCTAAGCACAGGCCCAGGAATGGGATCTTGTGCTCCCTGGCATACTGGATGGCGGTAATCTTTCCCTCGATTCCCCGGTCGCCGAAGCCGCCGGGAACCAGGATGCCGGACACGTCCCCCAAAAGCTCCCCGGCGTTTTCTGGCGTAAGGGTTTCCGAATCGATCCATTTGATCTGAACCTGGGCGTGATTGGCCACAGCGCCGTGTTTCAGGGCCTCCACCACGGAAATGTAGGCGTCGTGGAGCTGGATGTATTTTCCTACAAGGGCCACCTTCACCTGGTATTTGGGGTGCTTCCAGGCATCGATCATGGCCCGCCAGTCCGCCAGATCCGGTTCGGGGCAGGGCAGGTTCAGGCATTCGCAGGCAGCCTGGGCCAGATGCTCATCCTCCATGACCAGGGGGATCTCGTAAAGTACGTCTACGTCCAGATTTTGAAGCACATGGGACTGGGGAACATTGCAGAAACGGGAAATTTTGGTCCGGATTCCTCCATCCAGGGGGTGTTCGCTGCGGCAGACCAGGATATCCGGCTGGATTCCCATGCCCTGGAGGTTCTTGACACTGGCCTGGGTGGGTTTTGTCTTTAATTCCCCGGAGGCCTTCAGATAAGGGATCAGAGTTACATGAATGATACAGGTATTGCCGGGGCCCACCTCGTGCTGGAACTGGCGGATGGCCTCCAGGAAGGGCTGGCTTTCGATGTCGCCCACGGTGCCGCCCACCTCGATGATGGCGATTTCCGTGCCTTCCCCGCCTGTGCTTCGGTGGAAGCGGCTCTTGATTTCATCGGTAATATGGGGGATTACCTGGACGGTGCCGCCGCCGAAATCCCCCCGGCGTTCCTTGTGCAGGACGGTCCAGTAGACCTTTCCGGTAGTGACGTTGGAGTTTTTCGTCAGGCTTTCATCGATAAAGCGCTCGTAATGGCCTAGATCCAGGTCGGTTTCCGCGCCGTCGTCTGTCACAAAAACCTCTCCGTGCTGGACAGGATTCATGGTGCCTGGGTCGATGTTGATGTAGGGATCGAATTTCTGCATGGTGACCTTGTAGCCCCGGGCTTTTAGGAGACGCCCAAGGGAAGCGGCAGTGATGCCCTTTCCTAGGCCGGAAACAACGCCGCCGGTGACAAATACATACTTTACTGGCATAGTGGAACCTCCTTTTTGTGTAATACATGATGAAAAATCAGGAATAAAAAAATAACCCGTCCATTATACAGCCGCAAAAAGGAGAAATCCAGTGTTTTTTTGAAAGTTTTAATTTAAATTCAATTTGATGCCTTCCCGGTATTGAGAAGGGGAGAGTCCGGTTACATTTTTAAAGGCGCGGTTAAAATGAGCTGCATCCTGGTAGCCTACCGAAAGGGCAATATCAATTAATTTTAAGTCCGGGTCAGCCATCAGTTCCTTGGCCTTTTGGATACGCAGCCTCAGGATGTACTCACGGACCGTAATGTTTAGCTGCTTTTTAAATAAAGAGCTGAAGTAATTGGGGTGCAGGCAGAATCGCGCCGCAATATCCGCCAGCATCAATGGCTCCGAGTAGTGCTGGCTGATATAGCTTTGGGCTTTTTTTACGATATACGCGTCGTTTTGTTTCTGCTGAATTTTGAGCTGATCAATATACTACTTTATCGCGCTGAAAAATTCGGCAATCATTACGGGCACGGCGGTAGTCGCTATGGTACTGTTTCTTCCCATGTGCTCTTACGCGATTTCAAGAAGGCGTTTTAATTCCAAATTTTACGGATTCCTTTATTTCTTTATGGTAGCGGGAATTTTTGTTCCTTTCCAGGTGAAAATGCTGCCCATGGTTAAGCTGATGAGTCAGCTGGGACTGCTGAACCGGGTAGGGGCGATCCTTCTGTATATCGCAAATTCTACCTGCGAGGGTGTTTTCCTGATGGTAGGCTACCTCGCATCCATGCCCACTGATTTGGAGGAGGCCGCTTATATTGACGGAGCCAGCACAAACCAGGTATTTTACCGGATTGTGCGTCCGATTATGAAGCCAATTATCTCCACGGTTGTCATTAAAAATTCCCTGTGGATTTGGAATGACTACTTTATGCCGTCTTTGGTGTTGAACCAGTCCAATTTAAACCGGACCCTTACGCTTTATCAATACTCGTTCCGGACGGAAAACTCAACGAATTTTACCATTGTATTTGCGGTAATGCTTCTGTCAATTCTTCCGATTTTCATTGTGTACTGCCTGTTCCAAAAGCGGATTGTAGCAGGCATGATGGAGGGAGCTGTAAAAGGTTAGGAGTGTAAAAATGGCGCTGTTGCAGGTAAATTTAAATTCAAACGTCCTTCATATGGACACAAAAATATGGGTGATTATGCCCCAAAAAATGCAGGGAATCGGCCTTCCCGGAGGCGGCGGGCAAGAGCAATTTCCAGTGCTGTGGCTGCTTCATGGACGCAGTGACGACTGTACGATCTGGCTGCGCCGGACTTCCATTGAGCGGTATGTCGCCCCGCTGGGATTAATGGTGATTATGCCGGAGGTGAGCTACAGCCGCTACCTGAATATGGTACACGGGCCGAAATATTATGATTATATTTCCAAGGAACTGCCGGAACTGTGCGGTCGCCTTTTTCCAAAAATGAGCCGTAAGAGGGAAGATAATTATATCGCCGGACTGTCTATGGGCGGCGGCGGCGCTATGTGGGTGGGCCTTCATAATCCTGACCAATACGGCGCGATTTGCATGCTGTCCACAGGGGGAGTGGCGCCTTTGGAAGGGCTCTGGAGAGGAAAAGGGGGCTCTGACCAGGTTTATAAAAAATGCAACGAGGATATTTACGGCGTATCTGATTCAGACAAACTTCAAGGCACAGAGTACGATATTTTGAAATTAATAAGAGATACGGCAAAAGGTCATTCGGTATTGCCAAGGGTTTACCATGCTATGGGCACGGAGGATGTGCGCTATCCGGTGGCAATGAAAATCAAAGAGACATTTGAGCAAATTCCAGGAAATCCCTATGGATATGAATACCATGAAGGCCCCGGAAAACATGAATGGATTTTTTGGGATCAGTGGATTCAGAGATTTCTCGATACGCTGCCCTTGAAAGGAGAATGATGATATGGCATGGATCTTGAATCAGTTTTATTCAGCCGCTTTGACAGAGTGCAATTCTATGTCTGTGGTAGTTCCCATCGAGACGTGCCATAAGGAAAAATATCCTGTTTTGTGGCTGCTGCCACCGGCGGGAAAAGATCACACCGCATGGTACCGCCATGCGGATGTGGATGAGTTGGCCGAAAAGTTCGGAATCATTGTGGCGATGCCGGACCTGAAGCTGAGCTATGGAGCCGATATGGTTCACGGCTTTGCGTATTCCCAAATGCTGACAGAAGAACTGCCGGATCTGGTGAAAAATTATTTCCCGGCCGACTTAGAAAAGCAGATGATCGCGGGTGTGATGGAAGGGGGATACAGCGCCTTTTACGCCGCCCTTTCCTGCCCTGGGAAATACTGCTTCGCGGCATGTTATAGCTGCGGTTCTTTGAGCGACGAAGCCTTTGAGGGAAGGGAAAAAAAGCAGATGGAAGACGCCTTTGGCGAGGCCGGAGCTTTCGATTTAAAATCTCTGCTGTCCGATGAAAAAAGGGATCATGGAGAATTGAAGCTTTCCCTTGTATACGCGGCAGGCGACCGTTATAAAAAATCAGCAGATTTATTAGCGGCTGCCGCTGGCCATCAGGCAAAAGTGCTGCTTCGGGATCAAAGAGATCCCCTGGGCTGGAGCGATTGGGCTCAGCAATTAAAGGTGGATTTAGAGAAGATCCTTTGAGGAAAAGATTATCTATATGTGTTTCGAATAAAACCGTTATAACGAGGGAGAATAACCCCGACCGATGTTTTGCCTAAATCGGAGGATTACAAATTTTTTCAGAAATTTCACGGTTCTTTTCTTGATTTATAGGGGGACTGCCTCTATAATGGTAGAGAATGGGCAAATCCATTCAGAGGGAGATTTACACATATGGATAACAATAAGAACAATGACCCAAATGGGCAAAAGAGCAACTGGCAGACAATCACTATGCTGGCGGTGGCGGCCCTTTTGACATTCGTGCTGGTTACCGGCATGCAGGGCCTGGTCAGCTCCAGCCGGGATGAAGAGCTGAGCTACAGCGAATTCGTGCGTATGGTGGAGAACGGAGAGGTGGAGGCCATCGTACAGGGTTCTTCCAGCACCTCCAACATTCAGGTAATCCCGAAAGCGGGGACTCTGGATTTTTCCTCTCAGCTGAATTATTATGTAGTTCCCTTGGCGGCGGATGCGGTCCGGCTTTCCCAGAGCCTTCTGGAAAACGGGGTGGATATCCGGGTAGAATCCAGGGACAACAGCGTGATCCTGGCGGCGGTTTTGAACTACGCGATTCCGTTCCTATTTTTGGTATTCCTGATGAACTTCACCATGCGGCGCATGGGCGGCGGCGGAATCATGGGCGTGGGAAAGAGCAACGCCAAGATGTATGTGCAGAAGGAGACAGGCATTACCTTTAAGGACGTAGCGGGTGAGGATGAGGCCAAGGAATCCCTGACGGAGATCGTGGACTTCCTTCACAATCCGGGAAAATACACCAAGATCGGTGCGAAGCTTCCCAAGGGCGCTCTTTTAGTAGGCCCTCCCGGAACCGGTAAGACCCTGCTTGCCAAGGCCGTGGCGGGAGAGGCCCATGTGCCCTTCTACTCTCTGTCCGGTTCTGATTTCGTGGAGATGTTCGTGGGCGTGGGCGCTTCCCGTGTCCGGGACCTGTTTAAGAACGCGGCGGAGAACGCTCCCTGTATTATTTTTATCGACGAGATCGACGCCATCGGCCGCAGCCGTGACAGCCGCCTTGGGGGAAATGACGAGCGGGAGCAGACCTTAAACCAGCTCCTTTCCGAGATGGACGGCTTTGATTCCACCAAGGGACTTCTGGTGCTGGCGGCAACCAACCGCCCGGAGATCCTGGACCCGGCCCTTTTGCGTCCGGGACGTTTTGATCGCCGGGTGGTGGTAGAACGCCCGGATCTTAATGGACGTATTAACATTTTAAAGGTTCACTCCAAGGATGTGCTGCTGGACGAAACCGTTGACTTTAAGGAGATTGCCCTGGCTACCTCCGGCGCTGTTGGCGCGGATCTGGCCAATATGATGAACGAGGCCGCCATTAACGCGGTTAAGCATGGGCGGCAGGCTGTTTCCCAGAAGGATCTTTTTGAGGCGGTGGAAGTGGTTCTGGTCGGTAAGGAGAAGAAGGACCGCATCATGAGCAAGGAGGAGCGGAGGATCGTTTCCTACCACGAGGTGGGACACGCCCTAGTCAGCGCCCTGCAGAAGCACTCGGAGCCGGTGCAGAAGATCACCATTGTGCCCAGAACCATGGGCGCGTTGGGATATGTTATGAATGTTCCAGAGGAAGAAAAGTACCTGAATACCAAGAAGGAACTGGAGGCTATGCTGGTGGAGCTGATGGCCGGACGGGCGGCGGAGGAGCTGGTATTTGACACCGTGACCACCGGCGCAGCCAATGATATTGAGAAGGCTACCAATCTGGCCCGGGCCATGATTACCCAGTACGGCATGAGCAAGAAGTTCGGCCTCATGAGTCTGGAGTCCAAGGAGAACCAGTACCTTTCTGGCCGCACTGTGTTAAACTGCAGCGACGCCACGGCAGGGGAGATCGACCAGGAAGTGATGAAGATCCTGAAAGATTCCTACGAGGAGGCCAAGCGCCTTCTGTCTGAGAACCGGGACGCCATGGACCAGATCGCGGAATTTTTGATCGAGAAGGAGACGATCACCGGCAAAGAGTTTATGGAGATTTTCCGCAAGGTAAAGGGACTGCCGCCGGAGGATGAGTCTGAGGCCAAGGAACATGAAGAACGTGTTCATGAGAAGCAGCCGCTTCATGAGGGCCAGACAGAGAATGTCGGGCAGATGGCGAAAGAAGGAGCGGGGGAGGAAAGCCGCCCTGAGGAGCCCCTTCAGAGAACCGAAATTTAACAGATGATGGCATATGCGCCCAGGAATTTTGCCGTGGTAAGACGGCGGAAGGACTGGGCGTTTTTCGCTGTAAAAAATGTTGAATCAACACACTTTTTCGTTGTAATTTTTGTGATTGCATGGAAAGAGAGCAGAAACCGCAAGCTCTTCTGCCAGGAAAAACTCAGCTTCTGTCATCTCTGTCTTCTGCAGGCCTAACTGAAGTAATTCGTCACTAAGACCAGGGGGGGCTGAGCAATTCATTGTCGATTGTTTCATCGTTCATTAGATATATATACGAAAGAAGAAATGGAAGATGGAGCTTGCTGATTTCTAGAAAATCAATCTATACATTTGTATCACTTCTAATATACTGCATAGTCTTTCTCTCTTCTGAAAAGCAGTGATCCGTCACAAGTTTATATGGCTGTTTTAACAGCTCTGCGCCTTTCTGGATCGATATCTCATTCTCGCTTACTGCTCTGAATACAAGCAACTCAAATAAGAACGGAACTTCTGCCTCGCTGCGGACAGGTTCATTTTTTCCAGTCAGCTAATCCTGCTTTGATGTAAAAATCTTTTTCTGTGCTGTTGGTTATAATACCGCATAGAGCTGCCCTTTTTACCAGCAAATACATTGATATTCCATACTCCTTACAGACAAAAGTCATATCTTTGCTGATTCTGGTTCTTCTAATTCCAAGTTCCCTTTTTGCATCCGCTTCTGGAAAAAGAAATGCGCTACTGATCGAGGCTGCCAGATTTTCGATTTCCCTTTCACCCATATGTTCGGGCTAGGAAAAATGAAAGGGGCCATCTCATGCGCAAGTGTCGAACGAATCCTTTCCGGGCTCATATTTTTTGATAAAAAGTAAACAGAAGAGAATGAAAAATAGTTGAGAATGAAATAAAAGTGAAAATAGGAAATTCAAATGGGCAAAAAGCTTGTACACATGAATGTTTTAAAATAACATAACAAGCAAAAGAAAGAATGATAAAAAATAAACAATTTATATGTAAAATAGCACAATAAAACAGCAAAAATTTAGATACAATATATGAAAATTTAAATTAGAATCAAAAAAATGATAAGCATGATTGGCAAAATGGAAAAAGAGATATAAAATATGTATACAAGTTGGACGCGCCCGAAATAAAATTCCAATCTATTTTCTGGAGGAGGACATGAAGAATAAAGCGGCTTTTTTGGTTGACAAGGGAAAAATAGAAATGGGGGAGAAGGAAATCCCTGAGGTAGGGAAGGGGCAGGTATTAATTAAAGTAAAACACTGCGGTATCTGTGGTTCCGATGTCCATAATTACATAGAAGGGGGAACTGGAAAGCGGATTATTCATTTTCCCTTCATTCTTGGACATGAACTTGCGGGAGAAGTTGTGAAAGTTGGGGAAGATGTGAAAAATTTCCGTACAGGTGACCAGGTGTGCGTTGAACCGGGGGTGCCTTGCGGAAAATGCGCCTACTGTCGTGAGGGAGAGTACAATCTGTGCCCGGACATGAGATTTTTGGCAGCTTATCCGGTGGAAGGTTCTATGCAGGAATATCTGGCATTTCCGGAGGAAAACTGCTTTAAGCTTCCGGAACAGGTGTCTACTGTGGAGGGAGCGTTGATTGAACCTTTAGCCGTAGGGCTTTATGCCGCGGAACATAGCGGGGTAAAGATTAACGACACAGTTGTTATTTTGGGTATGGGCTGCATCGGACTTATGACGCTCATTGCATGTAAAGCTAGAAATGTGGGGAAAATTATTGCGGTTGATATATATGACACACATTTGGAAATCGCTAAGAAGTTAGGGGCTGATGTAACCATCAATACCACAAGAGAAGATGCGGCGGAGGTAATTGAAAAGCTTACGGCAGGGCGGCTGGCTGATGTTACTTTTGAGACGGCAGGACAGGGGGCTACGGCGGTTCTTGCACCTGCGGTGACGGGAAGAGGCGGGACGATTATGTGTGTTGGCAACATTACCAAACCGACTGCCTACAAGTTTTTTGATATATCCTGCAAGGAGATTACGCTGAAAACCCAGTTCCGCTACCGCAATGTATTTGGACTAGCAGTGGATTTGATTGCCTCCGGCAAAATTGATTTGAGCCCAATTAACCCGAAAATGTTTCCGTTTGACCAGACCCAGGAAGCGTTTCAATATGCGATCCATCACGGCGAGGATACGGTGAAGGTCATGCTGGAAATGTAAAATAAAGTTTTAGGAGAGGAGTAAGGAAAATGAAAAAAAGAATGTATTGGTCCCTGGCAATCGGCTGTGCAATGATGGCAATGTTCGGCTGTAGCAATCAGCAGAGCAGCCAGACAGCTCCGCAGAGCAGCGCACAGGAGTCGGCCCAGGAAAGCGGGCAGGAGAGCGCTGAGACACAGGATCCGGCAGAGGGGGATACCATCAAAGTAGGCGTTTTGTGGTCTGCTACAGGCGATACTGGCGGAAGAGGCGTTTTCCAAAAGGAAGCTATGGAGATGGCTGCGCAGGAGATCAATGAGGCGGGAGGAATCCTGGGGAGAGAACTGGAGCTGGTTTTTGAGGACGATGGCAGCGATCAGACCACATCCATTAACATGATGAACAAAATGGTGACGAATGATGAGATTGTAGCGGTTTTTGGCCCCCATACCTCGACGAACGCCATGGCAGTATCGGATATTGTAAAGGAAGCGGGAATGCCTTACTTTACAGGAGGAACATCCAGTAAACTGAAAGACTTGGATAATGAGTATATCTTTAAAGTCCGCTGCAATGACGACCTGGTAGTTCAGGCGGCAATGGATTATGCGGTCAATCAGCTGGGAGCCAAGAAGATTGGGATTCTCTACATTAATGACGAGTTTGGCGTAGGCGGAAGGGATATTATGGTACAGTACTGCGAGGATCAGGGCCTGGAATACGTAGAGGCGAATCATAACGGTACTGATCAGGATCTGACCTCTCAGATTATGCAGATGCAGCAGGCAGAAGTGGATGTGCTGATCGGATGGTCTTCCAATGTATGCCCGATTCTGGCGAGACAGACCACCGAACTGGGATTTGATAAGCCGATCATTATGAACGCCGCCTTTGCTGGTCAGGATGTGCTGGATTCCCTGCCGGCAGAATCTACGGACGGAAAGTATGCGGCTACAGATTTTACGGCTGAGGACCCGGACGAGGCTGTAAAAGAATTTGTAGAGAAATTTGAGGCAGCTTACGGAAAAACACCGGTAGGCGACCGGGATGCAGCATATTATGGCGGACTTTATATGTTCAAGGCTGCAGTGGAAAAGGCCGGTACAGTGGATCGTGAAGCGATCAAAGATGCAATGTATGAGCTGGAGGGAGTTGAGGCGCCCTTTGGAACTTTAGTAGCGGATGAAAATGGATGTTTGGTTCATCAGTGCAATATTGTTCAGGCTCAGAAGCAGGACGACGGAAAATGTATTTTAGCGCTAATTGATAAAGTCATTGAGGAAGGCTACAATTAGAATAGAGGTTTCGGGCCGTTTTCTTTAATGGGAAGGCGGCCCGCTCTTATGAGTCAAAAACTTGATAAAGGAGAACAGGATGGGGCAGATTGTATTGCAGCTGATATTGGCTGGCTTGGCGATGGGATTTATTTACGCGCTGGTTAGTATCGAATATACGATTATTTGGAATGCATCGGGACTTTTGAATTTTTCCCATGAACGTTTTATTTTGCTGGGGGCATATATATTTGGAGCTCAGTTTATTGTCAACATGAATTTTAACAGCGCTGCTGCTGTTATTGCCGCACTGGTTTGCGCATTCCTCATTGGAATGGCAGCTTCTTACC
This sequence comes from uncultured Enterocloster sp., assembly GCA_944383785.1. GTDB lineage: Bacteria > Bacillota > Clostridia > Lachnospirales > Lachnospiraceae > Enterocloster. The sequence continues at coordinate 11,146 of CALWQV010000007.1, read as the reverse complement.
TTCTGATGCGGCCCTTTCAGTATTTGCCGCTGGTTTTCTCTGTTACCGGTACAATGATGCTGGGAAGAATTATTACAGAAAGCGTCCGCATTATTTGGGGCAATAACCCGATCCCTTTGGCAAACTGGCTTCAGGGAGTATTCCGTATTGGGACATTGGTAATCAGCCGGACATATGTGGCGATTATTCTAACTGCTATTTGTCTGGTAGTTGCCCTTCAGCTGTTTCTTAACCGTACAAAACTGGGAACAGCGATGCGCTGTTTGTCCCAAAATCGGAATGCAGCCAGACTGATGGGGATCGATGTGGACTTTTTGGCGGCAGTTACCATGGGTGTATCTACCATGGTCTGCGCTGTGATTGGAATTTTAATTATTCCCTTATTCCAAATCCGGGGAGATATGACGGGAATGATTGGATTAAAGGGATTTGCCGCAGGAGTATTCGGAGGCTTCGGATATTTGCCGGGAGGCATTTTAGGAGGGGTCCTGATCGGTATTTTAGAATCCCTCAGTACATTGGTGATTCCTGGAATCTATAAGGATATTGTTTCCTTTGTGATTATGATTGTGTTTCTGTTAATCAGGCCATCGGGAATACTTGGCCACAAAGCATAAAGGGGAGGTAAAGATGAATAGACGGCAGAATATTATTTTTTTGCTTATTTTATTTGCCTTGGCGGCTGCAGCCCCTTTGATTGTTACGGACAGCTATAACCGAGGGGTGTTTACAATTATTTTGATTAACAGTATTACCGTTTTAGGCTTGAATTTTATTACTGGCTTAACCGGTCAGATGAACCTGGGCACGGCGGGGATTATGGCGATTGGAGCTTATACATCGGCGCTTTTGTCGGTCAAGGCAGGAGTTTCACCGTGGCTGACATTGATTGTTTCGATGGTAATGGGGTTGGCAATCGGACTAGGGCTGGGATATCCTTCTTTACGCGTGCAGGGAGTCTATTTAGCGCTGACTACCATTGGCTTTTCAGAAGTTGTCCGTATGCTTTTGAGCAATTTCCAGTGGACTAACGGGATCAGGGGAGTGAATGGGATTCCAAATTTGAATCTTCCTGGGCTGGACGGAGGCGATCCGCTGATTCGCTATTATATCTATCTCGCGTTGGTGGTAATTGCGGTAACGATTGCCTTTCGAATTACAAATTCAAAATATGGGCGTCTTTTTAAGGCAATCCGCGATAATTATGAGGCGGTGCAGGCTTGTGGAGTTAATATTGCCACACCTAAAATTATGGCATTTACATTGGCGGCAGTATATGGATGTATTGCAGGGTCTCTGTATGCACTTCATATGGGATTTATTTCACCTTCGGTCTATACCTTTGACTATTCTACCACATTTGTTGTGATGATGATTTTAGGGGGGATTGGATCTGTCCCAGGCTGCGTATTGGGAGCAATTATCTGTACGATATTGCCGGAGAAGCTTCGCTTTTTGGGAAATTGGTATTGGATTGTATTCAGTATTATTATTCTGCTTATGATTCTCTTCCGCCCCTATGGGCTGATTAGCCTGCTGGGAGGTAAGAAAAATGGGGCAGAGAAAGGCAGGTAAATCATGGATTATATTTTGGAGGTAAAAGGGCTTACAAAAAAGTTCTCCGGATTGACAGCGGTAGATGATTTGTGTCTGAATATGAAAAAAAGAACAATACACTCTCTGATCGGTCCCAACGGCTCCGGAAAGAGCACCACGATTAATATGATAACAGGCGCTTTGCCGATTACGTCTGGAACGGTTTCTTACAGCGGCGAGGTAATCAGCGGACTTCCAATGCATGCAGTTGCGTTAAAAGGCATAGGAAGAACATTCCAAAACCTGAAACTGTTTAGTTCGATGACTGTTACAGAAAACTTGATGGTAGGGATGCATTCCCAGCTTAAAGTAGGGTTCTTTCAATTTTTGGCAAGCCCGAAAGCAGCTGCGGCAGAAGAAAAGAAAGCACGGGAAAAAGCGCTGGAGGTGATCCATTATCTCGGACTGGATCAGCAGAAAGACGAGGTTGTTAAAAATCTTCCCTATGGGCAGCAAAAACTGACTGAATTGGGACGCTCTATTATGACAAACCCCAAGCTTTTGTTTCTTGATGAACCAGCTGCGGGATTAAATCCCAGCGAACGCGTGAAATTTATCGATGTACTGCTGAAAGTATTTGCGGATGGGATTGATTTGTTTTTGATTGAGCACAATATGGATGTTGTGATGAGCATCTCCAACTATATTACGGTGATTAATTTTGGGAAAAAGATTGCGGAAGGCACGCCAAAGGAAATCCAGAACAATGAAGATGTGATTACCGCTTATCTGGGCGATAAATACAAGAGGAAAGGCGGGGAAACGGCATGCTAAGGGTAGAAGGAATTGATGTGTTTTACGGGAAGGTTCAAGCGCTGTACCATGTGGATTTTGAGGTACATGAAGGCGAAACAGTTTCTATCATCGGTTCAAATGGAGCAGGAAAGTCCACTTTAATGAAAACCATTATGGGGATTAATAAAACCGCGAAGGGATCGATTGAATTTAAATCTCAGAAAATCAATAATCTTCCCACCAACAAGATTGTAAAAAAGGGACTTATTTATATTCCGGAAGGCCGGGAAATTTTTCCTAAAATGACGGTTTTGGATAACCTGAAAATGGGAGCCTATTCAAAACGCTATAGTATGGCGCAGATGCGCGGGAAGCTGGAAGAAATGTTTGAGATTTACCCGAGGCTTAAGGAACGCCAGAGCCAGCTGGCCGGTTCTCTTTCAGGGGGAGAGCAGCAGATGCTGGCGATTGCCAGGGGGCTGATGAGCACGCCGGAAATGATTATGTTCGATGAACCATCTTTAGGACTTGCACCTGTGATTGTAGATGAGATGTTTGATACGATTCAGAGGATTAAACAGCTGTTGAAAATTCCGATTATTATTGTGGAGCAGAATGCTTATATGGCGATGAAAGCATCGGACCGCACTTATGTAATGGAGGTTGGCCATATTGTAAATTCCGGGAAAAGCGAAAAGCTTTTGGATTCTCCGGACATTAAGAAGGCATATTTAGGCGCATAGATGAGTTGTAAATCTTGAGGAAACCGGGCATTCGGTTAGAAGCAGCTGCAGGACTGCCTTCAACAGGGCCCGGTTTTCGATTGTTTTCTGAAATTGTTTGTAAAAATACAGGATTTTATGGTATGATTAAAACGGATTGAAAAAGCAGGAAATCTAACAGGAGAATAGTATGGGGGACATCGAAGAGAAGAAAGGCAATAGCGACGAAATTTATGAATACATCCGCCAGGCAATTATTTCTTTTGAGTTTTGCCCGGGACAGCAGTTAAGAGAAAATGAGCTGGCGGATTGTTTCGGAGTTTCCAGAACCCCGGTGCGGGCAGCGTTACAGAAGCTTGCATCCGATGGGTTGATTTATATAAAGCCAAAAAGCGGAAATTTTGTAACAAAGATTAATATTCAAAATATTTATAATACGATTTATATCCGTAATTCTGTGGACAGGAGTATTTTTGAGGATATGATCCAGGTGCTGAAAGAAATTGATTTTCAGAAATTGTCGATCAATTTAGCGAAGCAAAAGATTATTCTTTCGAAAAAGGATCAAAGCCTTCAAAGTAAGCTGGAGTTTATGTTTTATGATGACAGCTTCCACCGGGATCTCTATGCGGTAGCAGGCAAGGAGGAAATTTGGGATATTGTAATGAAGAACCAGTATGATTACATCCGGCAAAGGATGTTTCTCAATCGGTATAACTTAACGCACATGGGAGAGAGCGTAAAGCAGCACGATCAGATTTTTGCCATGTTAAAGGAACGAAATTTGGAGAAACTGATTCTTTGCAATCGGGAACATCTTTATACCGGCGTCAGTGAGGCTTATGATTTTGTTAAGATGGCTCCTGATTACTTTGAATAACCCTTCTTTCCTTCTGGCGGCGTCGCGCCAAAGAATCAGGCCCTACCACAATGGCAGGGCCTGATTTTGACTTTTAATGCAGCAGTTTCCTGCAATTCAGGTTAAACTGCATAGATTCCCATAATAGCTCCCAGCACCAGCATAACGGCGAAAGAAATGCAGGCCATAGGTATGGCTTTCTTCTGGAATTCGCTGAACTCTATATCCACATAGGAGCAGACAAAGTATAGAGCAGGCACTACTGGGCTGAAGCCTCTGAAGAACTGTCCGAGCAGTGATGCAAGGCCGATCTGCATATCAGTAAATCCATAAGTTCTGGCTGCTTCCGCTAATACAGGGAATATTCCAAAGTAAAAAGCATCGTTGTTGAGAAGCCAGACTGCGGGGCCGCTGATGACAGCAAGTACAAATGTGAAATATTTCCCCCAGGATTCGGGAATGACGGATATAAGCGCATTGGCCATGGCCTGATCCATTCCTGATTCGCTTAAGATCCCCATCAGGACTCCGGCTCCCATGATCATTAAAACAATGTTTACAATACCTTCTGCATTATATTCGATAACTTTGCGCTGGATCTTTATATCATGATAATTAACTGCCAAAGCAAGGCATGCTCCTAGGGCGAACATAAGCGGTCCGGGAACTCCCATGAATATGATCAAAAGGAGTATAATGACGGTCATGATAAAATTGAACCATATGTACTGAGGCCTTTTGAATTCTGCCCGGTCTTCGCCTATGCTTTCGCTGAGAAGCTTTATATCGATTCCTTTTATTCCCAGCCTTTTTCTTTCTTTTAGCCCGATAAATATTGAAATAGCCAGGGGAGCCAGGACTCCAACGACGATAATAGGAATCAGGTTGGCCAGTAATTGGCCAGAATCCAGCTCCATCACCGCCATCAATCTTGCGGTAGGCCCTCCCCAAGGAAGCAGGTTAATAGCGCCGTTGGGTAAAACAATGAAAAGCGCGAGATAGATTCTGCTTATATCAAGCTGTCTGTAAACGGGAAGCAGTGCGGCACAGCATATCATAATGGTTGTGGTTCCGTCTCCGTCCAGGGACACCAATGTAGCGAGTATAACGGTTCCCACAAGGACCCGCAGGGGATCTCCTTTCATAAAACGAAGGATCACTCCCGAAAGAGGATCAAATAATCCGGTACACAGCATGACGCCAAAATACAGTATTGCGAATGCAAGCAACGCTACGGTGCTGTTTACAGAAAGTATTCCGTTTACCGCATACTCAAGGGTGTTCATTCCGAAGCCTGCAATAAATCCAAATATGACAGGAACAACCACCAAAGCTGTTAATGCACTAACTTTTTTTGACAAGATGGCAGCCATAAATACCACCATCATCAGAACCCCTATTAGTACGATATTCATACTCGTTCTCCTTTTCTTATGTAAGCATTTGAAAAAAGTTACATATAATACCCCTCATAAAAATACTAACATGAAGAAAAGAGATCGTAAAATACTATATTTCAATAAAAATATAGACGGATTCTATATTTTTAGGCCAATATTTTTATCATCTCAGCCACAGAACGTCCTGCCGCAGTATATTCCCTGTTCTTTAGTCTGGCTATCACAAGTTTTCTCGATATGGTAGGAGATCCCACCAAAAAAATGTTGACATTTTTTTTAAGCTGTTCTGCGTATGATCCTAATATAAATGAACACCCGTATCCAGCTTCCACAAGCCTGCACGCTGTTACGGCATTTTCCGTTTCAAATACGATATGAGGTTTGATGTCATTTTTCTGGAATAGAGTATCCGCGATCTCCCGTACTCGATGGCCATGATGCAGCATGACAAAGGGAAGCTCCTTGGCATGCCTTATATCGATCCAGGGATAAGGAAGATTCTCTGATATTTCAGCCAGATCAGAAAGCTGATAGAAATCAGGAGCCAGAAGAACAAATTTTTCCTCAGAGATACTTTCATAATCAAACCCTTTGAGATTGACCGAATCATTGAGAAGCGCAAAATCAAGTTCTCCTCGCCTCAGGGCTTCCTCCAACTGCTTGCTGTTCCCTTCTAAGATTTCCACCTGGAGCGATGGATCTTTCTTCTTCAGGGCAGGTAAGAGTTTCGGAATCAGTATGGTAGATCTGGTTCCCGCAATGCCGATGCGCACAAGCTTATGTTTTATATTGTTTATGGCATTAAGCTGCTCATACAGATTATGATTCAATATCATGATCTGTTTCGCATAGCCCACATAAAGTTCGCCTTCGGGCGTAAGCTCAGATTTACCCTTGCCGTCCACAAAAAAATGAAATCCCAGCCTCCTTTCCAGATTATTGATATATGTCGTTAGAGAAGGCTGGGAAATATATAATTTTTTTGCCGCTTTAGATATACTTCCGCATTCAACGACCGCAAGGATATAGCTATATTCTTTAATATCCATTCGCATACCTCCGACCATTTTTCGTAAGTATATCAAATATAAATTTAAATTTCTACATTCAGAAGCTCTATATACTGCTGTCCTGCATGCATATCGCGCTCATCTTTTCCGCCTTGAGGGCAGAACCTTGGATATGAAATCTTAATGACTTTCAGGTCGTCCATATGAAAGATTTTAACATTTTCAGGGTCTGCTCCATACAGTTTGCTTATGAGCTGTTTGTTTATTTTTTTTGAGCTGGCAATGCGTTTATAAGATTCCTCATTATTACAGAAGATATCAATTGTTACCCAAAAAGGACCAGCATTCTTGCTTCTGACATAATATGCCACATCTGAGAGTTTGCTCATGGGTGCATTCCTCCTTATCAATTTTAAAAATCCAGAGTTTTGAATCTTACAAGTTCCATGGGGTCATCTACCATCACTACATGGTTGAGCTTAAATTCGTATATCTGCCCACGCTCAATCTCTGAAGGAGAAAAAGGAAATGCATATGACGGAAGCTGAGTATCTGTTCTCATGGGGAAATGCAGCATGTAAGGATTAAACAGCTTGGCCACCTGAGTCGCTAAATCCTGGCTGTCCGCCGTGACGACCAGAAGCATTCCAATTTCATTGGGGACATATTCATCGGGAACCTTTCCGCCGTATACAGCATTATATCCATAAGGCCTTATGGAATAGCTGAATCTTGACCGGTCAACCCCGACTTTTTTAAATCTGTCTTCCATAAACAAAGATATTTTTTTGATCCACTCCATGGGAGCCTTCATAACGTCTCTGTCTCTGATTCCGGACAGTATGACTGTTTGAAATCCATTAGGCCCTGAGCCCTCAAGCTTCATCGTGTAATGCTCGCTGCGTTTAAGTTTTGCTCCTTCCACATACACCCTTCCATTCTCAAGCTGTGTGTAGACTGCTCCAGAAACATCTATCTCAATTCCGGGTTCAGTGAGATGGATGGGATCTGAATTTTCATAAAGCAGATGCGCTGAGACAGAATAAGGAGTACATTCTGCATTTTCCCCTACGGCTTCCACAATAAAGCCCTTGTCTGTGACAGTCAGGAACACAGCGCCGCTCATGGGATTCGTCGTGCAGAGACCTCCGCATTCGCATACTTTGGCTCCGTGCCAAGCCGATGCTTCATCGCATCCCCTTATGATTGGCATTGCGGCAAGCACTGCGGTATCTGTTGATCTTCCGCAGATAACGATATCGGCGCCATCCTGCAAAGCCTTGATGAAAGGCTCTACACCTGCAAGCCCTACGATATGGCTGCAGCTGTCAAAGACGGAAGCCTCGATGTTCGGAGCACCCGGAAGAGGAGATACCTTGCCCTCCTCAAAACGCTTTTTCATTTCTTTGGGGTTCTGCTCTGAATAGATCAAGGTTACCTTCGCTTTGATTCCTTCTTCTTCACAGACCTCCCGGCATATCGCGGCAACTTCATCCACGCCGCTGTCAGAACCGCAAGTGGAGGCGCTTCCAATGGTGATGGGGATTCCTGCCTTATGAGCTGCCATAATCACAAGCTTAAGATCATGCTTTACACTGCTTCTGGCATATTTCCCTTTACCAGTTCCCAGATAATAAGGCCCTGAATCCGTAGAACCGGCATCGCAGGATATAATATCAGGCAGCAAGTTCATTCCTCTTGCTAAGGAATCTTCAGCGATACCGCTTCCAAGAGCTCCACAGGGGACAAATACTTTGCATTCCATTTTTTTAGCTCCTTTTCATATTTTTGAGGGGTATTATATCTGTTTATAGTTTATCGGAAAGAAGCCTATAAGTAAAATACATAAATTATATAAAAATATAGCTTTAGACTATAAGATAAAAGGTGCTGACAGAAGGGGCAAACATCCTTCTAATTATTCCGGGTAACGTGCCCCTTTAACTTCCGCGGCGTTTCGCCAAACTGCCGCTTATAGGCCCGCAGGAAAGCGGAGTAGCTGGAAAAGCCGCAGCCAAAGCAGGCTTCGGTGGCGTTTTGCCCCAGGCGCATCCGCTCCCTGGCCAGAGCCAGGCGCTTTTGGGCGATATAGGAGCCGATGGTGCAGCCAGTTTCTTCCTTAAATAAATGCATCATGCGGTAAGGGCTTAAGCCGCACTGTTTTGAAAGGGCCGGGATGGACAGGTCCTCTTCCAGATGACTGTTTACATAGGCGATGAGTCCCGACACCTGATAGTTTAAGGAGCCGGTATGGAGGTAGGAGGTGCGCTCATTTAGGGAGGCCCGGTTGAGGCAGATTAAAAATTCTAAAAGAAGAGTATGGCGGTAAAGAGCAGAGGCGTAAGCCTCTTCTTTCTTTGCGGAATCCTCCAGGCGCGTTAGAAGGTCAAAGAGAAGCCTCCGTTCCTCATCCGCCAGACGCAGGACGGAGGAATGGCGGTAGCGGGCCTGGTCAAAGCAGCGGTTTAAGGGAGCGCCAGGGCTGACCTGCTCCAAAAATAAGGGGGAGAGGTAGAGGATGAGCCGCTCATAGAAGGTTCGTTCCCCCGGATGGGGACAGTGGATTTCCCCATGGTTTACAAGCACAATGTCGCCGGGAAGCAGCTGATAGCTGCGTCCCTCGATGGTATAGCCGATGGAACCCTTTAACATCACCAGGATTTTACAGAAATCGTGGTAGTGAGGCGCGGTTTCCGACGGCACAGGGGCCGTTAGGTGAAAGAGACGGAAATCATCGGTCAGATAGCCGGTTTTCGGCGCGGGACTGTCCATAGGTGAAAGGCTCCTTTCGAGTTTTATGCTTATATTGCGTCTGTTCAGGACGGCATATCTTCTTGCCCGTCTTAGGCCGGATAAGAGGCATCGAACAGCGCACCCCTCCGGATATGTCCATTCGATGTGAAAACAGGGGCAAAATCATACCCGCAAGAGGCACTTTGCTTATAAGCAAGCTTAGCGCCTGTTTTTGCCCCTGTTTTCCGCCGCCCTAAACTGTTACTTTATATAATAGCAGAATTTAAAGAAAAATATAGCATAATTCATATATTTTCTCAAAATAATGCCTGATATACTGTAATAGTTCAGGACGGCACATCTTCTTGCCCGGCCAAGGCCGGACAAGAAGCATCGGATGTCCATCCGATATGAAAACAGGGGCAAAATCATACCCGCAAGGGGCACTTTGCTTATAAGCAAGCTTAACACCTGTTTTTGCTCCTGTTTTCCTGCCGTCTTGAACTGTTACGGTATACTAAAAACAAAAACTCAGAAAGGAATCCGCAATGAAAACAGTAGTGGAAAAGTATCATGGCCTTGGAAATGATTATCTGGTGTTTGACCCGAACCGCAACAAGCTGCGTTTGAGCCCGGCAAATGTGCGCCTGCTCTGCGACCGGAATTTCGGCGTGGGGGCGGACGGCGTAGTGGAGGGGCCGTTGCTTGAGGGGGAGCGCATCTCTGTGAGAATCTGGAACAGCGACGGAAGCCTGACGGAGAACAGCGGAAACGGCGTCCGCATTTTCGCCAAATATCTAAAGGACGGCGGCTATGTGCAGAAGAAAAATTTTGCCATACACACCCAGGGAGGAGAGGCGTCCATCCATTACCTGAACGAGGAGGGCACCAGGCTGAAGGTTTCTATGGGGAAGGTTTCCTTCTGGAGCGATGAGGTGCCGGTGGAAGGCCCCCGGCGGGAGATCGTCAATGAAACCATGGTCTTTGGCCGCATCCCCTACCCGGTTACCTGCCTGAATATTGGAAATCCCCACTGCGTGATCCTGATGGATGAGATTTCAAAGGAGCTGGTCTGCCGCATCGGGGGCTACTCTGAGAATGCCAGGCAGTTTCCGGCCAAGATCAATACCCAGATCATGAAGGTGCTGGACCGGACCCATATCCAGACGGAGGTATACGAGCGGGGAGCGGGCTATACCCTGGCTTCCGGCACCGGCTGCTGCGCTGCCGCCGCCGCGGCTTACCGGCTGGGGCTGACAGATCCGAAAGTAATCGTGCAGATGCCCGGCGGAACCCTGGAGGTGGAGATCGAAGAGGACGGCCAGGTGCTGATGACCGGAGATGTAGGCTATGTGGGCTCCATGAAGCTGGGCAGCGCCTTAAGCGAACAGCTGAGGGCCCTGGAAGAGTAAGGCTTAAGCGGACTGCTAAGGGCGGAAAAATATGCGGGCTGCAAAAGAGTAGAAAAACTTGACAAATGGCCCTGCAGTTGCTATAGTTCTACAAAAATGCAGCCCGTTATTTTTTAGTGAAAGAGGTGTAAGGTATGAGCAAGTACAGCAGGGAGGATATTATCCGGATGGCAGAGGAGGAAGATGTAGAGTTCATCCGCCTGCAGTTTACGGATATTTTCGGCATGTTGAAAAATGTGGCGATTACAGTGGGACAGCTGCCTAAGGCGCTGGAAAACAGGTGTATTTTTGACGGCTCCGCCATCGAGGGCTTTGTGCGCATCGAAGAGTCGGATATGTATCTTTATCCGGATCTGGACACCTTTGAGATCTTTCCATGGCGTCCTCAGCAGGGCAAGGTGGCCCGGCTGATCTGCGACGTCTACGGCGTAGACCAGAAGCCTTTTAAGGGAGATCCCAGGTATGTGCTGCGACAGGCGGCAGAGGAGGCAAAGCAGATGGGCTATACCTTCCAGGTAGGGCCGGAGTGCGAGTTTTTCCTGTTCCATACGGACGACGACGGGCGGCCTACCACCAATACTCATGAGACGGCGGGATATTTTGATGTGGCTCCCATTGACCTGGCAGAAAATGTGCGCCGGGATATTGTGCTGAACCTGGAAGCAATGGAATTTGAGGT
>CALWQV010000006.1 GCA_944383785.1 uncultured Enterocloster sp. | reverse complement strand
GAGCACTTGGCGAGGTTTTTTCGAGCCTAGTGCGAGTTATACCTGTCCACTTAGCGAATCGGAGCCGCAGGCGAACGATGAGGTTAGCGGACATGATATAATAAATGAAAAATCTTGATAATTATGAGGAGAAAAAGCTATGTTTTGTCCAAAATGTGGGAAAGAAAACAAAGACGGAGCCCGCTTTTGCAGCGGCTGTGGCAACCTGTTAAAGCCGGTTTCCGGTCAGAAGCCCGGGCCGCAGACGAGTCCGGGGCCGAAGGCGGGGCCATCGCCTGCTGCCCGGCCAGCTCCGAAGGCGGGGCTAGCGTCCGCCTCCCGGCCAGCTCCAAAGCCGGGTCCGGCTCCCAAGGCCGCCCCATCCCCAAAACCTGCCCGGAAGGATGAGGATAAGTGGATTGATGAGATTCAGATCGAGTATAAGGGGAAGACCTTGCCGGAGCCGCCCCAGGAGCCGGTAAGAAAAAGCGGAAAGAAATGGAAGCTGATCGGCCTGGCGGCCCTTCTGGTGATCCTGCTGGCAGCGGCGGCCATAGGGGCCAGCATGTTTCTGGTTAAAAGCCAGGGAACCGGGGAGCAGAAGGAAACCACGCTCCAGGAGGCGGAAGCTTTGCCAGGCGGGGAAGGGGAGGAAGGCCAGTCCCAGGAAGACGGGGAGACGACGGCCGCGGCACAGACAGAGACAGAAGCGCAAGAGGAGCCGGTGAAGCGGGAGATCCTGGACAATCCTGTCCCCGCCGGTTCCTCCCAGGATGAGGGAAATCTGTTCGGCAATACCCACTGCTACGCCCGGATGGTATCGGACGGCGATACCGTGTATTTCCGCAATCCCCTGGACAACGAGGGGATTTACTCCTTAAGCGGGGATGGGACAGTAAGCCAGACAGAGGGGCTTGCGGGCGTATACATGAAGGATATGCATATGCTGGACGGCTATATTTACTACTGTAAGACCAGCCCTGGGGACGTTAGCGGGGCGGAGACGGATCTGAACCTTTACCGGGTAAAGCCTGACGGCTCAGACCAGAAGAAGCTGACGGACATTTCCTATGTGGGAAGCGACGGATGGCTCAGCTTTGACGCCATTGTGGACGGGAAATGCTATTTCAGCTACTACACCGGGGATCAGCTTGGGTACCGGATCGCACGGGTAGGATGCGACGGCTCCGGTTTTGAAGAGCTTTACATGATTCCGGGGGAAGAGTGCGAGGGCCTTCCGGACATCAGTATTGTGGACGGGAATCTGTATTACTGGACCGCCAAGGGAATCTGCCGCATGAACCTGCAGACCGGGGAAAATGAGGTGGAGATTCCAGGATTTTCCGCGGCGGAATACTGCATCTACAACGGCAGGATTTATTACAGCGCCGGGCCGGAGCAGAGCGAGAGCAGTATGAAGATTAAATCCATGTCCCTGGCGGGAAATGATATCCGGGAGCTTTACGCCGCGCCGGCGGATCAGAGCTGGATGAAAATCATCCAGATGAGCATTTACCGGGACAGGATCTATTTTGTGGGACGGTCTGACAGCGAGGATGCTTCCATAAGCGGCAGCCTTTACAGCTGCGGGCTGGACGGATCGGATTTAAAGGAGATTGCGCCAAAGGCTACCTGGTTTAATATTGTGGACAGCATGCTGTATTACCGTTTTGAGAATTACGCGGATTTGGAAGCCGGCCGCAAAGAACCCATGTACCGCGTCTATATCGGGGATCTGGAAGAGTCGGAGGCCCCGGGAGAGGTTGAGCGGGAGACGGTTCTTTCGCCTGCGGATTATAACCAGGGCTGGGTGCAGCAGGGAAGCGCCTGGTACTATTATGAGAACGGGACGATGGCTAAAAGCGGCTGGAAGGAGATTGAGGAGAAGAGCTATTATTTCGGCCCCGACGGAGCCATGTACGCGAATACCACCACGCCGGACGGATATACCGTGGGCCCTGATGGAGCGTGGGTGGAAGACTAGAAAAACAGGGAGACAAATCTGGGAAAAGATGTTATAATACCGTCAGACATTATGCCGCTTTAAAGGGCAAAAGGAAAAGGAGGTCAGCGGCCATGATATGGGCAAAAGAGGAAACCATGTCCAGGGAGGAGATCGAGTCGATACAGCTGGCGCGCCTGAAGGATACGGTCAGGCGTGTTTACGAGTCTGTCCCGGCTTACCGCAGGAAGATGGATGAGGCGGGGGTAAAGCCGGAGGATATAAAAACCCTGAAGGATCTGGAAAAGCTTCCCTTTACAACGAAGCAGGATATGAGGGACAATTATCCCTACGGCCTGTTTGCCGTGCCGCTTAAGAAGCTGCGCAGGATTCACGCTTCCAGCGGTACTACGGGAAAGCCCACGGTGGTGGGATATACAGAGGGCGATCTGGAGGTCTGGAAGGAGTGCGTTGCCAGGCTGGCGGTAGCGGCGGGCGGATGCGAGGACGATATCGCCCAGATCTGTTTTGGATACGGCATGTTTACGGGAGCCCTGGGGCTGCACAACGGGCTGGAAAAGGTAGGGGCGGCCATTGTCCCTTCCTCTACGGGAAATACAGAAAAGCAGCTGATGTACATGAAGGATTTCGGTACGACCCTGCTGGTGGCTACCCCATCCTACGCCATGCGCATCGCGGAGGTGGCGAAGGAGATTGGCATCGACCCTAAGAAGGATTTGAAGGTTAAAACCCTGGTTTTAGGCAGCGAGCTGATGACGGAAGCCATGAGAAGCGAGCTGCACAAGGCCTGGGGAGAGGACGCCAGGATTACCCAGAATTATGGCATGAGCGAGCTGATGGGCCCCGGCGTGTCCGGGGAATGCCTGGAGCTTAGGGGTATGCACATTAATGAGGATCATTTCATCCCCGAGGTGATTGACCCCAAGACCGGACAGGTTCTGCCCGCCGGCGAGAAGGGGGAGCTGGTGGTGACCTGTATTACCAAGGAGGCCCTGCCCCTGATCCGCTACCGCACCCGGGATATTACCAGGCTGATGTACGAGCCCTGTCCCTGCGGCCGAACCACGGCCCGGATGGAGAATCTCTCCGGCCGTACCGACGATATGTTAAAGATCCGTGGAGTCAATGTGTTCCCCAGCCAGATCGAGGAAGTGCTGATCAAGACCGAGGGAATCGGTCCCAATTACGAGATTCTGGTGGAGCGGGCCCATCACTCCGATATCCTTACCATCCGGGTAGAGGTAGAGGCGGAGAGCATGATGGACTCCTACGGAGCACTGGAAGCCCTGGAACGGCGGCTTAAGGATCGCCTACACCTGATGCTGGGCCTGGATGCGCGGGTACAGCTGGTATCTCCCAATACCCTGCAGCGTTTCGAGGGCAAGGCGAAGCGTGTAACAGATTTACGAAAGGAAGGAAAATAGAGGTGTCTGAGAAAAAGATTTTATTGGGCAATGAGGCAATCGCCAGAGGCGCCTACGAGGCCGGGGTGAAGGTTTCCGCCGCTTATCCGGGAACCCCCAGCACGGAGGTCAGCGAGTCCCTGGCAAAATACGAGGAGGTCTACGCCGAGTGGGCCCCCAACGAGAAGGTAGCTACAGAGGTGGCCATCGGCGCATCCATCGCCGGCGTCCGCTCCATGTGCGCTATGAAGCATGTGGGCCTGAATGTGGCCGCAGATCCCCTTTATACGGCGGCATATACGGGCGTGAACGGCGGCATGGTTGTGGTAGTGGCCGATGACCCCGGCATGTACAGTTCCCAGAACGAGCAGGACACCCGCATGGTAGCCCGGGCAGCTATGGTGCCGGTGGTGGAGCCTTCGGACAGCGCGGAGGCAAAGGCGTTTATGAAGTACGCATTTGAGCTCAGCGAAGAATATGATACTCCGGTGATTCTGCGCACCACCACCCGCCTTTCCCATTCCCAGGGTCTGGTGGAGCTTGAGGAGCGAAAGGTTCCACAGGATATCCCCTATGAGCGGAATGCGGCCAAGTATGTGATGATGCCGGGAAACGCCATCAAGCGCCATCTGGCGGTGGAGGCCAGGATGAAGCGGATGGCAGAGGACGCCAATACCATGCCCATCAACCGGGCGGAGTACCGCGATTTATCCGTAGGATTCATTACCTGCGGCATCGCCTATCAGTATATCCGGGAGGCTATGCCGGAGGCTTCCGTGCTGAAGCTGGGGCTGGTGAATCCCCTTCCCAGAAAGCTGATCGAGGAATTCGCGGCGAAGGTGGGCCGGCTGTACATATTTGAGGAGCTGGAGCCTGTGATCGAGGAGCAGGTGAAGGCATGGGGGATCTCAAAGGCCATAGGCAAGGAGATTTTCACCATCCAGGGCGAATACAGCGCCAATCTGCTGAGGGAGAAGGTATTGGGCCAGAAGATCCAGGCTGTGCCGGAGGAAGGCGTTCCCGCAAGGCCCCCGATTCTCTGCCCCGGATGTCCTCACAGAAGCGTGTTTACGGCTTTGAAGCGTTTAAAGATCCGGGCCGCCGGAGACATTGGCTGCTATACACTGGGAGCGGTGGCGCCTCTTGGCGTGATCGATACCACCATTTGCATGGGCGCCAGCATCAGTTCCCTTCACGGCATGGAGAAGGCCAGGGGAAGAGAGTATATTAAGGATTGGGTAGCGGTAATCGGCGACTCCACCTTTATGCATACGGGAGTAAACTCCCTGATGAATATGGTCTACAACCAGGCCAGAGGCACGGTGATTATTCTGGATAATTCCACCACCGGCATGACGGGCCATCAGGACCATGCCGCTACGGGAAAGACTTTAAAGGGCGAGATTGTGCCGGCTATCTGTATCCCGGAGCTCTGCCGGGCCATGGGCATCACCCATGTGCGGGAGGTAAACGCCTTCGACCAGGCCGAGCTTGAGAAAGTGATCCGTGAAGAGGTAAATGCCGACGCCCTGTCGGTGATCATCGCCCAGGCGCCCTGCGCCCTGTTAAAGGGGATGAAGTTCCCAAATAAATGCCGGCCCATACCGGAGAAGTGCAAAAAGTGCGGAGCCTGCTTAAAGCCCGGCTGTCCCGCGCTGACGAAGAATGAGGACGGAACGATTTCCATAGATGAAACCATGTGCAACGGCTGCGGCCTGTGCATGCAGCTGTGCAAATTTGGCGCGATCGAGCAGGTAAAGGCAGGTGAATAAGATGGATTCCAAAAATATTATGATTGTGGGCGTAGGCGGCCAGGGAACGCTGCTTACCAGCCGGATTTTAGGAAAACTGGCGGTGGGAGCTGGATATGATGTGAAGCTGTCAGAGGTACACGGCATGGCCCAGAGAGGCGGAAGCGTGGTGACTTTTGTGCGCTATGGGGAGCAGGTGGCGGAACCCATTGTGGAAGAGGGACAGGCGGATGTGCTGATTGCCTTTGAAAAGCTGGAAGCTTTGCGCTACCTTCATTTCCTGAAAAAGGATGGCGTTGTGGTGGTAAATGACTGGCGGATTGACCCCATTACGGTGGTAACGGGAGCCGCTTCCTACCCGGAAGGGATTATTGAGCGGCTGAAGAAGGAGCGGAAAACCATTGTGGTGGAGGCTATGGCGGAGGCAAAGAAGCTTGGAACCTCCAAGGTCTTTAACGTGGTGGTTTTAGGAGCGGCGGCCCGCCATATGACCTTCTCAAAGGAGCAGTGGATCTCTGTGATTGAGAGTACGGTTCCGCCAAAGACCATTGAGATTAACAAAGCGGCATTTGAGGCAGGCTATCAGCTGTCCGTCTGATGGGGGACGGCTTTAAGCAAAAACGAAAAATAAACCAGGGAGAAGAGAGGCCATGATTTGGAATGAGACAAAGGAATGTATGAGCCGGGACGAGATGACCAATCTCCAGAGCGCTAGGCTGGTGAAGTTGGTGGACCGGGTCTATCACAGTGTGGAGTATTACCGCAAGAAGATGCAGGCGCTGGGCCTGGAGCCGGGAGATATCCGGGGGATTGAGGATCTGGATAAGCTTCCGTTTACCACAAAGGATGATCTGAGGGATACCTATCCCTTCGGCATGTTTGCCGTACCCAACAGCCAGATTACCCGGATTCACGCCTCCAGTGGAACCACAGGGAAGGCGACGGTGGTGGGTTACACCCGCCGGGATATTGATATCTGGAGCGAGTGCGTGGCCCGCTGTATTGCCATGGCGGGGCTGGGAAAGGAGGATATCATCCAGGTAGCCTACGGCTACGGCCTGTTTACCGGCGGCCTGGGGGCTCATTACGGCGCTGAGAAGATGGGGGCTACAGTAGTTCCTATGTCTACCGGCAATACGAAGAAGCTGATTACCATGATGATTGATTTTGGGGTAACAGGCATCATGTGTACGCCTTCCTATCTGCTTCACATTGCGGAGACCATTGAAGAGATGGGAGTCCGGGATCAGATCTGTCTGAAGGCCTCTTTAAATGGAGCGGAGCCCTGGACAGAGGGGATGCGCGGCCAGATCGAACAGTATCTGGGCATCCATGCCCATGATATTTATGGCCTCAGCGAGATCATGGGTCCCGGCGTGGCCACGGACTGCAGCTTCCACAAGGGGCTGCACATCCACGAGGATCATTTCCTGCCGGAGATCGTGGATCAGAATACGCTGAAGCCTTTAAGGGACGGCATGACGGGAGAACTGGTGATTTCAACTTTGACCAAAGAAGGGCTGCCCTTAATCCGTTACCGTACCAAGGATCTGACCAGCATTGACCACAGCCCCTGCGCCTGCGGCCGTACCACTGCCCGCATCGCCAGATTTACAGGGCGTACCGATGATATGCTGATTATCCGGGGTGTGAACGTATTCCCGTCCCAGATTGAGGCCGCCCTTCTGGAAATGGGTGAGACTACGCCTCATTACCTGCTGATCGTGGACCGGATCAACAATATGGATACCCTGGAGGTTCAGGTGGAGGTGGAGGAGCGCTTCTTCTCCGATGAGATTCGGGAACTGGAGAATCTGACCAACCGGATCGCCCATGTGATTCAGCAGGCCATCGGCCTTTCCGTAAAGGTAAAGCTGGTGGAGCCTAAGAGCATCGAGCGCAGTATGGGCAAGACCCAGCATGTAATTGACAAGCGGAAATTAAAGTGAGGGGAGGATCGAAGATGTTTGTAAAGCAGTTATCGGTTTTTATTGAGAACAGGGAAGGAAGACTGGAGCAGGTGACGGATGTGATCCGGGAGGAAAATATTAATATCCTTTCTCTGAGCATGGCGGACACCACGGAATATGGCATGCTGCGGATGGTGGTTTCCGATCCGGAGCGGGCTAAGGATGCTTTGAGGGCCAAGGGATTTTCCGCTATGCTGACGGATGTGCTGGCAGTTAAACTGGAGGATAAGGTAGGAGCTCTCCACAAGATGACCCATATCCTCTGCAGCCAGGGGCTGAATATCGAGTATATGTACGCCCTAGCCTCCGCCAACCGCCGGGCCATGATCGTGAAGGCATCCGACGGCGAGGCGGCTGGCAAGGCGGTTATGGAAGGCGGCATGGAGCTGTATTCCAACGAGGAAATGTGCCAGTAGGTTTAGGCTTTTACAAAGCCGCTTGTGGTGACGCTGGCCACGGTGGTTCCCAGCTCATCGGTCACATCGACCATATAGAAGCATGTGCTGCGGCCTTCCTTTACCATACGGGCCTGGGCGATGAGCTTTTTACCCTTGACGCCGCCCAGGTAGGTGATCTGGGAGGTAAGGGAGACGTGGAGGGGCTGGTTCCAGTTGGCCGCTACGGCGAAGGCGAAGTCCGCTAGGGTAAAGATGGCTCCGCCCATAACGGAGCCTGCGGCATTGAGATGAAGAGGGGTTATGTCCATGGAGCATCGGGCATAGCCCTCTTTTATTTCCTCAATGACAGCCCCGTTTTCTGTGGCAAAGCGGTCGTGGGCGAAGCGGGTGCGTACCTGTTCTAAGGTTGGGGTTTCCATATGCGTGTTCCTCCTGTTTGATTTTTTTGAAAAGCTTTAAGTTTACTATATCATAATGGGCCGGGATATTCATCGGATTTCCCATTTTTTTTGTGAAAAATATGTTGACACAGTGTCAGAATGATGCTATATATGTTTTATAATGACACGGTGTCAGAGAAGTATCACGGAATTTTTTGTATGACGAAAGGAGAGTTTTTCGATGTTAGGCAATTTTTCTTACTGCAATCCCACAAAGCTGTATTTTGGGGACGAGGCCCTGGGTTATTTAAATGATGAATTGCCAAAATACGGGAAGAACGTGGTTTTGATCTACGGAGGAGGCTCTATCAAGAAGAACGGCATCTACGATGAGGTATTAAAGCTGTTACAGGAGAATGATAAAAATGTGGCGGAGATCGCCGGGGTGATGCCAAATCCCACAGTGGAGAAGCTGTACGAGGGCGTCGGGATCGCCAGAAACCACCATGCGGATCTTCTGCTGGCGGTAGGCGGCGGCTCTGTCTGCGATTACGCTAAGGCGGTTTCTGTTTCCGTAAACTGCAAGGAAGATCCCTGGGAGAAGTATTATCTGCGCTTTGAGGAGCCGGACTGCGAGACACTACCGGTGGGCTGCGTGCTGACCATGGTGGGAACCGGCTCTGAGATGAATGCCGGGGCGGTGATTACCAATCATAAGACAAAGCAGAAGATCGGCCATGTATTCGCCGATGAGAAGATTATGCCCAGGTTTTCGATCCTGAACCCGAAGTTTACCCTGACTCTGCCCCACTACCAGATGGTTGCGGGGATCTACGATATTTTCAACCACATCTGCGAGCAGTATTTCTCCGGAGAGGACGATAATACCAGCGACTATATCAGCGAGGGCCTAATGCGTTCCCTGTTGGTTTCCAGCCGCATCGCAAATAAGGATCCCCAGAACTATGAGGGCAGAAGCAACATTATGTGGACTGCCACCTGGGCCCTAAATACTCTGGTTTCCAGGGGAAAAACCACTGACTGGATGGTTCATATGCTGGGACAGTCGGTAGGTGCTTACACCGACGCTACTCACGGGATGACCCTGTCCGCCGTGTCCCTGCCTTACTACCGCCATATTATGCCTTACGGCTTAAAGAAATTTGTCCGATTTGCTGTGAATGTATGGGATGTGGATTCTGCCGGAAAGAGCGATGAGCAGGTGGCGGGAGAGGGGCTTGCGGCCATGGAGAGATGGATGAAGGAGCTGGGACTGGTGATGAAGATCAGCGAGCTTGGCGCTACGGAGGATATGGTTGAGGGCATTGCTGATGGCACTATCATCATGTCTGGCGGATACAAGGTTCTTGACCGCCAGGAGATTGTGAATATTTTAAAGGAGAGCTTATAAGGAGGTTTTTAGCATGAGTAAATTATTAGTAGCGTATTTTTCCGCCAGCGGTATTACCGCCAGGGCGGCAGAAAAATTGGCAAAGGCGGCGGGAGCAGATCTTTATGAGATTAAGCCAGCTATTCCCTATACCCGCAAGGATCTGGACTGGACGGACAAAAAGTCCCGCAGCACTGTGGAGATGAAGGACAAAGCCTTCCGTCCCGAGCTGGCGGACCACGATGCGCCCGTAGGGAATTATGACACAATCCTGTTGGGGTTCCCGGTGTGGTGGTATACGGCCCCTACGATTATCAATACATTTCTGGAGGCCTATGATTTTACTGGAAAGAAGATCGTGCTCTTTGCCACTTCCGGCGGAAGCGGCTTGGGACGGGCAGACCAGGATCTTGCGGTAAGCTGCCCTGGTGCGCAGATTGTAAAGGGCAGAATGTTGAACGGAAACCTTTCAGAGAAAGACCTTCGCCAGTGGGCGGAGAGCCTGTAAAAAAAAGGGGGGGGGCAGAGGTTGATGGAATACCGGATTCATCCCAAAACAGGGGATAAAATCAGCGTAATCGGCATTGGAACCGGCCCGGTTTTTGAAGCGGGCGAAAAGACGGCTGTGGCTGCCCTGGCCTATGCCTATGAACAGGGCGTTAATTTTGTGGACTTTGCCACTGCGGGGGCAGACACGTTCCGCTATGCCGGGCTGGCTTTTGCCGGTGTGCGCAGGGAAATGCTTTACCAGGTTCACTTCGGAGCGAATTATGAGACTGGGGAGTATGGCTGGACCACAGATCTGGATACGGTTAAACGCCAGATAGATTGGCAGCTGGAACAGCTGAAAACAGATTATATTGACTTTGGATTTATCCACTGCCTGGATTCGGCGGGAGACTGGGAAACCTATAAGAAAAACGGGATACTGGAGTATCTGCTGGAGATGAAGAAAAGCGGCGTAGTCCGGCATATTGGCCTCAGCTCCCACACGCCTGAGCTGGCTCAGATCATTCTGGATACCGGCTTAGTGGATCAGCTGATGTTTTCCATCAATCCTGCCTACGACTACCACCACGGGGAATTTGCCTTCGGAAGCGCCAGGGAGCGTATGGATCTATACCGTCGCTGCGAGGCGGAGGGAATTGGAATTTCCGTTATGAAGCCTTATTCCGGTGGGCAAATGCTTGACGGGCGCACTTCGCCTTTTGGCAAGGCCCTGAGCAAGGTCCAGTGTCTCCAGTATGCCCTGGATAAGCCCGGTGTGGTAACGGTTCTGCCGGGAGTACGTAATCTGGAGGATGTGAAGGAGGCCTTGGCCTGGCTGGATGCTTCTGCCCAGGAGCGGGATTACTCTGTTTTGGGTACATTTACGCCGAAGGATGCGGCGGGAAGCTGCGTTTACTGCAGCCACTGCCATCCATGTCCCGCAGGCTTAAATATCGGCCTGATCAATAAATATTACGACTTGGCCAGGATTGGCGATGCTATGGCCGCCGATCATTACCATAAGCTGGGCAGGCATGCTTCCGACTGCACGGGCTGCGGCCACTGCGACCGGCGCTGCCCGTTCCATGTGGCCCAGAAAGACCGAATGAAGGAAATCGCGGCGTATTTTGGGAAGTGACTTGTAACAGTTCAGGACGGCACATCTTCTTGCCCGGCTAAGGCCGGACAAGAAGCATCGGATGTCCATCCGATGTGAAAACATGGGCAAAAGCAGGCTTATAAGCGAGCTTAACGCCTGTTTTTGCCCATGTTTTCACGCCGTCCTGAACTGTTACAATGATTTTGCGGTTGCCCATTCCGGGAAAAGCCGCTATAATTAGGAAAACAGCAGAGTTTGGAACATACAGCCAGGAAAGGGTGGATTGACAATGCCGAAAGCATCTCCGGAATTGGTTGAAAGACGGAAAAAGGAAATCATTGACGCCTGCGAGACGATCTATAAGGCTAAGGGATTTTATGGCGTTACGATCAAGGAGATCAGCACCCGCACCAGCTTTACAAGGCCGTCGATCTACAATTATTTTGAGACAAAGGACGAGATTCTGCTGGCCCTGCTGGTCCGGGAATATGAGAAGCTGAACGAGGATCTGCAAAGGGTGAAGGAAGAGGCCTCTTCCTTTCAGAAGGAGCAGCTGGCGGCTGCTATCGCCCATACTTTGGAGGGCCGGGAAGTGCTTCTTCGCATCCAGAATATGAACTTATTTGAGATGGAGGAGAACAGCCGCGTAGAGCGCTTGGCGGAGTTTAAGAGGGCGTATTGGAAGAATGTGGAGATTTTGATGGACATCTTTCAGGCCTACAGCCCAGGGGCGGCCAGGGAGGAGTGCGAGGCATGCCGCCTGACCTTTTCCGTATTTCTTTTTGGGGTATATTCCTTTGCCTTCCACACGAAAAAGCAGCTGGAAGCTATGGAGATGGCGGGGGTGGCAAATCAGGAGGCTACGATTTATGAGATGGTTTATAACTGTTTGGTGAAGATTTTGCCGGAGCAGTTACCATAACAGCCGATTTGTGGAAGAGGCGTTATGCCTCTTCCTTTTTGCGCTCCTGACCCAGGGCATCCGCCGCCACGATGGCCGCGTAGAGCTGGTCCGGGGTTACGTCCGCTACCATGTTGTGGATGGATTCGCCTTCAGCGCACGCTTTTTCGGCGATGGTGCGGATCTCTTCATCTTTGGTGATGCCGATTTCCGCCAAGGTTACAGGAAGGCCCACTTCCAGGCAGAAATCCTGTACCTCCTGAAATTCCTTTTTGGGAGCCCGCTCTAATACCAGCTGTACCAGGGTTCCGAAGGCCACGCAGTTTCCATGGGGAGCGCTGTGGCCGCCCAGGGCGGTCAGGCCGTTATAGAAGGAGTGGGCCACGGCAAGGCCGCCATTGTCAGCGCCGACGCCGGAAAGGTATACATTTGCCTCGATGATGGCTTCCAGGGCAGGTGTGACCACATGGAGCTCGCAGGCTTTTTTCGCGGCCGCCCCATATTCCCGCAGCGTCTCATAGCAGAGGCGGCAGAGCGCCATGGCGGACCGGGTGATGCCGCCGTTTTCCAGGCTGGGGGCGTCGGTACGCTCGCAGGCCCGGGCCTCGAAGAATGTGCCCAGGGCGTCGCCCATTCCGGCTACCAGGAACTTGACCGGGGCGTTGGCGATGACCGCGCTGTCCACAATGACGGCTTCCGGATTCTTGGGGTAGAACAGGTAGCTGTTAAAGGTCTGATCATTGTTGTAAATGACGGACAGGCCGGTGCAGGGGGCATCCGTAGCCACAACGGTGGGAACAATGACTACCGGCAGTTTTTCATAATAAGCCGTAGCCTTGGCGGTATCAATGGCAGAGCCGCCGCCTACACCTACGACCACGTTCAGGCCGTTTTTCCGTACAATTTCCCGCATCCGCTCAATTTCTCCTACGCTGGAGACGCCGCCGAAAATTTCGTATTCGCGGACGTCATCCGCGCCTTCAAAGCTCTTTTCAATCTTGTCATGGCAGGCTTTATAACCGCTGTGGGAGCAGATGAAAAGCCATTTATTTCCCAGTTCCTTCATTTCATTGTGAAACTGAAGCAGGGAATCCTTTCCCTGAACATATTTTTGTGGGGCCCGCATCATTCTGAGTCTAAGCATCTTTCGTTCCTCCTTAATGAAACAGAAATTGTTAAATAATTATCAATCTTTATGATTCTATTATAGTACCTTTTCCCATGGAGGCAAGGGGAAATATTCTGAAATATAGGGCGGATTTTGAAAAAGAATTAGTATAATTTGCGGGTGCGCCTTTGGAGGCAGGAAATAAGCGCCGGATGAGTTCCATATGGAGGGAATACGTGGTATAATGTGAGCACGCGACAAATCAATAAGGAGAGGATCAAATGCTGTTTTTTGAAAATGATTATAGCGAGGGGGCGCACCCGGAGGTTTTAAAACGGTTGATTGAGACGAATATGGAGCAGGCTCCGGGATACGGAATGGATCCCTACTGCGAATCGGCCAAGGAAAAGATCCGGGCGGCCTGCGGCTGTCCGGAAGCGGATGTGTATTTCCTGGTAGGCGGAACCCAGACCAACGCGGTAGTGATCGCTTCTATCCTCCGCCGCTATGAGGGGGTGGTGGCGGCCCGCACCGGCCATGTAAGCGTCCATGAGGCGGGGGCTATTGAGTTTACCGGCCATAAGGTGCTGACCCTTCCTCAGAAGGAGGGGAAAATCTCGGCGGAGGATTTGGCGGGGTTTATGGAAACCTTCTACGGTGATGAAACCCATGAGCACATGGTATTTCCCGGTATGGTTTATATTTCTCATCCAACAGAGGTGGGAACCTTGTATACGAAGAAGGAGCTGGAGGAGATTTCAGCCGTGTGCCGGAGGTACGAGCTGCCTCTTTATGTGGATGGGGCCAGGCTGGGCTATGGACTTGTAAGCCCTTTGGCGGATGTAACGATGGAGGATCTGGCGCGGCTGGCGGATGTATTTTATATCGGAGGAACCAAGGTGGGGGCTCTCTGCGGGGAAGCGGTGGTATTTACCCAAAAAGCGCCGGCCCATTTTATGACCATGGTGAAGCAGCAGGGAGCGCTTTTAGCTAAGGGCAGGCTCCTGGGGGTGCAGTTTGACGCCCTTTTTACGGACAATTTGTATGAGAAAATCAGCCGGAATGCGGTGGATACGGCCCAGAAGCTGCAGAGGGCTTTGGAGGAAAAGGGATACGAACTATTTTTAAAATCCCCCACCAACCAGATTTTCGTGGTGATGGAAAACCGCCGCCTGGAAGAGCTGGCCGGGAAGGTGAGATACAGCTTCTGGGAGAAGCGGGATGAGAACCATACGGTGGTGCGCTTTGCCACCAGCTGGGCTACGCCGATGGAGGATGTGGAGGCGTTGATTGGGATGCTGTAGGGGGGGTGTTGGATGTATAATGGATAAAATCTGATCTATAAATCCAATATACAAAAAATATTTTATATATAGCGATATATAATTGATTTCGAAAGGAAATACTTGTATAATGTGATTATGATAGGAGGGTAAAATATGTTATGCCAGTTTTCGTTTCGGAATTATAAATCTTACAGGACAGAAACAACCTTTGATTTTCAGGCTGCGTCTATTCCAGAATTTTCGGAAACGCTGCTTGCTGATGAAAAGGGCGGCGCGTTGCTTCCGGTAGGGGTTATTTACGGACCCAACGGCGGCGGAAAGACGAATCTCCTACTGGCGCTTTCCTGCCTGATTTCGACGGTGGTTAAGCCTATTCATGATTTGGAAAAGAGCAGACAGGACGCGATCATTCAACACAAGGTTGGATGCATGCCGTTCCTTTTTGATGAGGATTCCAGGAATCGTCCAACGGAATTTGAGATATATTTTCGGCAGAAAAAAAATGAATATCGATATTGTCTGTCGCTGCTGAATGATGAGATTATCTCGGAATCCCTGTATTGGCGCGCAATTGGCGGGAAGCGGACAGGAACGGTATTTGAGCGGGAAAAAGAGGTGATTCATCTCGGCGCAAAAATCAATAAGGCAGGCATTAACCGTTCGGTTAACCCGAAAATGCCGTATTTATCGTTCCTTGCTATTAACTATGATATTCCGTTAATTGCAGAGGTTCAGCGATGGTTTGAATCCTGTATTATTCGAAACTACGCAAATCCAACAGTGGACCGCCAGGTTATGATTTCCCAAGATGAAAAAGTACGGAGCCGGATTATCCAAGCGTTAAACGATCTGGATATTGATATAGCGGACTATCGTTTTAGTGAAGAGGAAAAAAAGCTATATACGCAGAGAGTTGTGGCAGGGAAGTCCTACGAACTGCAGTTTGATGATGAATCTGACGGGACGAAGAAACTAATTGCCGCGCTTCCGGTGATCCTTTTGGCGCTGAGGGAAGGCCGGCTGGTAATCATTGATGAACTAGACGCGAAGCTGCATCCGAAGCTGCTGCGCTATATTATCTCTTTATTTAAAAATAGAAGGCTTAACCAAAATGGCGCTCAGCTGCTTTTTACTTCTCACGATATGGCTACTATGAAAAATACCATTTTCCGAAGGGATGAGATATGGTTTGCCGCAGTGAATGAAAATCATGAGAGTGAAATCTATTCTCTCTATGAAATACGCAGAGAGGATCATGAACGGGTGAATAATACCGCCGCCTATGATAAACAGTATCTGGAGGGGAGATATGGCGCAGATCCATATTTATCGAATATGCTGATTGGAGGCGATTGGGTATGAGCCTGAAGCCTTTTAAGAAGAGCGATCTGGAAAAAGGCTGGATGAAGAAACGACGTGATCGAAAAATCCGAATTCAGCCGGAATACCACTTGATTGTAACTGAGGGGACAAAAACCGAGCCGAAATATTTTCAGGCAATACGGGATATTATTAATAGCCAATTCCGTGATAAGATCCAGTTGGATATATTTGGCGAGGGAGATAATACCCTAAGCCTGTTTGAAAAGGCACAGGCCCGGGTATATCAAAATCCCAACGGTTATAAGCATGTTTGGGTAGTGTATGATACTGATGATTTCCCTATTGAACATATCAACAGGACGGCAAAGCTGTGTGAACAGAGCAGCACTTCGGATACACAGTATCACGCAATCTGGTCTAACCAGTGTATCGAATTGTGGTACTTACTCCACTTTAGTTTTTTTCATGTGGATATTCATAGGAGCGAATATTGGCCAAAGTTAACAGCATGGCTTACGAACATAGGGGCCGGAGACTATACAAAAGGAAGAGAGGATATGTATGGAGTGCTTTTGCCCTATATGGAAACTGCTATTGCCAATGCAAAACGCTTGGATCAATTGAATGTCGGGAAGACGCCATCCAGCGCTGCTCCGGGAACAAAGGTATATGAATTGATAGAAATTCTAAAGCCGTATTTGGTGGAAAACACTGCTTTTCGTATGAAAGGGTGAAAGGATCATGAGACTGTTTATAGCGATTTTGCTTTCCGATGAGATGAAGAAGACACTGGTGGAGTGTATGCACGACCTGAAAAAGCAAGGGGTGACGGGAAATTATATTCCGGCCCAGAACCTTCATCTAACGCTGGCTTTTATCGGGGAGTATGATAATCCCAGGAAGGTAAAGGAGGTTATAGACCGGATTCCGCTGCCGGAGTTTCGTTTGAGCCTTTCAGGCTCCGGCCGCTTCGGGTCGATTTTGTGGGCAGGGGTGAAGGGCAGCCAGAAGCTGGCCGCATATGCGCGGGAACTGAGAGCGGCTTTGATGGCGGAGGGAATTCCCTGCGACCAGGAGAAATTTGTCCCCCACATTACCTTGATCCGCAGGGCGGCATCGTCAAAGCTTTATGAGGTGCATTTGGGGAAAGCGGATATGATGGTGAAACGGGCATCTCTTATGCGTTCTGAGCAGAGGGATGGGAAAGTGGTGTATCGGGAATTGAGGTGAAGGGATGCTGAGAATTTATTTGGGGAATATGGATGAGGCAATCTATCATCCTCCCACATATTTTGATAATCGCTACGAAGATCAGTGGATTACGGAGCCCCTTTCGGTTGCGATGATAAAGGATGTGGACAAGTCGGACGTGGTAAGCGCTCGTCTGATTGACAGCCCGGTTTTGGGACCGATTTCTCCGAAAGAATTATCCGGCGGGGTAAAGACATTGATGCTGATGGCTTTTGATGAGACGGGTCAGGTGTTTAATGCCTCCGCTTGTGGGGACAACTGCGCGAAATGGATTTTGGAGATTGGGAAGAAAAAAGATCTGACGATTAATCTCAGGCATATTATGGAATTTGGAGCAGGTGAATTTGAAGCAGTAATTTTAAATACGGGGCAGATTATTCACGATATGGGAGAGTTTGTTGATATCGCAGGGGAGTATGTGTAGAGGGAGTTATGAAGGGCAGATATAGGGTTATTGTACAAAACAATCGTTTACACTATGATTTTGAGATCAAGCGCAATATTACGATCATTCAAGGCGATAGCGCTACCGGGAAGACTACCTTGATTAATATGCTGAGGCAGGCTGAGAATCTGGGAAAGTCCAGCGGAGTTGACGTGATTTGCGATGTGCCGTGCAGAGTTTTGGAGGGACAGTACTGGAAGTTGATTTTGGAACGGCTGTCAGGAACGATTATTTTTATAGATGAGGAAAACGGTTTTATCAATACACAGGAGTTTGCAAAAGCAATCCAGGGTTCCGATAATTATTTTGTCCTGATTACGAGAGAGAATCTTTATAATTTGCCGTATAGTGTGGAAGAAATTTACGGCCTGCATTCCTCCGGAAAGTATCAGAATACGAGGCGGGTATATCAGCAAATGTACCGGATTTATTCCAATTATCATAAGCTGCCGGTTACCCCTCAAGTGCTGATTGCGGAGGACTCTAATTCTGGTTATGAGTTCTTTAAAGCGATTAGTGAGGAGAATGGATTACAATGCAGAAGCGCTGCTGGAAAGTCTAATATTTTTGGGCAGTTGAAGCAGATCAGAAATAAAGAGGTTTGTGTGATTGCAGACGGAGCTGCGATTGGTCCGGAAATGAATCGGCTGTACAAAGAGACCAAAAAGTCGCCTAACATTAAGCTATATTTGCCGGAGTCTTTTGAATGGATTATTTTAAAATCCGGTTTAATTGAAGGAAAAGAACTTAGTGCTGTGTTGATGGAGCCAGAGCTATATATTGACAGTAAAGATTCTTTTAGTTGGGAGAGATTTTTTACCAAATTTTTGGTGGATCAGACGAAGGGCTCTTATCTGGAATATAAAAAGTCCAGGCTAAATCCAAATTATCTCCATGAAAGAAACAAAAAAGTAATTTTGAAAAGTATAGAGGGAATTAATTTTGAAGGCTGATTTGGGGCGCCACCAGGCGCCCCAAAGACTCCGTGCTCAATTTTCGTATGTGCCCCTGCTTAAAGCAGCCAGGATGGCACATACCAGTTTTTTTGATCAACCGGAAGCAGATCATTTGCTAGGCAGATTACGCTTCCGGTTCCGATCTGGGCTTTGAGGGAATCCAGTCCCTCAAAAGCATTTGTTTTTGCCACAGGATCTAAAACATTAAAATTTTTCACAGCCGCCTTTCCCGGAGAGGCGGCCTTTTTGATTTCGATCGGCGAAAGTACGCCGTTCTGGTAAAGCAGCAAATCGATCTCTTTCTGATCCTTATCCCGGTAATAGAAGATTGGCGGCTCTTTTCCCGCATTTAAATAACTCTTATAAATCTCAGAAAATACATAACTCTCAAAAAATGCGCCGGACATAGCGCCCTTTTCCAGACTTTGGGGATTGCCCCATTTTAAAAGGTACGCTGCCAGGCCGGTGTCTAAAAAATGCAGCAGCGGCATCTTGACCACACGTTTGAGCGCATTGTTATGGTAAGGCTGAACCAGCGCTATGATATGGGATGATACCAAAATAGACAGCCATTTTTTGGCGGTAGGCGCGGATATGCCGGCGGCTGCCGCTAATTCAGCGTAGATGACGGGTTTTGAGGTTTGGGCTGCCGCGATAGTCATAAAATTGTAAAACTGCATCTCATCCGCTATCTGCGTCAAATCGCGGATGTCGCGCTGAAGGTAGGTGTCCACATAGGAACGATAGTAGATTTCCCAGTCAATAGCAGGATTTGCGTAAAGCTCTGGCATCGATCCTCTGAAAATTCGCTGGTAAATCTCATTGAGCCCTCTGGGCTTGGCGGAAGACAGCCGCTTTAATAGCTGATCGCTGTCCGTAACGAAGGGTTCGCTGGGAGTCTGATAGATTTCTGCATCTGACAGCCCCAATAGATTTACGATGCCAACACGTCCCGCAAGGCTTTCGCTTACGTTTTTCATCAGGCGGAATACCTGGGAACCAGTAAGCCAAAAAGCGCCTTTCTGCCTGGTGCGGTCAACGCTCATTTTGATATAGGGAAGCAGTTCGGTTGCGTATTGGATCTCATCGATCAGTACGGGAGGCGTGTACCGCTGCAGAAACAGAGCCGGGTCATGCTTGGCAAGATAGCGGGCATCCGGATCGTCCAGGGTCACATACTTGCGGTCAAGACCGGATTCTTTCTGCATCTGCGCCAGCTTCTGCAGAAGCGTTGTTTTGCCTACCTGCCTTGGGCCGGTTACAAGCAATACTGGAAACATATTGGAAATGCTGAGGATGGTTTCCTCGGAGGCGCGTTTGATGTAGGGCATGGTGAGGGGTCCTTTCTAAATTAATATCCGTCTAAACTAAACTATTATTTTATTTTAGACGGATATTTGAAAATTATCAAGTATGAAATTGGCTCCAAATAAAAAGTTTGATAAGTCGAATTTAAAGACTAGACAATATACTATGAACCGGTTTTTACTATTCGTCTTAAAATATATAAAATACATAAAAATGAAATGATTTACCTTAAAAATATATTAATAGTTGACAAAGTAATAATAGTGTGCTATATAAGAAATATAATAAAAAGTTTTGAAAATAGTATAAAACAAAATAATAGTTTTTAAATTAACAAATCAAATTCAAAAAATTATTTTGTATCCAAGCGCAAATAAATGCGCTAAATTAAATAGAAGGAGGAGAAACGAATGAAAAAAAATTTAAAGAAACAAATTGCGGGAGTGATGACAGCATGCCTTGTGGCTACTTCTTTGGCGGCCTGTGGCTCATCTGCATCGGACACAACGACAGCAGAGGAGACTGGCGCTAAGGCAGAATCCAACTCAACAGGTCAGGAAAACAGCGGAGAGACAGGTTCGGAGGGAGGAGGATATAAAATTGGATGGTCAACGATTTACCTAACGCCTTCGTGGATGCAGGAAACCAATGGATTAATGGAGGAATACGTTGAGCAGTATAAGCAGAGCGGCGTAATTAGCGAGTATACAGTTGCCAACGCGGATGGAGATACTTCTACTCAGATTTCCCAGATTGAAAATATGATAGCAGAAGGATATGATGCGATTCTTCTGGATGCGGGTTCGTCTGATGCACTGAATCAGGTTGTTGAAAAGGCAGTAGATGAAGGCATTGTAGTAGTGAATTTTGATTCTTTAGTAACAACAGATAAGGTTACTTGTCGTATTGGTACCTCTGATGAGGAATATGGCCGCTTATGTGCCCAGTGGCTGGTTGATACATTAGGCGGTAAGGGCGATATCATTGTATTTAGCGGCCCAGCAGGTGTAGCAGTATCTGAAGGACGCGAAAAAGGAGCAATGGCAGTATTAGAGGAAAATCCAGATATAAACATTATTACAACATTGCACAGCGAATATAATTCTGCTCCTGCTATGGAGGTTTTAAACCCGGTATTGGATGCCAATGAGATTGACGGAATATGCGCATTAGGCGGTTCCCTGGCTTCAGCATCCCTTACAGCAGTGTTAAATAAAGGAATCGATCTTATCCCAATCTGCGGAGAAAATTACAATGGATTTTTAAGGCAGTGGTCCGATAATGTGGACAATGGTTTTGAATCCTTTGCGGTATGCCAGCCTAACTGGTTAGGAATTTTGGCGATTGAACAGAGTGTCCGTATTTTGAATGGCGAAGAGTATGAGCAGGATGTAACGGTTCCGATCCCCACGATTAACAATGATAATTTATCTGATTTTGTTCCTAATGATTATTCCGATGACTGGTATCCGATTGCAGACATCACAGCAGAGCAGATTGAAGAATATTTAACACCGGCGGAATAAGAAGTGAATTAATATAATGGAAATTGCTGCTCTGAAGTTCTTTATTGATTTTAGGGCAGCAGTTCCATTATGGAAAAGGAGACGGCAGGGAGGTGGAGGCTTTTGGAAAAATCATTTTTGCAGGTGAAGAACGTAAGTAAATCTTTTTTTGGAAATAAGGTTTTATCAAATGTAAGTGTAGAGCTGAAGCCAGGTGAATTTTTGGCGTTAATTGGAGAAAATGGTGCGGGAAAAAGTACTCTGATTAATCTGGTAACAGGGATCTATGTTTATGACGAAGGGGAAATTTGGATTGACGGTAAGCTCTATAAAAACCTGACGCCTGCGGAAGCGCAGAAATTGGGAATTTACACAGTAAGACAAGAGCTAAGTATTAATCCGGTACTAACGGTTACACAAAATGTATTCTTAGGCCATGAATTATTAAAGCATGGAGTACTGGACAAGAAAAGGATGCGCCAGATTACGCGGGAACTTTTAGATACAGTACATTTAAATCATATTGACCCAGACCAGGACGCAGGTACATTGACAATGGCAGAGAAGCAGATGCTTGAGTTCTGTAAAGCCGTGTATCAGAATCCAAAGCTTCTGGTACTGGATGAGGCAACCTCAGCCCTTGACGATGATCAGGTAGAAATTATTTTTAGTAAGCTGCGAAAATTACAGAAGGAAGGCTTGATGGTAATTTTTATTTCCCATCGGCTTCATGAACTGTATGAAATATGCAATATAATGACGGTTTTAAAAGACGGCCAGCAGATTGTAACGGAGACGATTAAACAGCTGGATGAAGACAGGCTTATTTCCTTAATGACAGGACGAAAAATTCAGGATTTGTTCCCGCCTCATAGAGATAGTCAGAAGATCCAGGCAGAACCAGAAATCGTTAAAATAGAAGGCGGAGCATTTGGCAAATGCCGCAATATTACGTTTTCGGTGAAAAGAGGGGAGATTCTTGGAATCGGGGGACTTCAGGGACAAGGCCAGCAGGATTTTTTAGAATGTCTCTTTGGCATTAAAAAATTAAAAGCAGGGAAAATGTTTTTGAATGGAGAGGAAATTAATCTAAGCGGTCCGTCCGAGGCGATGAAGAAGGGGATTGCTTATTTACCAGCAGAGCGAAAAACGGAAGGACTTTTCGTATCGCATACAATTGCCTTTAACCTAACATTTGCATGTCTTGACGCTTTAAGCAACCGAATTGGAACCATAATTAAAAAGAGAGAACAAGAACAGCTGGCAATGGCTTTTAAAGCGTTTTCAATTAAGGCAAATGGACCAAATCAAATAATCGGAGAACTGTCCGGAGGGAATCAGCAGAAAGTAGTTTTAGCAAAATGGCTGGCAAGAAATCCGAAACTTTTACTATTGAATGAGCCAACGCGGGGAATTGATGTAGGAACAAAAAAGGAAATTTACGAGCTAATGATGAAACTCGCCTCATCAGGAGTTAGTATCATTATGATTTCTTCCGATACAATGGAACTGATCGGAATGTGCGACCGTGTCATAACGATTTATGAACAAGAGATTAACTATGAACTTTTAAGCAATGACCTGACGGAAGAAACGCTGGTGAAGGCATCTGTTTTCAGGAGGAGCGGTAATGAATAGTATAATGAAAAAGCTACCCAATCAGCACAAAAAAATGCTTTCAGTGTATGTAACATTTTTGGCGTTTTTGGCAGCTGAACTGGTGGTAGATCCACAGATTTTGAAATCATACTCCCGCATGTGGCCTCTTTCGCTTCAGTTTACGCCATTGATGCTCTGCGCGGTCAGCCAAGGCTGTATTATGCTGGTCGGCGGGATCAATTTGGCGTTGGGGTCGTCTTTGTCGCTGGCAACCACGATTGCGGCAGTAACGATGTACGATGGGGCAGGCGGAATTGCAGGAGGGATTATTGTCACGCTGGCCTCGGGGGTGATTGTGGGTTTAATCATGGGAGCAGTGGTCACATTCGGAAGACTGCCGGACATCATTGTTACGCTGGCGTTTTCCTACATATGGAATGGCGCGGCGCTGCTTGTTTTGGATAAACCGGGTGGACATATTCCGAAGGCATATGCGCAGTTTATGCAGAACGGGACAATTGTTCCATTTGCGATTATAGTTGTGCTGCTTCTGTTGGTTTTATGGAAAGTAATAAAAAATACGAGAACTGGTATTAATATATATGCTATTGGAGGAAATGCAAAGGCCTCCTTTGAAAGCGGTATTAATGTACGTATGACCAAACTTACAGCCTACGCTCTTTCCGGACTTTTTATGTCAGGAGCGGCATTAATTCTGGTGGGGCAGACTGGCTGTGGTGACCCAACCATTGGAACAGCATACGGAACAAAATCAATCGCGGCCGCGATCTTGGGCGGATTTAGTTTTTCCGGCGGTATTGGGCAAATGAAAGGCGCTGTTCTTGGAGCGTTTATTTATATAGCAATTGAGAACGTTTTGTTTTTCAGCGGTCTTTCCTCGTTTTATCAATATATCATTCAGGGAGCGATTTTAATTGTTGCTATAGGCTTAAAAGCGATTAGCTATTATCGCAATGGAGGGGATCGCGCATGAGCAGATATAAAAACTGGTTTAAAGATACAACAAACCTCGCTTACTTAACAATGCTTCTGGTATGGTTAGGGACGATGATCTTTATCAAAGGATTTGCCAAACTGGGGCATAACGTGACAACGCTGCAGACAGCGGCTTTAATGGGTTTTACTGTTTTGGGACAGGCAGTAGTAGTAATAACAGGCGGAATCGATATGTCTGTCAGTGGAATTATTACTCTGGGATCCGTGGCATGCGCGGCGGGTATACGGTCCGGTCTACCGGCAGGTATTGCGATCATTCTGGCCCTTTTAGCCTGTGTATTAGTCGGGGCATTTAACGCTAGTTCCATTGTTTTTTTGAGAGTACCGCCTATTATCCAAACCATTGCGGCAGGATGTATTATTGAAGGGACACTCCTGGTACTTACCAATGGGACGCCTCCTTCCGGGTGTGGGGAGTTTCTATCTTGGATTTCAAAGGGAAAGCCACTCGTGGTGACCAATGCATTCTGGCTTTGGATGATTGCATATGCCTGCCTGTGGTGGATGATGAATTGCAGTAAGTTTGGGCGTTACATTTACGCGATCGGAACGAATGTGAGTACTGCTAAAAATTCCGGCGTACATACGGTACGAATTAATTATTTGGTATATATGCTCTCCGGACTCCTTTCCGGTTTATCCGGCATTTTGATGTTGGGAAATATTGGAAGTACTTATTTAACCATCGGTGATCCCTATCAGCTTTATTCGATTGCTTCCGTAGTAATTGGAGGTATTGCGATTACAGGAGGAAAGGGAAAATTTTCTGGAGTGATTGCAGGAACGATACTGACAGTTTTGATACGCGATATTTTAAATGTAATGGCTATTTCAGAAGCGATGCGAAATATTTTCCAGGGGCTTTTGGTTCTGGTATTGCTGCTTGCTTATGCCAGAGAAAAGAAGTCTTCTTAGATATAAGGAAAGGTGAAGCGCTATGGATCGAGGAATGTTTGTTCATGCATGGGATACGGACGTGGACGCAGATCTGCTGACAGAACGTTTCTTGGAAATGGGCTGTAATACTTTGGCGGTAGCGCTCAATTACCACCATGTTGGAGCGGCGGATCTCAGATTAGAACATGTACATTATGAGCGGACAGCAGGAACTGCTTTTTCTGTCAACCAGAAGAGATACGGGAGGATATATCCTGAAGCGCAGGGGCAGCGGGAAGAGAGACTGTTGAAACTGACTGAGAAAAGCAATCAAAAAGGCTTACGTTTTAAAGCGTGGGTCGTGAACTCTCATAATTCTACTTTAGGACAGAAATATCCGGAGCTTAGAGTGAAGAATGTATGGGGAGATTTCTATAGCAATGCGATATGCCTTAATAAAAAAGCATTTTGGGCATATGAAAGGGATTTGCTGGAAGATATTGAAAGCCGGTTTGGTCCAGAGTCATATATTATGGAGGCGGTTGAATGGCTGCCGGCATTTCATGGAGAACACCATGAATTTATGCTGGCAAGGATGACGCCGGCGATCCGCTATTTATTGTCCATGTGCTTTTGCGAATCATGCATGGAAAAAGCAGAGCTTGCAGGAATCGATGGAGAAAAAATAGCTGGGATTGTTAAGCAGTTATTGAGACAGCTTCTTAGAGAGGACACTGCTTCTGGAAAAAACGAAGAGCTTCAAATGACGCAGCTGTTCTTAGAATATCCAGAGCTATATGAATACCAGAGATTCAGAATGAATAGTGTAACGGAATTGGTAAAGGAGACGGCAGAATTAGTCCACTCTTTTGGAAAGAAATATGAGTATATACCAAGTTCTACGCCTTTTAATATAAATGCATCTTATTACGAAGGTTATGAGCTAAGAGGTTTAGAGGGACTGATTGATGGATATATTCCTTTGATCTATGAGACAGAAGATACCTATGATAAGGTACTCAGCAATATCAGGCTGTTCGATCGGACAACACCAGTTGGAATGGGAGTGAATTTGGGACGTTCCCGATATCGCAGCCGAAATGAGTTTGTTGAAAGAGTTGAAACTGCTGGAAGAAGAGGGGCTTATGAGATCCTTAGCTATAACTATGGAATGGCGACAGATGAGATGCTGGATTGGATGAAAACGTCATATACACGGCTCTAAAGAGGTGGTAAAAGCGATGCAGATTGATAAAAGGGTATATGTAGTAGGAAGCGGAAAGTCAGGCTCTAATTTTACGGATCCATATGACTGTGATACATATGTAGTAAATTGTGGAAATGATCTTGTTATGATTGATACAGGGGCAGGAATTTCTCCTGAAAAGATCTGCGGACAGATAGCATTTCATAATTTTTTGCCATCCGATATCAAATATATTCTGCTTACCCATACGCACGGTGACCATGTAGGAGGCGCAGCCTATTTTAAAAAATTAACAGGAGCAACGGTACTTGCGCATCCCTTGAGCGCGCGTTATCTACAGGATGGCGATTTCAATAAGATGTCAGTTGATACTGCTGAGAAGAATGGGCTTTATCCATCGGGATTTACGGTTGAAAAGTGCAAAGCGTCACCTTTTTCCGATGGAGAAATTTTGAAGGTTGGCGATGTAGAGTTTATGGCAGTCGACACCCCAGGCCACTGCAGCGGACATAATGCTTACCTGGTTACAACTCCGGAAAAACGCTATCTATTTTCAGGGGATTCTATTTTTCTTGGAGGACGCATTTCCCTCCAAAATATTTGGGACTGCTGTTTGGCAGATTATGTGGAAACAGCGCATAAGCTGGAATGTCTGGAATTTGATGCTTTGCTTCCTTCCCATTTTGGTATTGACCTGTCGGAAGGGAAAGAACATATTCAGAAGGCGGTCCAGATATTTGAACGCCTGGGAATACCAGAGCAGGCTTTCATAGCAAGGGGTTGAGAGCAGAAAGGGATTACAGCGAATGGTACTCGAATATTTAAAAGAGCTTGTTAGCTTGAATACAGAAAATCCGCCAGGAAATGAGAGAAAAGCGGCAGAATATGTAAAAGATCTTTTAAAGCATTATGGGATTGAATCAGAACTTCAGATCGTTGAGGACAATCGGGCGAACTTAATTGCGTGGATCGGTCCAGCAGATGGAAGAACAGTTATTCTGACAGGACATCTGGATGTAGTTCCGGCAGGCGATGGATGGCAGACAGACCCTTTTCGGCTTGTATGTAAAGATGGAATAGGATATGGCAGAGGGGTAAGCGACATGAAAGGGGGGATTGCCTCCATGATATCCGCCCTTGTCCAGGTCAAAAAGAGCGTTACATTGAGTCATACAAGGGTGATGCTGGTTCTGGTTTGCGATGAAGAAATTCACGGAAAAGGAACTCGGGCTTTCCTGGAACAGTATCAGCTGCCAGAGGATTCAATGGTTATCATAGGCGAGCCTACTAGCATGGAAATCCAGATTGCCCACAGGGGAGTGACACGTTTCCGTCTGACGGTACATGGGGTACAGGCTCATTCCGCTTTCCCGCAGCAGGGAAGCAACGCAATTTTTGCCATGGGAAGGCTATTGGCTGGGGTAGAAGAATGGCATAGGCGGCGGCAGGCATGCAGCAGCCCCCATCTGCCGCCGCCGACAGCTAGCTGTACCATGATTCGGGGAGGAATAAAAGATAATGTGATTCCTGCGGAAGCCAGCTGCATAATTGACTGCCGGACAATTCCGGGAGATAGATCAGAAAATTTAAAAGAAGAGCTTTGTAAGATTCTTGATCAAATTCCCCTTCCAGATGGTTGTAGTTACACAGTGGAGCCATTTTTAGAAATGCCGCCTGGCATAACGGAAGAAAGCTGCGAAACTGTAACATTGGCAAGAGAAGTCTGGACAGACTTTTTCGGAATGGAGCCGATTATAAAAGATTTTCCGGCTTGCAGCGACATGCCGCAATTTACTTCGAGAGGATTTGAAACAATTTTATGGGGGCCAGGCAGTATTGAGGCGGCCCATAGCATCGACGAAAGTGTACAGCTTCAGGAAATCTATAAAATGACAGAGCTTTATCAGCGTTTTATAGAGCGGGTTGAGCAACAAAGAAGGTGACGTTTTGAAAAGTATATTAATAAAAAATGGAATCGTATACGATGGGTTGGGAAATCCGGGTATTAAGGCGGACATTTTACTTAAAAATGGCCGGATTCAAAATATTGGCAGGCTTTCAGAAAATAGGACGGCGGATATTATAATCGACGCAAATAATAAGGTAGTATGTCCCGGATTTGTGGATATTCACAGACATTGTGATATGAAGCCATTAAATGACCCTGATTTTGGGAAATGTGAGTTGGCGCAGGGGATCACTACTGTTGTTGTGGGAAACTGTGGGATTAGCCCGACTCCCAGCCCGCTCAATTTAGACCGAGCAAAAGAAATGTACGATTTTGATGAGCCTGTATTGGGGCCGGTTGCTGTGGATGCGCCCAAAACATATGGGGATTATATAGAAGCATTGGAAAGGGTAAAACTACCTCTGAATATGGCGGCGATGATTGGAACTGGGGCGGTTCGTATCGCAGTAAAGGGATTTTCCAATGAACCGTATACACGGGCGGAATTAGAACAAGCGCGAATGCTGATAGAAGAGGCGCTAAAAGCAGGGGCCCCGGGAATTTCTCTGGGAATTATGTATCTACCGGAATGTTATACGACGATGGAAGAATTTGCGTACATTCTTGAGCCGGTTGGCCAGTATGGCAGGGTGATTGCAACACATATTCGCGGAGAAGGAAATAAAATGGTGGAAAGCGTGGAGGAAGTCATAGAAATTGCGAGAAAGGCAGGCTGCGCACTGGAAATCAGCCATTTTAAGAGCTGTGGTAAAAAAAATTGGAGGAAGGATATACATACAGCAATTGAACTGATCTGTAAAGCCAGGGAGAGAGGGCAGGATATAACCTGCGATTTCTACCCATACGAAGGAGGAAGTACGGCGCTCACAACGATGCTGCCGCCGGATTTTGTAAACGGTGATATGAAACAGGCACTTGCGCGTTTGGGAACTAAGGAAGGGGTTGAAGAATTTCGACAAAAAAGCCGTATAGACTCAGATGAATGGGACAATTTTTGCGTTTTACTGGGATGGGATCGGATTATTATCAGCGGTGTACAGACTCAGAAATTTCAGCCTATGGTTGGAATGACAGTAGCGGAAGCGGCTAAGAATTTTGGCTATATCGATGCCGAAGCTTTGGCGGCAGCTCTGATGCATGAGGATAATGGAAGAACGGCTATCATCAATATGAGTATGTGCCAAGAAGATATTGACACAGTTGCCAGGCTGCCGTGGTCAAATGTAATATCGGACTCGATTTACGCACAGACAGATACCCCACATCCGCGTATGTATGGAGCTTTTCCAAAGATCATTCGGGAATATATAAAAGAGAGGAAACTTTACAGCCTCGAAGAAGGGATTAGGCGAATGACAAGCCAGCCGGCTTTTCGAATGGGATTAGAGGGAAGAGGAGTATTAAAAGAAGGAAATTATGCAGATGTGTTGGTATTTGATCCGAATCAATTTACAGATCGAGCTACATATACAAATCCCACGCTGCTTCCCTACGGATTGGAATACTGTATTGTGAACGGCGAAATAGCAGTTGCTCAGGATGAAAGATGCTCAGATATTTTCTCTGGTCAGATAATCCGGCGATATTAAAAAGAAAATCAATATATTATATGAGGAGGATATCATAATGGACATTTACAAAAGGATCGAAGAGTTAGGTTATGAACTGCCGCCAGCAGCCCCGAAGGGGGGAATCTATAAGCCAGTTAAACAGGTGGGAAATCTTTTATACATTTCAGGACAGGGCGCTACAAGAGATGGAAAACCTGCCGTATCTGGAAAATTGGGAAAGGACAGAACGATTGAAGAAGGGCAGGAGGCGGCAAGGATCTGCACTTTGAATGCTTTAAGTGCTTTAGATGCATATTTAGGCGATTTGAATAAGGTCAAAGGTATTGTAAAGATTCTTGCGTTTGTGGCCAGTGCGGATGGATTTAATTCGCAGCCTAAGGTAGTGGACGGAGCTTCTCAGCTGTTAAGGGATATATTTG
This sequence comes from uncultured Enterocloster sp., assembly GCA_944383785.1. Classification (GTDB taxonomy): domain Bacteria; phylum Bacillota; class Clostridia; order Lachnospirales; family Lachnospiraceae; genus Enterocloster. Next base: position 29,949 of record CALWQV010000006.1, on the reverse strand, counting down.
GAGAGGAAGATGGAGTTGGAGCAAGATCCGCTATTTCCACTAATGAGCTTCCGGGTGGAATTTCGGTAGAAATTGAGTATATATTTGAACTGAAATGAAGAGAGGCTGTGTATGAAAAATATATATGAGATTAAGAAAGCAGAAGAAATTATCACGCCCGCTTTGATTTATTACGAGGATATAATCCTGGACAATTTAAATAAGATGATAGAGACTGCTGGTGATCGCAGACGCTTATGGCCCCATGTAAAATCTCACAAAATGGAAAAGCTAGTGCGGCTGCAGATGGAAAAAGGCATTAGCAAATTTAAGTGCGCTACGATCGCAGAGGCAGAAATGGTAGGTACCTGCGGGGCTGCGGAAGCTGTTATCGCCTATCCGTTGATTGGACCTAATGTTGCTCGATTTTTAAAGCTTCAGGTATCCTACCCGAAAACACGTTTTTGGGCGATCGGGGATGATATTGAACAGCTTCGGATATTAAGTGCACAAGCATGTGAAAAAAGCTTAAAGGTAAATGTGCTAATTGATGTAAATATGGGTACAAACCGCACAGGGGTTGAAGTGGAAAAATTATACGACCTGTATATGGAATGCTGTAAACTCCCGGGACTCTCTTTAAACGGTCTGCATTGTTATGATGGGAATCACGGGATTGAAAATTATGAAGAGAGAAGGAGGGCTGTTGAGGAAGCGGATCATAAAGTATTTAAGGTTGTGGAACGCATTAAACAATCTGGTGAAAATTGTGATATTTTGATTATGGGGGGAACACCATCTTTTCCATGCCATGCAAAATACGGCAATGTATATTTATCGCCAGGAACCTGTGTTATATCAGATGATGGGTATTATCATCGCTTTCAGGATGAAAACTTTGTTCCGGCCGGAATTTTAATGACTCGCGTAGTAAGTCATGCGGCAGAAGGATATTTTACGATTGATCTGGGGTACAAAGGCATTGCTTCAGATCCACAGGGGCAGAGAGGAAGACTTTTAGGAGTGGAGCATGCAGTTTCAGTGGGACAGAACGAAGAGCACTGGATCTGGAAAATGGAGAGCGGCTATGAAAATGAGCGCCCGCAGATTGGTACGGTTTTATACGTAATACCAACGCATATTTGTCCGACAAGCGCATTATACCCATCGGCTCTAGTTGCGCGAAATGGCGAAATTGTAGATGAATGGCTTGTGACAGCACGAAATAGAAAAATTACGATCTAAAATGACAAACAGGATATGTCCGGAAGCGATTTGCTTCCGGATCTTGCCTTTAAAATCGTTACTTTTGATGGAATATAAAAATGATTTGTGATACAATATTGAAGGAGAGGGGGACATTTATAGGTGCCTAAAGTGTGATAATGCTAAATGAAAGTAGGAGGAGAAGTGGATGAAAACGATTGAAGATGAAATGCCCTTTTTTAAAACGCTTTTGAAACTATTAAAAAATCAATTTGGATCAGACTCAGAATTTATTTTGCATGATTGGGCAAAGGGATATGATCATAGTGTAGTAGCGATTGAAAACGGGCATGTAACAAACAGAAAGATTGGGGATTGCGGGAGCAATTTGGGATTGGAGGTTATAAGAGGAACCGCTACCAGTGATATGAAATGCAATTATGTAACTAAGACAAGGGAAGGTAAAGTCCTGGTATCGTCTACAATGTACATAAAAAATGATGATGGAGAACCACTGGGGGCTTTATGTATTAATACAGATATTTCAAAGAAGATTGAGATAAAAGAATATTTGGATCACAGTCTTCCGGAAGAATTGAATAAAAAGGATCAGGGCGAGGAATTTTTCGCGACAGATGTTGCCGAATTGCTGAATTATTTAATTAACCAAGGAATTAGCAGGATTGGAAAACCGGTATGTAATATGACAAAGGAAGACAAAATGCAGGTGCTGAGTTTTTTGGATAATAAGGGAGCTTTATTAATTAGCAAATCCGGCACAAAAATATGCCAGGTTTTAGAAATTTCTAAATATACACTTTATAGTTATCTTGATGAAATTCGAGGGCATAAGGAAAATATGTAAAACGGCCTTGGAAAATTTGAGATATATGTTAGGAGAGGTTACATGAAAACATACCTTATTACCATCGACGGCGGCACCACCAACACCAGGGCATTTCTTTGGAACAGCCAAGGCCAGGTTGTTGCCTCAGCTAAGGCCGCAGTCGGGGTACAGCTGACGGCGGAAACGGGCAGCAATCAGGCTTTAAAAGAAACGGTTCGCCGGTTGATCGATTCCCTGCTTGAAGAACGCTCGATTAAAATTTCCGACGTAGGCGCGATTTATGCTTCAGGAATGATTACATCGAATGTAGGGCTGCTTGAGGTACCGCACTTGATTGCCCCGGTATCATTGAAAGACTTTGCTGCGGGTGTGGTTCTAAAACTGCTTCCGGATCTCTGCCCTGTGCCGATTCATTTTATTCCGGGGATGAAAAATATGCCGGATTCAAAGGTTACATTGGAGAATCTGGAATCGATGGACATCATGCGCGGCGAAGAAACGGAGGCGCTGGCTCTTTTAGACTACGCCGGGCTAGGCGGAGACTGTCTTTTGGTCCTTCCGGGCTCCCATACGAAATTTATTACCGTAGATGCAGGGGGAAGATTGACAGGCTGTTTGACTTCTCTTTCCGGAGAATTGTTGGCCGCAATTACCCAGCATACTGTCGTCGCGGATGCGGTAGAGCGCAGTTTTGTAAATCAGGAATGGGATCCCGCTTACCTGTTAGCCGGATTCTATGCCGCACGTGATACCAGCTGCGCGAGAGGAGCATTTTTAACCCGCATTGCCAGGCAATTTCTTACGGACAAACAGAATCAGTGCGCTAGTTTCCTTTTGGGCGCGGTGCTGGAAAATGACATTGCGGCGATACGTTCCAGCCATGCATTAAAGATCCGCCCATCTATGAGAGTTCGCATTGCGGGCAAGGAACCGCTGTGCTCGGCTCTTTTAAAGCTTTTAAAGGAGACGGACTATTTTTCCGATATTCAATCAGTTCATTTGCCAGACCAATGCCCAATGGCAGGGTATGGGGCGCTTCTGATTGCGAAAGAACGGGGGGATTTTTATGAATCAAACACTTGAAGCTATCAAAAATGAAAAGATCATTGCGATTATCCGCGGTATTCCCACATCTTTAATTCTAAAGACAGCGCAGTCGCTTCTGGATGGGGGGATTCGTTTGATGGAAATCACCTTTAATCAGGAAAGCGCGGAGACTTTGCAGGAAACCGTGGATTCAATCCGTCTGGTTCATGAACAGCTGGGCGACCAGGTTTTACTGGGAGCTGGTACTGTTATGACGCCAGAGCAGGTAGATATGGCAAAGGAATGTGGGGCCTTATATATTATTTCTCCTAATGTGGAAAAGGATGTAATTCATCGTACCAGGGAACAAGAACTGCTGTCTATGCCGGGCGCCTTTACCCCATCAGAAATAGCGGAAGCTTATCAGACAGGAGCTCATATTGTAAAACTGTTTCCTGCCGGACTTTTAGGAACCGCCTATTTAAAAGCGGTCCGCGGTCCTCTATCCCATATACCTATGTCTGCGGTAGGGGGTATTGACGCGGCGAATATTGCAGACTTTTTAAAGGCAGGCGCCTGCTGCGTGGGGATTGGCGGCAGCTTGGTCAGCCGCTCCAGGGTTTTGGCGGGAAAGTTTGATGAAATTACAGAATACGCGAAAACCCTGGTAAAAGCGGCAGCCGAAGAATAATCATTATTCCACTCCCAGCTTTTCCTTCCACTCTCCTTCCTTAAAACCAGGAACTACAAAATTATCACCGATCAGCAGCGGACGCTTCACCAACATCCCGTCGGTTGCCAGAAGGGCGATCTGCTCTTCTTCGGACATGGAGGGGAGGCGGTCTTTGAGGCCCATCTCCTTATACTTCATGCCGCTGGTATTGAAGAATTTTTTCACCGGAAGGCCGCTGGTCTTGATCCAGCTTGCTAGCTCCCTGGCAGAGGGATTGTCCTCCACGATGTGGCGGTCTGTGAAAGATACATTGTGCTCCGCCAGCCATTTTTTCGCTTTCTGGCAGGTGGAGCATTTGGGGTATTGAATGAATAAAATCATAAGGCTGCTCCTTCCTTTGGCACAAAGAAGCGGGATACATCCACGCCCTCATGCTTTAATAGCTGTATTTTCTTTGGGATTCCACCGGCGTAACCGGTCAGGCTGCCATTTGTTCCGACTACCCTGTGGCAGGGGATGATAATAGAAATGGGATTATGCCCTACGGCGTTTCCCACAGCCTGGCCGGACATGGATGGCCGCCCCATCAGGCGGGCCGCTTCCTGAGCGATCTGCCCGTATGTCATTACTTCCCCGTAAGGGATTTCGCAGAGAATTTTCCACACAAGCTGGCGAAAATCGCTTCCCGCAGGAGCAAGGGGCAGCTCAGAAGGAAGAGGCTTTGCTCCGGAAAAATACCGGTCCAGCCAGCCGCAGGCAGAGGCCAAGGGGGCGGGAAGCCTGCTGGGATCTGCCGCAGTCATAGGCTGCGGCAGAGAACCGCCGAAATATTTCTGACCTTCGATCCACAGGCCGGCCAGATGAGAGTCATCGCCGGCGAGGGTTAGGGTTCCGACGGGGGATTGATACGTTGTGTAGCAATATGAATACATAGAAGGTTTCCTTTCTGGGGCTATGGCTGTCATTTGCTGTCACATATGATTATACTCACAAAATCTGTCTCAATCAAGTTCGTTATTGCGGTTGGAATGACTAGCTGAAAAAGCCCCATAGAACAGAAGAAAAATTCGCTCTATGAGGCTTAAATTATGTTAATCAAATTTTCTTTGGCCTCGCTGTCTAGGTTCCTTATCTAGAAGATTTCCATCTGGACTAAATACCAATTCTTCCGGTTCACCGATGATTTCTACGCCCTCAGGCAGATTTTCAGCCATAGCCTCTGAAATCCAGATATATTCAATAAACTGGCTGTTAAAGAGCCGGATGATTCTGGGGGCCTCTTGGTCGGCGTTGACACATGTGCCCAGACAGAATTTAATGGCGGATTCGTCGGACGGTAGAATGCAGGGAATTCTGGATCCATTTAGGTTTCTGCAGGTAAAGCCGTTAATATACATCGAATTCAGATCCAGCTGGTCGAATACTTTCTGGGTGATGGCGCTGGCCATGCCGCTTCCCATACCGTTGCCGTGGGATTCGGGAGAAAGATCCAGCACACATACCCGCTCTGCCTGGATTCCTCCGTGGGCATAAGGGGTGGCGAAGGTTCCCGTAACATTTGGATCCATGCCGTCTCCGCTGAAATTTTTCCCGATTTCATTCACTACCAGCACATCGCAGTCGGGGAACAGAAGCCTTGGCATATGTGCTTCGGCTTCTTTTAACAGATCCGGCTCCCGGGAAGCGATTTCTTCTTTTTTCATGGCGGCGATTTTCCAGGTGTGATCAAAGGCATTTTCAATCAGGCCTACTGCACAGACGATGTTGCTGTGCTTGATCACAGCCTTTCCAAACATCTCCACATTGTATCCCATTCTTTTAAATCCTTCTTCGTGGCATACCCGTGCGCCATACTGCTTTCCAAGACCGATTGCCATCATTTTCATCAGGCCGCTTTGATAAGGGCCCCTGAATCCGGTATGTGGTTTAATGCGCCCTACAACCAGGATGCCGTCCGCATTTGCGGCAGCCTGATCAATATAAACCGGCCGGCCATCTTCCGTATCTCCGATTTTCTGAACCTCCATAGAAGAAATGAGAGGACAGTTCATGGTTTTTTCGGAAATCCCGTAGCCTTCCAAAATTTCCAGCTGCCCTTCGGCTGTTCCTCCGCCGTGGCTTCCCATAGCCGGTATGATAAAAGGCTCTGCTTTTAATTCCTTCAGGTACTGGACAATCTCCCGGATAATGAGATCAATATTGGCAACGCCTCTGCTGCCTGCGGTGACCGCGATCCGCATTCCGGGTTTCACATTGTCGCTTAATGGAACCTGATCCAGCTGCACTCTAAGCACGGAGGGAATCTGGTCACGGGAAATACAGGCGGCATCCAGGTGCTGCTTTGCCTTATAAAATTTGGGAAGCTTAATATGTTCCAGATAACGATATAATTCCGATTGTTCTTTCATTTAAAGTACCTCGCGATTGGTAGGAAGCTTTACTGCAGACGTTCCATATCTTTCGTTACAATTACGTCAGAATCGAGACCGCACACATTTTTGATGACCATATCCCCGATATGAACAGGAGCCGTCAGATCGGCCTGGTTGATTTTCTCCATAACGGAGAAGATATCTTTTTTGGGTATGGGCTTGGTAAGCCGGACGCTGCACAGAGGAAGCTCCGCTCCTTTTATGCGCACGGATGAGGCAATGGTGCGGCGGGGATCCGTTAATTCCTGTTCCACATATTGAAGTCCTTTTTTACATTTGTTTCCGTTTATTTCATGAATTTTATCCCCTTCATAGGATACCTGGATTTCGCACCCATTAGGGCAAATGATGCAGGTAAATGTTCTGCTATTCATCGATCCTCACCTCCACTGGCTCTTTGGATATAAAAGAATCTGCCTTCAGCTGAAGCTGAATCATCTCTGCGGGAATAGCCTTTGGCAAGGGAATGGATTTAATGGTATGGCTTCCCTGAGAAATGACCAGACGGCATTTTTTTACAGGTCTGCGCACACGCAGGGACATCTGTATATCCCGCGTGCCGCTGATTTTCTGAGGAATTACATGGCCAATATTTGAATCGGTCTCAACTGGTATATCCGCCTCTGGCAAAGAGCCTTCTTTTAAGTAGCGGCTGACTCCCTCCGCCAGCTTCTCCGCTTCCAACGATACAAAATCCACTAGATCGTGTACATGGAGCACATTGCCGGCCGCGAAAATTCCTGGAACGTCGGTCTGGAAATTTTCATCCACAATTGCGCCTTTTGTTCGTTCGTCAAGGGAAACGCCGGCACTGAGGGAGAGTTCGTTTTCCGGAATCAGACCAACGGAAAGAATCAGGGTATCGCAGGGAAATTCCTTTTCGGTTCCTGGAATAATTTTCTGCTTTTCATCCACCTGGGCCGCGACTACGCTTTCAATTCTGGGATCTCCTTTAATATCAATAACGGAATGGCTTAAGTATAAGGGAATATTGTAGTCGTTCAGGCACTGCTCAATATTTCTGGGCAAACCGCTGGGGTAGGGAAGAATTTCGAAAACCGCGCTTACATGGGCGCCTTCCAGGGTCAGCCGACGCGCCATAATAAGGCCGATATCGCCGGAGCCCATGATGACAATATTTTTCCCCACCATTTTGTTGTAAAGGTTCATATAACTTTGGGCAACACCAGCATTGTAGATGCCTGCAGGACGTGTACCTGGAATCGCCAGAGCGCCCCGCGTGCGTTCTCTGCAGCCCATTGTAAGGATTACCGCCCGGGCCTGTATTTTTAGAAGGCCCTCAGTTGTATCAATGGTCACAACTTTATCATTGGAAAGATCGATTACGGTGGCGTTTGTTATGGATTCAATCTGCAAATCTTTTACTTCGTTGATAAAGCGCTGGGAATACTCCGGCCCGCTTAAGGTTTCACCAAAGCGGGTAAGACCGAAGCCATCGTGAATACATTGTCTTAAGATACCGCCTAACTGCTTTTCGCGTTCAACAATTAAAATATCATGGATTCCGGCCTTTTTTAAGGCTGCTGCTGCCGCAAGACCCGCCGGACCTCCGCCAATAATTACTACGTCCCGCCTGTTCATTTTACTTCACCTTCCCCACAAACATATAAGCTCCATTTTGATTTAACAGAATGTCTTTTGCGTCCCTATGAAGTTCCTGCTCAATCATGGAAGTTAATCTGGTTTCGCAGTATCCACCCTGGCAGCGTCCCATAGTCGCCCGCGTACGGTATTTAATTCCGCTGACAGTGGATACGCCCAAAATATTATGTACGGCCTGCTTGATTTCAGCTTTGGTGACACATTCGCACCGGCAGTAGATTTCACCGTAATCCGGATCTTCCCCGATCAGACGGGCTTTTTCCTCATCCGTCTGATCCGCAAAGCGGATGATTCCTTTTCGGATGGGGTTAAAAGCAGGATTCGGCAAAAGATCTTCCTGCTCTAGGACTTTTACGACTACTCTTCGGGCAATGGGCAGAGCGCTGGTTAAGCCGGGAGTAGAGATTCCCACAAGATTGACCGCGTGAGAGATATGAGGATCCGACTGAATCTGAAAATCAACCCGCTGCATCGTAACCGGGTCCACCACGTAGGGGAATATACCGGTATAGTTGCGGATAAAGTACTCCCGTTTTACGTGTTTAGGGAACAGCCGGGCGCCCTGAATCATCATCTCGTCGATTTTTTCCTGGGTGGCGCTGTAATCAATTTCGTCACCGATTTCCTTTAAAGTGGGGCCTACCAGAACATTCCCGTCTACAGTGGGCGTGATGTGAATATCACAGTCGCCGTTCTCGCTGGGAGCCGGGTAAATCGGAATGGACAGGAACTTTCCCGCTTTTTTATCAAGGATTTCATATTCGCCTTTTACTCGCTGTGGAATATAGGTGCCAAAGCCCAGCATCGAGGAAATGCGGTAGGCGAAAAGACCGGCGCAGTTGATGACCCACCGAGCAGTCCAATGGGATTTGACGGTGGAGATTTTGTAATTACCATCCGCCCCTTTTTCGATCCCGGTTACCTCCTGGTCAAAGTGATAGTGGACTCCATTTTGCGCGGCATTTTCAGCCAGGGCGATGGCATAGGTATAGGGGCACAAAATACCGGCGGAAGGAACATAAATCGCAGTCTCACCATCAGCATTTGGCTCAATTTTTTTAATTTCATCCGCTCCAATCATACGAATTCCAGGGACCTTGCACTGAAGGCCGTGCTCATAAAGCTTTTCCAGACAGAGTTTCTCTTCTTCGCCAAATCCGACGATCAGTTTCCCGCTGCGGCGGAAGGGAACATCCAGTTCTTCTGCCACTTGGTCAAATTCCGCGTTGCCTTCCAGACAGCACTCGGTACGGAGCTTGTGATCTCCGCTGAGAATACCGGAATGGAGAAGTCCGGTATTTCTGCCGCTGGCTCCGTTGCAGACGTCCAGCTCTTTTTCCAGCACGCAGATTTTCAGCTGATAGCGGGACAGCTCCCGCGCCACTGCGCTGCCGATTACCCCTCCGCCAATAATGGCTACATCATATAATTTTTCCATAAGTCTACACCCTCTTTTTGTCGTTATCCGCCCAAATACGTTTTCTTTACATCGCTTACCTGCAGAAGCTCCTCGCTGGCGCCGCTCAGCTTGATCATTCCATTGGCCATTACATAGCAGCGGTTGGAAATGCTGAGGGCCATGTACGCGTTCTGCTCTACTAAAAGAACAGGGATTTTCTTCTCCTGATTGATCTTTACAATTACTTTGAACATGTCCTCTACAATCACCGGCGCCAGCCCCAATGAGGGCTCGTCGAACATGATCAGCTTCGGATCGCTCATCAGTCCCCGGCAGATGGCTAACATCTGCTGTTCGCCTCCGCTTAAGGACCCGGCCAGCTGTTTTTGCCTCTGTCCCAGCTTTGGAAAGATGGAATACATTTCCTCCAGATGATCGTTCATCTCTTTGGCGCTGTAATTGCGGCAGTAAGCGCCCATTTCCAGATTGTCGCGGACGGACATTTCAGGAAAAACCTCACGCCCTTCCGGAACATAAACAATCCCCCTGGATACAATTTTCGTATTCTTGATCTTGGTAATGTCTTCTCCCTGGAACATAACGCTTCCGCGGCGTGGCTTAATGAGTCCCATAACCGTTTTCATCAAGGTACTTTTTCCTGCTCCGTTGGCGCCGATCAGGGAGATGATCTCGTTTTCACCTACTTCCAGGCTGACATCATGGAGAACCTGAACTTTACCATAATATGCATCAATGTTGTTGATTTTAAGCATTTTGTTCAGCCTCCTTTTTCATCTGTTTACGATAGCCTTCTCCAAGATAGGCGGAGATTACTTCCTCATTCTCCAGAATTTCTTTGGGCGCGCCTTCCGCAATCTTGCAGCCGAAATTCAGAACCGTAATATCATGACTCAGATTCATCACCACATCCATATTATGTTCGATCAAAAACATGTCGACGCCCTGATCAAAGACCTTTTGGATGATGTCGATAAACTCTTTCCGTTCCGAAGGGTTCAGACCGGCCGCAGGCTCATCTAAGAGGATTAGCCGGGGATCCCCCATCAGGGTACGGCCCAGCTCCGTCATTTTTTGACGCCCGTAGGCCAGATTGCTGACCAGCTCGTCTTTGTACTGGTACATGCCGATGAAATTCAAAATCCCCTCAGCCTTTTCCTTTAGCTGCTGTTCCTCTTTTTGGGCGATGCGGGGATTCGCCAGGTATTTTAAAAGACTCTTTGTGGTTTTGCTCTGGCCACCGATCAGCAAATTTTCTAATACTGTCATGGTAGAAAATAATTTGATGTTCTGGAAGGTCCTTCCGATCCCAAGGTTTGCCCGCGCGTATACGGGGAGCTTGGAAATGGATTTTCCATAAAACAGCACATCGCCTTCAGTTTGCGGATTATCGCCGGTAATCATATTGACGGTGGTGGTTTTTCCCGCTCCGTTGGGGCCGATTAAAGCGTGGATACGCCCTTTCCTTACCTTGAAATTCAGCTGGTCTACGGCCACAAGGCCTTCAAAACGTTTTACAAGATTGCGAACCTCCAATACAACCTCTGTATGTTCCATTAAGATTCACCGCCTTCCGAAGTAGATTTGGATTTCATAAGCCCGGTGATTTTCCCGTAAAGAGAGACAAGACCGTTGGGCAGGAACAGGGCGCTGATCAGCACCAGGGTACAATAGGTAATCTGATAGTAGTCGCCAAGGAAGCGAAGCAGCTCCGGCAGCAGGGTCACCACAATGGATCCGATCATATTGCCCAGAATATTTCCGATGCCGCCGACCATCAAGATGATGACGTAGTTGATGGACAAATCGGTGGTAAAGGATAAGCTAGTAATATAGCCATTAAAATGGGCATAAAGAGCGCCGCCGAAAGCGCCGTACATAGCGGCCAGGGTAAAAGCGCGGATTTTAATCTTTTTAATATCCAGCCCCAGGGATTCAATGGCATCCGGGTTGTCTTTTACGGCCCGGAACTCCCGTCCCCATTTTGAATGTACGATCCGGATCGATAGAACGCACATGATGACGGCAATTAAAAGAATGAAATAGAAATATTTCACATTGCTGTCCAGCATAAAGGGGCCGATACCGAAGCGGGGGATATTGTTAAGCCCCTGAGTTCCTCCGGTGATGTCGATCAGGTTTGTGGCAAAAATGCGGACAATCTCTGAGAAAGCCAGCGTTGTGAGGGAGAGGTAAACGCCTTTCATTTTAAGGCTTGGGTACCCCAGGCCCCTTCCAAGGAGAAAGCCGGCAAAAATAGCTGCCATCATGGTAAGCCACGGGGAGATCCCCAAGTTTCTCGAGAGAAGAGCAGAAGTATAGGCGCCGATGGCGTAGATTCCGGCGGTTCCCAGATTCATCTGCCCGGTCAGTCCGGTAATAAAATTCAATCCGAATACAACGATCATATTAATTACCATCTGATTCAGAATGGTAATATAGTAATTATTGTGGATAAAAACAGGCACTGCGGCGAAGGCGATAAACAGAGCTCCGATCCACAGATATTGGTTTTTCGCAGAAATTTTCATAGATGATCACCTCCGGATTGTCAGCGGGTTTTGCCGGTGATCCCTTTCGGACGCACCAACAGAAACGCGATCAGCAGAACAAATGCCGCAATATCCTTATATACGGAAGGGAATATCATAGAAGCCATGTTCTCTACAATACCGATTACAAGGCCCCCGATAATCGCGCCGGGAAGATATCCAAAGCCTCCGATTACTCCGGCGGCAAATCCCTTCAGACCGATCATGTTGGACATGGTTGTGCTGATATTCAGCAGAGGGGATACCAGGATTCCGATCAGACAGCAGATAATCATGCTGATAATGATGGTAATCACCATAACGGTTTTTACATCAATTCCCATCAGCTGTGAGGCGTTCCGGTTTTGCGCAACGCAGCGCATCGCTTTTCCGGGCTTTGTTTTATATAGGAACAGCTGCAGTGCGCATACGCAGATGGATGCGGTAATAATAATTGCAATATTTGCGATGGAAATGACAATATTGTTAAATTTAACCGTTCCTACCAGAAAGTCAGGCACAGAGAAGGGCACGGGCCCCCAGTAGAGACGAATGGCTTCCACAATTATTTTTCCAAGCATAACGGTAGCCATAATGGTGTAGATCATAGTCAGATTTCTTAAAGGGATGAAAATGACTTTTGCGATGATAATTCCCATAACGGCCACGGTAATAATACTAAGGATGATTCCGGGAATGAATCCCATATTCATACCGAGGATATAGGTGCCGCCGAAAATATAGGCCCCAAGGGTGATCAGCTTGTCATGGCTGAAGTTCAAGACTCCGGATGCATTCCAGATTAATGTGTATTCGATGCCCACCAGCGCGTAAATAAAACCCATGGCAATTCCGCTGATGATCAGCTGTACGATTATGCCGCTCAAAACATTCTACCTCCTCACAAACGGTTCTGCTGTTAAAAATAGACCGCGCACTAATTACTCAGTGCGCGGCCCAAGCTAAAGCAATCAGTCTTCCACAAGCACATATTCTAAAAATTGAGCTTTGCCATCTACCATTTTGCAGATTGTTCCGCCGTGAATCATTTCACGCATGTCGTTGGCCTTGTAAGTTCCGATGGGAACCTCTAAGCCGTCTGTCTCAGCTAAAGCATCCCGAATTGCGCTGGGATCGGTGCTGCCAGCCCGCTCCATCGCATCCTTTAAGAGATAGATAGCGCTGTAATAGGTAACGGCATACAGCTCAGGATCTTCGCCGTATTTGTCGTTAAAAGCCTTTACAAAGGTCTGAACCAGCTCAGAATCATTGGATGTGGTAAAGTCAGTGCAGCTGTACCAGTTGTCCAGCCACTCAGGCTGACAGAGCTCGTTTACCTGAGGCGTGGAAATGGAGGTAGAGCCGATTACCGGTACATCCAGCCCAAGATCATAGAACTGACGGGCGGCCAGGGCAGTTTCCGCATCATCGGTCCATACAATCACGCAGTCTACGCCGGCATCCTTTAACTTCAGTACCTGGCTGGTCATATCCGTATCGCCGGTGTTGTGAGATTCAGAAACAAACTCAATGCCTTTTTCGGTTAAATATTCCTCTACTACGGTGCGGGCTCCGCTTCCGTAGTCATTGCTGTTGGTGAAAAGTCCGATCTTGGTGCATCCAAGATTCTCCGTAGCGTATACGGCCGCCAGCTGAGCCTGGATGGTATCGGAGGCACGAACCCTAAAGAGCCATTGATTATCAATGGTCGTAACCAGCTTGGGGCTGGTTGCGCCTACCAAGATCGGATACTGGGCCTCGGATACAATGCCCTCAACCGCCAGGGCCAGTCCGGAAAGAGTGGGCCCGACCTGAGCCACAACTCCTTGGCTGGCGATCAGATTAGTGGCGTTGATACCGGTGTCCTGGACGCCTCCATCGTCTGCCACGTAAAGCTCTAGCTGCTTGCCAAGTACGCCGCCAGCCGCATTGATCTCATCTACAGCCATCTGAGCGCCCTGTTCGGTTCTCATTCCGTTGGTAGGCGCGGAACCAGTGATGGATGCAGAAACGCCGATTAAAATGGTGTCTCCCTCTGCCGCTCCTGCATCGCCTGCGGAGCTTTCTCCCTCATTTGCAGCGGCCGAACTTCCGCTGTCCGCCGGTGCAGTGGTATCCGCGTTAGAAGCAGCTGTCTGGGCCCCCCCGCCCGAACAGCCAGCAAGCATTGAAATAGCCAGAAGCGCTGCCATCAATGATTTCAAATTTCTTTTTTTCACGTACTGTTCCTCCTTCCATGATTCGTTTTTGTGTACCCCATTTACTAGAACAGGGCCACAAAGTGCTTTGACGGCACCTGTGGCCCTGCTTTCGCCACATTTTGCTTTGTGCAGCTGATTAAAGAATATCTTTCATATTTGCCAGCAGGTCGTCCACTTTTTTCTTTTCCTCCGGGAGCAGATCGCCTAAAGGCATTCTGGGCAGTCCGGCATCAAATCCCTGGCATTTCAGAACGTACTTGAATACCTCATGCCAGTGGGGATCATTGGTATTGTAGGTGATGAAGTAATCTACGAAGGGCTGGATCTTTGCCCAGTAAGCTCTGGCTTTATCGATATCCTTTTCGATAGTGCAAATATCAAATAAGGTACGGGAGAACTTGGGGAAGATAGCGGGCATACCGCTCAGCCATCCGTCTGCTCCGGCGAAGAAGCCTTCCATAGGCGCATAGTCATGTCCGTATAAAACGGTCAGCTTATCGCCGCAGTAATATTTCAGCTCGTGAATCCGGTTGGCATCTCCGTGGGCTGCCTTGATTCCGTTGATCAGGCCTTCGTCAACCATAGCCTTGATTTCCAGCGGAGTCATTTCGTATCCGCAGAATCTGGGATTGTTGTAAAGAATAATATCAATGTCGATGGCCTCTCTCAGCTTGCGGAAATGATTCACAACGGCTCTCTTATGAGGCTGCAGATAGTAGGGCATGATAACCAGAACGCCCTCTGCCCCACATTCCTGGGCATACTTGCTCAGTTCGATGGTCTGGGCAGTGGAATATCTTCCGGTTCCGGGATAAACAGGAACGCGGTGATCCACAAAATCGATGATACTCTTCATGATCATTTTCTGCTCTTCCATGGTCATGGAAATGTTTTCACCGGTACTTCCTACGCAGGAGATGCTGTGGGCGCCAGAGTCAATCACCCACTGTACATAGCGCAGAGTCTCTTTCTCGTTGTAGGTCTCGTCTGCATTCCAGAATGTCATAACCGCCGGCATTACGCCTTTCCCCTTAGTTGCCATTTTTACGTCCTCCTCCTGTTTAAAGAATGAATAATGGTATTTTATCAATTAATCTCTTAGATCGAGATCAACGATCATGGTTGGATTCAATGGCAACTGGCAGCTTCCGATCATCAGTTGTCATTGACTTTTGCGTTCAGTCGTTCTTCCATTTCCAGAATGTGCTTACGCATTATGGCCTTGGCCGCTGCTTCATCGTGATGGCTGATCGATTGAATCATCAGAGCATGTTCATCGCAGGCGTCCGCGCTGTGGACCAGGATCATACCGGTGGTATGCCGTACAACGGTATAGCGGTTGATCAGAATCCGATGGAGATCGGTCATGCAGCTGTTTCCGGCAAGTTCCACAATCTTTTTATGAAAGTGCATATCACTTAAAAAATACTTGTCAACACTGTTTGCTTTGAAATAATCTCTTAGCTCCTGATTAATGGTTTCCAATATGGAAACTTCTTCGTTTGATGCTGTGCGGCAGAGGGCGGCCAGCGCATTTTCTTCAATAAGGAGCCTGGATTGGCATACATCCTGGATTTCTTTTTGGGAGGCAACAGGAACAATATACTTGCCGCCAGACGTTATTTCCAGGATTCCTTCATTTGCCATGCGTTTCAAAGCCTGAATCACAGGCGTCTTGCTGACCTGGTACCGTTCCGACAGTTCGGAGGGATCCAAACGTTTTCCAGCAAGATAAGTATTGCCTACAAAACCCTCGCAGATTGTTTCATATACGACTTCGTCCAAATTTCTTTTTAACAGCATATTCATTACCTCATATTCTGTGATGTAGCTTTCATATGGGGCAAATAAAATTAAAAATTTAAAATAAAAAATTTTTAATTTTTATACTCCCATTTTGTCACGAATTATATAAAAAGTCAATTTACAAAATCCCAAATTTTGAGATTATTTTTTGGATATAATACACAAAAATATGTGTTATTTATTTAATAAATATGTGCGTAATTATTGTGTGTTCCTGCGGTGTCAAAAGATTAGCGGAGATTTTGCCGAAAAAAGACGCATTAAAACCCGGATTCCTTCACCTGATTATAGAGGAACCCGGGTTTTATACAGCCATGCTGTTTGTGATAAACAGATCGGCTACGGGGGGTTAATCCGGGACCTGAAAAACATTTCATACATCAGATACCTCCTTTGCGTATTTTTGATTCTATTGACATTAGATCAAGTATATCATAAAAGGCTTGGGGACGGAAGAAATTTAAAGATTTCCCTTCCAGGACATCCGTTTTCTATTGTCTAAACCCTTCTGCTGTGCTATGATACAGCTAAGCAGAGCGTTCTTGTTTCTATATTCTAAACTCTTTGCCCACAGGGCAGTCTGACAAACTCTTTGCTTACCGTACCCAATCAAAATAAGCAGGGAGAAGCCAGACAGAGAACTTCTTCCTGCCGCCAGCGCCTTTGATACGGCGCGGAAAGGAAGATGTATATGGAGCACATGGAACAACAGCTGGGCAGCCTGCTGCCCGAAGATATGGAATTTAACTTAAGCGACTTCGCACTGTTTCTTTCCGTTATGAAAAATCAGGAAGCACACCGCTGTATCTTAAGTATCATTATGGGAGAACCTGATCTGGAGCTTGTAGGCATCCACGCAGAAGAGGTTGTATTAAACCGCAGCGGAAAGCGGGCCATCCGCCTGGATGCAGCCGCAGTGGACACAAAGAAACGCCGGTATTCCACCGAAATGCAGAACGACACCAGCCAGGATGATATCCGCAAACGAAGCCGGTACTACCAGTCTCTGCTGGATACTCCGCTTTTGAAATCCGGGCGGGAAACACGCTACCGGCACCTGCCCCCTTCGGTGGTTACATTTATTACCCAGGAGGATATTTTCGGGGAGGATCTGGCTAAGTATACCTTTAGGGAGCAATGCGAGGAAGTCCCCGGTCTTCACCTGGAGGACGGCACAACGAAACTGTTTCTGAACATGACAAGCAAAAATGGCGATCCGATTCTGGTAAGCCTCCTGCAGTACATGAAGCAGACCAGCATAGACAACCCAGAAATCCAGGTAAAGGATGAGCGGATTGTCACCCTGGATGCGGTGGTGCGGGAGGTGAAGCAGTCGGAAGAATGGGAGGCTGTGAAGATGAGTATTTTATCCATTGGAATTGAAAAGGGCGAACGGCAATTTCTTCAGAATGCCACGTTAAAGAAACTAAAAAAGGGCATGGATATCCCGCAGATTGCAAAAGATCTGGAAACAGATGAGAGCGTGATCAGGGAGATTATTGCCAGCTTGGAGTCAGGCAAAGGTTCTGGGGAATCGTAAAATTATAACCGTTCAGGACGGCAATCTAAAAAACCATGAGGCAGCGGATGAAAGCCCGCTGCCTCATGCCATATAAGAAATTAACGTAAAACTTACTGCTCTAAAAACGCCTGAATCCGCACCCCTACATTCTCCTCCAGATTCCGGTAAAAGAATTGATAATCATACAGATGATATACCCCGTCCTCAAAGATGGAAAGCCCCGCCGGATATTCTTGAGGGGTGACGTCCGTTACCTTCAGAGCGCCCCGCTCCGAATCAATGTAAGCGCCGGTAAGTTCCGGTATTTCAGAGGTGATTTCGCCGCTGTAGTCGGTAAAGCAGGCCCCCAGGTTCTGGCTTTTGTCCGCCGGAGTGGAATCAGTCTTCCAGTTTAAGGGGTTGATCGCAAGGGTTTTCACCCCTTCCGGAATGATAAGGGAATCGGAGACTTCCTCCGCCTCGGAATTAAAGGAGACGATGACGCCGGTATCCCATTCTCCCGAAGCGACCTTCAGGTGGGGATACTGCTCAAGCTCCTCTGAGGTTATCCGCCAGCCAATGGCATAGCAGGCCACCAGCTGTGCCATCCGGTCTTCACCGGCAAAGCAATCCTTCATCAGCCGGATGCACAGATCCGCCCCCTGGGAGAAGCCGGCCAGGATGATGGGGCGGCCGTTGTTGTAATGTTCCATATAATATTCGAAGGCCGCTTTGGCGTCAAAGTAGGCAACGGCCAGATAGGGTTCCCGGTCCGCCTCTTCCATTTCGTAAACGTTTAAGCCGATCTGGCGGTAGTAGGGAGCGAAGAAGCGGCAGTTGTCATCGTAGATACCTTTTTCCATATTAATAGCGCCTGCGAAGCTTTCCTTTGTATCCTCATCGGAGAGAGACATGTTGCAGGCATCCGGGGAGCCGCCGTAGACAGAAGGGCAGATGAAAAATACGTCGGCCTCTTTGCCTGGGACTTCCTCCGATTCCAGATTGGCCCAATTGGCGGGATTTGAGTAGTCGAGGGCGGCGGGGGAGTTTTTTAGAGCGTCCTCAGATTCCAGGGAAGCGTCCGGGACGTCTTCTGCTTCTTGGGAAACGCCGGGGGAAATCCGGGTGGGAGCGGTGGCGCTGTCAGCCGCTTTTTGCTGTCCGCAGCCGGAAGCCAGGCTCAGGGATAAGAGGAGCAGGGCAAGAAATTTAGAAAGCGATTTGTAATATTTCATAGTGGTCCTTTCCTCCATCAAAAGGGATGGATTTGAAAAAAGATTGATTTTCAAGAGGAATTATATCATAATGAAACGAAGCGCGGCTACCATTATGCGGACAAAAAGAAGAGTAGAAGGAGACGAAGGATACGATGACTCAGGATTTTAAAATAGAGAAGGAACTTTTAGCGGTCAGCTTTGGCACCAGCTATCCGGACAGCCGGAGGCTTACGATCGGGGCCATAGAGGAACGTCTGGCCCAGGCATTTCCCGACTTTGAGGTGCGCCGGGCCTTTACCAGCCAGATGATCATTGAACGGATTAAGGAGAAGGAAGGGGAGGCCATTGACAATGTGAGGGAGGCCCTGAACCGGGCTGTGAAAGCGGGGGTAAAGCAGCTGGTGATTCAGCCAACGCATGTGTTAAATGGCCTGGAGTACCAGGATCTGGTAAAAGAAGCGGCCAGGTATGAGAATGCCTTTGAGGGGATTTCCATAGGAGCGCCCCTTCTGACGGATGAGGCGGATTACCGCAGAGTGATGGAGGCGGTAGTAAACGCCATGAAGATCTATGACGATGGGGAGACAGCCCTTTGTTTGATGGGTCATGGGACGGAGGCAGAGTCCAACAGCGCTTACAGGAAAATGCAGGAGATGTTCCGCCAGTCTGGCTATCACAACTATTGGATCGGAACCGTGGAGGCATCCCCGGACCTGCAGGACGTGCTAAAGGCGGTAAAGAAGGGCGGCTACCGGAAGGCAGTGCTTCGCCCCTTCATGATCGTAGCCGGGGATCACGCCAACAACGATATGGCGGGGGACGACGAGGATTCCTGGAAATCCGTGTTTGAGACCGCAGGCCTTCAGGTTACGGCCATCGTGGAAGGGCTGGGACAGCTGCCTGCCATCAGGGAGATTTTTGTGGATCATGGGCAGGCGGCTGAGGAGAAGCTGTTGTACAGAAAAAAGAACAAAGAGTAAGGATCTGACAATCCCGGGGGATAAAAGTAATCTTTTGAATTGTCAAAATAATAACGATCTGATGCTTGTAGAAAATCTACTGCGGCCGATGAGAAGGCGGCCTGCGAGGCTGTACGGGAGAAATTTACATCTGCCGGAGCGGACGCGGTTGTAACGGATATACGGGGGATTTTAGAGTTTCTTTAAATAAAGAAATGTCGGAAGGAAATGAGAGAAAAACCAGTTGACAAATTTCCTTCCGGCATTTATTCTATGTTATAGTTCAAATCCTAAGTTTTAAGCAAGGAGACAGAGATGCCAGGAAAAATAGTCGGAGGCGAGCTGCTCAGCACCGTCAATATGATGCGGCGCCATATTTATAATAACCGAATGGAGATCGACGACCCCAGGAACCATCCCACCAGCACCCAGGAATGGTTCCTGGTTTACATTGTCCAGCGGGTGGATCGGCAGGATGTGTTTCAGAAGGATCTGGAGACGCAGTTCAATATCCGGGGTTCCACAGCCACAGAAATTTTAAAGGCCATGGAGCGCAAGGGTCTGATCTTTCGGGAGCCCCTTCCGGAAAACAAGCGGGCCAAGCGAATCATCCTGACGCCCAAGGGGCGGCAGATCTGCGAGGAAAACCGGCGGCGGATCATGACCATCGAAAACCGTCTGCTGGCGGGATTCGAAAAAGAAGAAATCGCCCAGCTGCTGGAATACCTGACCAGAATGCAGGAAAACATGATGTAACAAGCTCGGACAAGAAGATGTGCCGTCCGTACCAGAGAATTTGAAAATTTGGAGGATATATCCGTGAACAAAAGAAAACTCCATGTGGGAATTGACATTGGTTCCACCACCACCAAGATTGTGGTAATGGATCCCGCGAAGGATCAAATTTTATATTCCAATTACAGACGCCACGGTGCCAGGCAGGTGGAGAGTGTGGAGCGCTGCTTAAAGGAGCTGGAGGAGGGCTTTCGGGAGGATGAGCTGTTTGTGGCTCTCACCGGCTCCGGTTCCAAGCATATGGCGGAGGCTATGGGAGTTTCTTATGTTCAGGAGGTAGTGGCAAATTCCATTGCCATCCGCAAGCTGTATCGCCGGGTATCCGCAGCCATTGAGCTGGGCGGCCAGGACGCCAAGGTTCTGTTCTTTAAGAAGGATCCAGCAACCGGAAAGCTGAATGTGGCGGATATGCGCATGAACGGCAGCTGCGCTGGGGGAACCGGCGCTTTTCTGGACGAGGTTGCCCAGGTGCTGCGGGTGCCGGTTCAGGAGTTAAACCAGTTAGCCAGCGAAGGGGAGACAGTCTACGATATCTCCGGCCGCTGCGGCGTTTATGCCAAAACGGATATCCAGCCTCTATTAAACCAGGGGGTCAGCAAGAGCAATCTGGCCCTGTCCGCCTTCCATGCGGTAGCCAAGCAGACCATCGGAGGCTTGGCCCAGGGCCTGACCATCCGGGGGCGGTAGTGTTTGAGGGCGGCCCCATGACCTTTGAGCCGCGGCTGATCCAGGTATTTGCGGAGCGCCTTCATCTTTCAGATGAAGAAATCCTGATCCCGGAGCATCCGGAGATTATGGTGGCTTACGGCGCGGCTTTGTCCATCAAAGAGCTGTTCGAGGGGGCCGAGGCGGCAGTTAATCCCTCTGACCTGGCGCGGATTTTGGAACAGATGAAAGCGAGCGGAGAAGACGGTCGGGCAGAGTCCGCGCCAGTATTTTTCGCCTCGGAGAAGGAGCGTCAGGAGTTTGAGGCTCGCCACCGCCGGGAGATGAAAACATGGAAGGTAGAGCCGGGAGTCCCAGTGCGGGCTTACCTGGGGATTGACTCCGGCAGCACTACCACAAAATTTGTGCTGATGGACGAGGAGGAGCATATTTTGGATTCCTTCTACGCCTCCAACGCAGGGGAGCCTTTAGAGGTGGCTCGCAGGGCGCTTTTAGATCTTAGAAACAGCTGGAGAGCGCGGGGAAACCAGCTGGAGATCCTGGCGGTGGGAACTACCGGATATGGGGAGCTGCTGTTTGAAAAAGCCTTTTGCGCGGAATACCACACGGTGGAAACGGTGGCCCATGCCAGGGCGGCCTCCCGCTATGTGCCGGATCTTACCTTTCTTTTGGACATCGGCGGATATTATGGCGGGGCTGTGCCGTTCCATCATTGAAAATGTTTTTACAAAAGTAATCCGTGTTTCCAACCTGGATTCTCTGGGGGATAAGATTGTGGTTCAGGGCGGAACCTTCCGCAACGACGCAGTGCTCAGGGCATTGGAGCAGTATTTGGGCCGAGAAGTAGTGCGTCCGCCTTACGCCGGCATGATGGGAGCCATTGGGGCGGCGATTCTGACAAAGGAAAATCGGCAAGAGCAGCTGGCTTTGGGACGGCAGGAGCAGCGTACCTTTATCGGCCTGGACGCCATGGAGACATTTTCTTATACGCAGAAGGAGGATTCCCCTGTCCATTCTGCGTCAATCACTGCAAGCGCACCATTCTCACCTTCCCCAACGGGAAAAACTGGGTGACCAATAACCGCTGCGAGCGGGGGGAGATCGTGGGAGATCCCAAAGACGCCGCCGTGCGGGCTCAGGTGATGGAGGCGGGAAAGCAGCGCAGGGCCACGGAAAACCTGTTTGACTTAAGACAGAAGCTGCTGTTTCAGGATTACCCGATCGCCCAGGGGGTGTCCCGGCGGGAGACGGTGATCGGGCTGCCAAGAGTTTTGTCCTTCTGGGAGTTAGCTCCTTTTTGGACCACCTTCTGGCGGAGCCTTGGCTTTCAGGTGCAGCTATCGGACCTTTCCACCAGGGCCATGTATGAAAATGGACTGGAGGCGGTGACCTCGGATACGGTTTGCTTTCCGGCAAAGCTGGTTCACGGCCATATCCGAAACCTGGTTTCACACAAGGTGGGGCGCATTTTCATGCCTTCCATTACCACTACGCCGTCGGAAAATACCGTAGCCTCCAGCAATTCCATGTGCGCGGTAGTGAAAGGCTACCCCTTTGTGGTGGAAAACTCCGACTCACCTCAGGAAAAATGGGGAATTCCATACGATGCGCCCCTGTTTCACTGGTACAGCATAAGGGACCGGAACCGGCAGCTGATTTCCTATATGGCGAAGGCGTTCCGGATTCCGGCGTCCCAGACGGAAGCGGCCATCCGGGCCGGGGATGAGGCCATGGAGCAGTTTAAGAAAACCCTGAAAGCCAGGGCGAAAGAGGTGCTGGATCGAGTTCATCGGGAAGGCGGTTTCGCTGTGGTACTGGCTTCACGGCCTTATCAGAATGATCCTCTGGTAAACCATGACCTGCCGGATCTCTTTACTTCCCAGGGAATCCCGGTGCTGACGGCGGATTCTCTTCCCGGCCTGGAGCAGGTGGATTTGAGCAGAAGCTCCGTGGAGATTGTCAACAATTACCATGCCCGGATGCTTTCCGCCGCGATTCTGGCCGCTTCAAAACCGGAGCTGGAGTACGTGCAGGTGGTAAGCTTTGGCTGTGGCCACGACGCTTACCTGTCCGACGAGATCACCCGCCTGATGAAGGAGATTTCCGGGAAAACGCCGCTGGTGTTAAAGCTGGATGAGAGCGACATCCAGGGGCCTTTGCGGATCCGGGTGAGATCCTTTTTGGAAACCTTGGCCATCCGCAAAAGTACTGGGGAAAAGCTTAGGGTTCGGGAGCTGCCGGAGCCTTATCCGGTGAAATTTCGCGCCCCTGACCGGAAGGCGCGGGTGGTGCTGATTCCCAATACCTCCCATGCCTTCAGCCGCATCATGGCGGCTGCCTTCGCGGGCCAGGGGTTAAAGACAGAGTCTTTGGAGCTTGGACGGGAGGAAGCCATCCGCCTGGGCAAGCAGTATGTGCATAATGATATTTGCTTCCCGGCCCAGATGGTCATCGGAGAGGCGCTGTCAGCCTTAAAGAGCGGCCGCTATGACTTGGACCATGTGGCCATCGGCATGGGAAAATATATGGGCGACTGCCGCCTGACCCACTACAGCAAGCTGCTGAGAAAAGCCTTGGACGACGCAGGATTTTCCCAAGTTCCGATTCTGACCAACGATGATCAGGATCCTCACCAGATCCATCCCGGCTTCCGGATGAACATGATAACCGCCATGCGCATCGCCTACGCTATGCCCATGATCGACGCCCTGGAGGGACTTTTGCGAAAGATCCGCCCCTATGAGCTGGAGGCGGGCAGCGCTGAAAATGCCTTTGAGCGGGGCATGGACGCCCTGTGCCAGGGACTTGAGAAGCGGGGCATTGCCGGGGCGAAAAAGGGTTTTGCCCAAGCGATTTCTTACCTGAGGGCAGTTCCCTATGACCGCAGCAGGCTTCGGCCCCAGGTGCTGATTGTAGGAGAATATCTGCTGAATTTTCATCCCGGGGCGAACCATGAAATCGAGGCTTATCTGGAGAAGAATGGATTCGAGATTATTGAGGCCCATATGACCGATGTAATCCGCAAGACCTACTTTACCAAGGATATGCAGAATCGGGAATACCACCTGAACTGGCCCATCAAGGACAAAGCCTGGTACCGGATCGCTGACCAGATTTTTGAGATGGCCCATGATGCGGCGGACCGCATCGCTTCCGCCCATCCGTTATATATGCCGCCTGTCCGCCTTCCTCAGTTGGTGAAGGCCAGCGACAGCCTGATCCAGCATACCTTTGATACGGGTGAAGGGGTGCTGATTCCTGCGGAAATCATTCACCACGGAGAGCAGGGCTGTCGGGCCTTTGTGATCCTTCAGCCCTTCGGCTGCCTGCCGAACCATATTGTGGGGCGGGGGATTGTGAAGCGGTTAAAGGAGCTTTACCCGGACGCCCAGATTCTTTCCCTGGACTACGACCCGGACGTGAGCTTTGCCAATATTGAAAACCGGCTCCAGATGCTGATTATGAACGCCAGGGCCGGGGCGGCCTTTGGGGCAGGACAAAAAGCGGGGCGGGAGGAATATCTGGGAAAAGAGCAGAAAAAGAAAAATTACGGTTCCTGGAACGCGGGACGAAGAGTGCCTAGGACGAATTAGAAGGCGATACGGAAAAAGACCGCTCCCGGAAGCCAGGATATGACTGGCTGGGAGCGGTCATGCACGATCCAACTTTCAAGCTTTCCCCATCCGCACCAGCTCCTTCGCCTCTTTCCCGGACATATGGTCGATGGTCATCTCCAGCATACAGAGGGGAGCCCAGTCCCGGTCGATGGCCTTCTGGCGGTTTTCGGCGGTGTCCTCAGGGGCGTATTTTACGGCAAGCTTCCGGATGGCCGCCATTTTTTCACTGTCATCTTCCAGAATCCGGATGGTTCCAAAAAGAATGACGCTGCGGAAATAGGTGGTGTACTCTTCCGGGACCACCTGATCCTGGTCTACCACGCAGAAGGAAGCCTTGGGATTTCGGCGGATGGCGTCCAGTTTGTGACCGCTTTTGGCGCAGTGGAAATAAACTTTCTCCCCGTCGTATACATAGCTGATGGGAAGGGCGTAAGGGTAGCCGTCATCGCCGTCCAAAGCTAGAACGCCGCAGGAACCCCGGTTTAAAACGGCTTTGCACACTTCATCGGACAACATCTGTTTTTTTCTGCGCATCTCTCGAAACATGAAAATTCCCTCCTGAATCATAATCGTAGACTTTGACTCGAATATAACAGCCGCCGGGGCAAAAGTCAACGGGGGACTGGCCGAATGACAGAATACACCAGGCAGGCGTCTTAATTTCGCAGCAATAATTTTCCGTCCCTCATCTCATAAACCTGATCCGCCACATTCCGGATGAAGGCCCGGTCATGGCTGACTGCCAGAAGAGTGCCGTTGTAGCTGGAGAGAAGCCGCTCCAGCCCGGTCATGGTGTAAACATCGATATGGTTGGTAGGCTCGTCCAGGATCAGCAGATTGCAGCCGGACACCAGCACCTTGGCCATGGCCGCTTTCACCCGCTCACCGCCGGAGAGCACCGAAACCGGCTTTTCCATATCGGCGCGGCTCATGGACAGGTTGGCCAGAACCGCCCGGCAGATGGGCTCCGGGAAGGCGGCGTCCTCCAGAACGTTTGCCAGGACCGTTTTGGACGGATTTAAGGTATCCTGCTCCTGAGACAGATAGCCGATCTTGGCCTCGGAGGTGATGGATACGCCGGGAGCCCTGGATAGAATGGCCTTAATCAGGGTGGACTTTCCGCAGCCGTTGGGGCCGGTGATGAAGGTACGCTTTCCCGATGGGAGAAAAAAGTCCAGATTCGCTAAAACCTCACGTTCTCCATAGGAGACAGTCAGCCCCCTGACGGAAATGGCGTTTCGCGCCCGGATTTCCATGGATGGGGGGAGCTTCATGGAAACCTCCGGAAGATCAGCGGGACGCTCCTTTTCCTCCAGATGCTCCAGGCGGCTTAAAGTGGCCCTGGTTCTGGCCTGGACATGGCCCTGCTGGATGGAGGCGGTTCCCTTGTAAAGACGCCATTCGCTGCTGCTCATTCGTTTTGGGGGCTTTCCTACCGCGCGGCTCTGTTCCCGAAACTCCCGGATATTTTTGGTCAGGCGCTTTTTCTCCTTTTGATACTGGTCGTATTCAAACTGCTTAAAATCCCGTTCCCGCTCCTTTTGCTTGACCCACTGGGAATAGCTCCCCTCAAATACCCGCAGCATCCCCTCATCCAGCTCCCAGATCACGGTGCAGATCTTGTCTAAAAGAGCCCGGTCATGGGAAACCATCAAAAGCGCGCCGGGGTAGCCGGACAGCATTTTTTCCAACAGGAGAATCCCGTCCAAATCCAGGTTGGTGGTAGGCTCGTCGGCAAAGAGCAGAGGGGCGTTCCTGGAAAATGCGGCTCCGATGGCCATCCGCGTGCGCTCGCCGCCGCTTTTGATGGCCGAATGCTTTAGCCCCAGGCGGCTGATGTAATCGGCCTGGACTTCACCTGCCCCATCCTGGAACTGGCGGATGAAGGCAATGGGGCAGAAACGTTTGACGTACCCTTCATCGGGAGCTAAATCCCCGGCCAAAATGGACAGCAGGGTGGATTTTCCCGCGCCATTTCGGCCCACCAGGCCGATGCGGTCATAATCCTGGATTTCCAGCTTTTCAATATCCAATACCTCCTGGATTCCGTATTCTTTTTTTAAATGCTGAGCTTGCAATAGCATCATGAATCCCTCCTAAAATCTCTTCCGTTCAGATGAGACTTCAGACGGGCAGGCATGAAAAAAGGCCTAAAGCACGAATCGCGTGAAAAGGCCTCTTTTTAAGATCGTTTTAAGATCAAAAGAGGCGGCCCGGAAGACATCTGAACGAAATGGCATGGGAAATACAGGAGAAAACTTCCCCTTTTTTCCGATTAAAATGCTGCATTTCGATCATTTGTTATACATGCTTCCTTTAGCCGCCTTTCTATGTGTTTGAAATTCTTTGGTTTCTGTGGGGATTGTACCACGTAAAAAAGGGGATGTCAAGGAGCCAAAAAGCCTTCCCCTTGACATTCCGCCGTTTCTATAGTACCCTCAAAGAACAGTTTGAGTACAAAAGCAGGTGAATAATGATGAATCGTTGGAGAGATAAACTGAGGCAGTTTATGACCGGCCGCTACGGCATGGACCAGCTGAACCAGTATCTGATGTACGGGGTTCTGATCCTTCTGGTGCTGAATATCTTTTTGGATTCCTTCCTTTTAAGAGCTTGGGCAATCATCGGAATTGTGTATATGTATTTCCGCATGCTGTCCCGCAATATCAATCGGCGCTTTCAGGAAAATCAGGCTTTTCAGGGGCTTTTGTTTCGGGCCGGGCAGCTTTTTAAGCGTTTCCGCTTTGACGCCGGTGAGGCGAGAAAATACAAGATTTTCCGCTGCCCCGGCTGCGGCCAGAAGGTGCGGATTCCAAGAGGACACGGAAAGGTAAGCATACACTGCCCAAAATGCGGGCGTGATTTTATTAAAAGGAGCTGAGTATGGGATTTAATTTAGAAATTGGGGTACCGGTGCTGACCGTATTTGTGCAGGGGATTTTAAGCTTTTTCTCCCCCTGCGTTCTGCCCTTGGTGCCCTTATACATCGGATATCTGGCCGGAGGGGCCAGAACGACGGATGGGAACGGGCGGATTGTTTATCCGAGAAAGAAGGTGCTGGTCAACACCTTGTTTTTTGTGGTGGGCATCAGCTGCGCCTTTTTGATTCTGGGGCTGGGATTTTCCGCTCTGGGCCGGTTCTTTAATAACAGCCGCACATGGTTTGCCAGAATCAGCGGCATCATTATGATTGCCTTCGGCCTTTACCAGCTGGGAGTACTGGGCAAGGTGACGGCCATTGAGCGGGAGCACCGTCTGCCTCTCCAGATGGGAAAGCTGACCATGAATCCGGTGACAGCCCTGATTTTGGGCTTTACCTTCAGCTTTGCCTGGACGCCCTGTGTAGGCCCGACCTTGGGCAGCGTGCTTTTAATGGTATCGTCGGCAGGGCAGAAGGCCCAGGGACTTTGGCTCATCGGCGTCTATACCCTGGGATTTGTGATCCCATTTCTGGCGGTGGGACTTTTCACGGGCACGGTTCTGGACTTCTTTAAGAGCCACCAGAGGGTGGTGCGCTATACGGTGAAAATCGGCGGCGCTCTGATGATTTTTATGGGTGTCATGACTTTTACCGGATACATGAACGGAATCACCAGCTATTTGTCCTCCTTGGGAAATGGAAGTGGGGTTCAGTCCGGCCCTGAAAAGGCGGGAGGCAGGGAATCGGAAGAACCGGAGGAAGGGACGGAAACAGCCCCAGGCGCCGAAAAGAAGGAGGGCCAGGAGCAGGAAGCGGACGGTGGCGCGGCAGATGGCGGACAGACTGAAGCTTCGCAGGAAGAGCCGGATGCCATCCCCGCCCCGGATTTCACCTGGGAGGATCAGTACGGCAATTCCCATACCCTCTCCGACTATAAGGGAAAGACCGTATTTTTAAACTTCTGGGCCACCTGGTGCGGTCCCTGTCAGAGCGAGATGCCGGAGATTCAGGAGCTTTATGAGCGCTACGGCAGCAATGAGGGGGATCTGATCGTCCTGGGCGTGGCGAATCCAAAGACCGAGGACCAGCCTTATAACAATGACGGGACGGTAGAGGAAGTAACCCAGTTTCTGGAGGAGAACGGCTACACCTTCCCTACTGTGATGGACACCACCGGCGAGACCCTGATGGCCTACGGCATCAGCGCCTTCCCCACCACCTTTATGATCGATACCGAGGGAAATGTCTTCGGCTATGTGCCGGGGGCCATAAGCGGTGATATGATGGAGAGCATTGTGCAGCAGACTATGACAGGGGAGCGGGTGCGGTAAGAGTCGGGCAGAGCCGGAGATTTTGGCCGGGAATTTACGAGAACAGCATACAGCATTGTAATGATTTTTTAGGGCTATTGTACATTAGAGATTTGAATCTCTGGTACAATAGCCCTTTTTCACTAGTCGCATGCTTCAAGTTACTGCTCGCGCCGCCTTCGGATGATCGATTAAAATCAAAAAAGCGCGGTCAATTTTGGGTACCCCAAACGTTACATATATGGGACTGTACGAAAGGAAGAGCTGTAGGACGGTTCATGAAAACGAAGGAGAGAGTATTATGATGATCAAAGTAGCGATTGTGGAGGATAACCCGAAGGATCAGGCATTGTTGGCAGGGATTCTGGATCAGTGGAGCCGGGTTAAGACTGATGCTGCCTGTAAGATTCAAAAGGATTACTATGAAACAGGGGAAAGCTTTCTGGAAGAGGCCCGCAAGTATCAGCTGAAGTACCATCTGATTTTTATGGATATTGGCCTCGGTGGGAAGCTAAGCGGACTTGAAACAGCGCAATTACTAAGAGAGAGTGGAGATCAGACACCGCTTGTATTTTTAACCGGCTATGATATGCATATGAGGCAAGGGTATCAGGTTCGTGCGCTGGATTATATTAGTAAACCCGCGCAGGTGCAGGCTGTGTACAGCTGTCTGGGACGGCTCGCCTCCATTTATTTAGAAGCCGGATATATGATTTCTGACCATAAAGGTGTGGTTGAAATACCATACCGTGATATTTTGTATTTTAGCCAAGAAAAACATTATATGAACATTGTCACCCGAAACCAGTTATGGAAACAACGGATCAGCATAAAAGATTTGGAACGGATACTTCCCGCGCAATTTGTCCGCTGTAACCGGGGCAGCATCATCAATGTGTTTGCAGTACAGCAGATTAATAAGAAATTTGTGCTGATGAAAGATGGCCGGAGTGTGCCAATTACTGCACCATATTTAGAGGATGTATATAGCCGCTATAGGAACAAAAGCATGATTCAATATTAGATCATAAGCCTGAATGGGAGTGTTGAAAATCAATAATGAGGGGTGTATAGTCCCGTCTTTGATAGTTAAAAAGAAAGAAACACCGCTGTAACGCCCATTCTATGCGGGTATTACAGCGGTTCCTTTTCGTTTTGAAATATAGGCTTTTTATTTTCCTTTGCTCTTTTTTTGTATTTCCCTCATTTTGCTCTTGGTGAGG
>CALWQV010000005.1 GCA_944383785.1 uncultured Enterocloster sp. | reverse complement strand
GTCCATCCGGTATTTACCAGATAAACCTTGGTATTGTACTTCTCAATCTTCTCTCCCAGCATATTGGCATATACGGAGGGATCCATGGGCATGAAGGGCTCGCCAAACAGGGTGGAGAAGGTAGGCTGAGGCTCCTTTACGCCCCGCTCGGTTCCGGCCAGCTTGGAGGTGAATCCGGTTACAAAATGGTACATCGCCGCATTCTCATCCAGTCTGCTGATGGGAGGCAGTACGCCGAAGGCATCCGCAGTCAGGAAGATTACAACCTTGGGGATTCCGCCTACTCCCGGAATCTGGGCGTTGGGGATATAATCAATGGGGTAGCCAACTCTGGTATTCTCAGTCAGGCTTCCGTCAAAGAAGTCAAACTCTCTGGTCTCGGGATCCATCACCACATTCTCTACCAGGCTGCCGAACTTGATGGCATTGTAGATGTCGGGCTCTCCCTCGGGATCCAGGTTGATGCACTTGGCATAGCAGCCGCCCTCGAAGTTGAAGATTCCATGCTCAGACCAGCCGTGCTCGTCGTCGCCGATCAGACGGCGGTTGGGATCTGCGGAAAGGGTGGTCTTACCGGTTCCGGACAGTCCGAAGAAGATAGCGGTTTCGCCAGTCTCAGGATCCATGTTGGCGGAGCAGTGCATGGGCAGCACGTTCTCCTTGGGCATCAGGAAGTTCATCACGGAGAATACGCTCTTCTTGATCTCGCCGGCATACTGAGAGCCTGCGATCACAACCAGATTCGCCTCATAGTCTACCAGGATCGCGGCCTCGGAGTGAACGCCGTCCACCTCCGGGATGCACTTAAATCCGGGAGCTACGATGATGGTGAAATCCGCGTCGCCGTAGTTTGCCAGCTCCTCGGCAGTGGGACGGATCAGCAGCTGATGGATGAACATGTTCTGGCTTGCCAGCTCATTTACAATTCGAAACTTTTTGGTGCAGGCGGGATCCGCTCCGGCCATGCCGTCAAAAATGAAAATCTCACGATTCTGAAGATAAGCCACCATCTTCGCCTTAATGGCGTCAAACTTCTCCTTGGAAATGGGACGGTTTACCTTCCCCCAGGCAATCTGATCGTGAATCGTGGGAGTGTCAACGATAAATTTGTCCTCCGGAGAACGTCCGGTGTACTTTCCGGTGGTAACCACCAAAGCTCCTGTCTTGCTTAAGGTTCCTTCTTTCCTGCGCAGTGCCGCCTCGGTCAGCTGTGCGGGGGTCAAATTCCGATACACTGCGGCGGGGCTGATAATGCCCAGTTTTTCCAGACCATATGTTTCCATATCTTTCTGCCTCCTCTTAGAGATAATGTAGATTTTCCGGTGTCATTGCAAAACCGAAACTCAACGCTATTATCTCATTATATTGTTAAAAAGTCAACGAAATTTCTTAAGGATTTTTAAGTTTTACGGCCCCTTTACTTAAAAAACTCGTGGCCGTCATGGGCAAAAAGATAATTCAGATTGCGGTCAAACCAGGAAGCAGAGCTGCCGGAGCCTCTTCGGTTCATAAAATACAGGGCGCCCTGGGAGTAATCTTCCCCAGCCAGAGCCCGGTCCACGCAGCGCACCGTCTCCTCCGTCACATGGACCGAATTGATCCTGCCGGTGGAAACAGGCTGGAACTGGGAGGGCTGGTAAACCACCTCCCGGATGCTGTCGGGAAACTCATCGGAACGGACGCGGTTTAAGATCACATTGGCCACCAGGATCTTACCCTTTTCATCGCAGATTCCCGCTTCCGCCTGGACGATCTTTAGCAGCACCTGGTAGTCCTCGTCGCTGTAGCTGACCTGACTGGCGGCGCGCCTCTCTTTTTCTTCCTCAGCCGCTTTCTTAGCCGCTTCCTCCTGGGCCTTTTTCTCTGCTTGTTCCTGACGGGCCTGCTCCTGCTTTTCTCTCCTGCGCTGTTCCTCTCTTCTGCGCTGTTCCTCTTTCCTGCGGGCCTCTTCCTCCTCTTCCCGCTGCTCTCTCAGCCTTTGGATCAGCAGGCTGCCGCTTAAAAGGCGGGCGTCTTCCGCTCCGTTCCAGGATACAAGCCCCAGCGTTTCAGCTTGTTTTGCCAACAGCAGTCTTCCAAAATCCGCCTGTTCGGCTGAAGCCTTCCTGTTGAAACGCTCCGGCTCCACCGTTTTAGAGGCGATGACCGTCCTGGTATTTCCCGCAAAACCCGATGCCGGAAAAGCCGACGCTAAAACCGCTGTGGGAATCAGTGCCGCTAACACAAGCCTGCAATATCCATACCGTTTCCGCATACATACTCCTCTTTTCTCTCTTTGAAGCGTTTTAGCCGACGCTTCAGATTTTGAGCAAAATTGGGATGAAGCCCCACTTTTGTCCTTTTTCCCGGGGATGTACCGGTTATTATAGAGAGACAGGGAATCTGTGTCAATGGCGGTTTCATATTTTTGTTACATTTTTTCCTGTTTTGTAATAATCACATTTTATTATTGTGATTATTGTCTGTATTTCGCTTCGTATTTTCGTATTTTCCAGCAGTTATCACTATATAATTTTTACATTTTTGTTACATTATTGTTAAATAATAAATCGGTTTGTTACGCTGTTCTTAACCGGGTCATTATTTATGTAAACCACCCGCAACGAAAACAAAGGATTTTCCGGGGTTTTCTTTCGGCAAAGAAATTTGTCGATTTTTGTCCTGATCCCCCACTTTTGCCTAAATCTGGATATTCCGCACCGACTCTCCCACTGTCAGCTGGGCTTTAAAAATCCGGTGCTCATTCTCCCCGAATCCGTCAATGCGCTCCATCAGAATATCCATGGCCTCCTTCGCCATCTCATCGCAGGGCTGCTTCATGGTGGTAAGGGACGGATTATAATAGGAAGCCATCTCGATGCCGTCAAAGCTTGCCACGGAGTAATCGCCGGGAACCGTTTTCCCCGCATCCCGAATGGCCTTGCAGACGCCAAAGGCCGCGTTATCCGAAATGACGAGAAATGCGGTGGCCTCCTTTCCGGACCTGATAAACCGGGCGGCCACCTGATAGCCGTTTGCCATCGAATAGGCGTCCTGCCCCTTTTCCGTATAGAGGATCAGCTCCGGATCTATGGGAATCCCGTGATCCTCAAGGGCCTTGCAGTACCCCTCCAGGCGCATGCGGCCAATGGCCATATCCTCCTTCCAGGCCGCCGCCATAGCGATCCGCCGATGGCCCATGGAGATCAAATAAGAGGTCATCTCATATCCGGCCCTCACATCATCGATTGCTACGGAGGAATAAAGAGAGCGGTCCACCTCCGGCCCCAGGGTAATGGTGCATACCACAAAGGGCGCTTTCAGCTGGCGCACCTTGGCCTCCTTGTGGCTGTAGGTGCCCCCTAGAAATACGATGCCGCAGGGCTTCTTCTCCTTCTCCAGCTCCAGGGCGGCCTCGATCTCGTCATTTTCCTCGTCTACCTGCTGAAGAAGGAAGCCGTAGCGGCGGCGCTCCGTAATCTGTTCAATGGTCTTGATCATCCCCTGAAAGAAGGGGTTGGTGATGCCGCGGATCAGAACAGCAATGGTTTTTGATTCGCTTCTTTTTAAATTCCGGGCGCTGTTGTTGGGAATATAGCCGTTTTCCTCAATCACTTCCATGATCTTCTGCCGGGTCTGGGGATTAATATCCGGGTGGTTATTGATGGCCCGGGAAACGGTGCTGACTCCCACGCCGCAGATTCTTGCCACATCCTTAATCGTAAAAGGCTCCATATCATTTCCTCCTCGTCTGATCATTCAAGTATATCAAGATTCCTCCGGCTCCGCAACCGTTACCGAAAACGATTCCGGAAAATCTTTTAAAAAACGGGACGCCCCCAATGAGCATCCCGCATAGGAAAGAAATAAACGCTTTTCAGCCCTTAACCGCGCCGGCTACCACGCCTTCAATAATATGCTTCTGGCAGGTGAGATAGAAAATGATAATCGGCACGATGGACAGCACCAGCAGCGCCATCAGCGATCCGTAGTCCTTGGCTCCATAGGAACCCATCAGATACTGCACCGCCACCGGAACGGTTTTATAGGGAGTGGATACGCCGATCACCAGGTATGGCAGCAGATAGTCGTTCCAGATCCACATGGCGTTAAGGATGGCTACCGTAATGGCCGTAGGCTTTAAAATCGGCATCACGATCGAGAAAAAAGTCTGAACCGGATTGCAGCCGTCAATCATGGCGGATTCCTCAATCTCGTAGGGTATGGCCTTTACAAAGCCGCAGAACATAAACACCGACAGCCCGGCTCCAAATCCCAGGTAAAGGACGATCATTCCCACCGGGTGATTCAGATGAAGCAGATCCGCAAGCTTTGACATGGTAAACATCACCATCTGGAAGGGCACTACCATGGAAAACACAAACATATAGTAGAGGGCGCTTGTGAGGCGGCTTTTCACTCTGGTGATATACCAGGCGGTCATAGAGGTACAGAGGATAATCACCAGCGTAGACCCCACGGTAATAAAGGCGGACCAGCCGAAGGCCGCGAAAAAGCCGGTATTCTCAATGCCCAGAATGTAGTTCTCCAGCCCCGCGAACATCTCCCCCACAGGGAACTCAAAGGGCGCGTCGCTGATATAGAGCTTTCCCTTAAAGGAGTTCATCAGCACAAATAGCACCGGAAAAATAAACAGGGCGGCCAAAGCAACCAGGATTACAAAAATCACGTTCTGACGGATTGTTCTTGTTTCGCTCATCAGCTTTCAACCTCCTTGCGTCTTGTCAGCATCAGCTGCGCCATGGCGATTCCCGTTACGATCACGAAGAATACCACTGCCTTGGCCTGGCCTACGCCCTCAAAGCCGTTGCGTCCGTAAAAGGTTTCGTAAATATCCAGGGCCAGCATGGTGGTCTTCTTGGAGGGCCCGCCTCCGGTCAGCGCCAGGTTCTGGTCAAACATCTTAAAAGAGTTCGCGATAGTCAGAAACAGGCAGATGGTGATGGAGGGCATAACCATGGGAATGGTGATCTTGCGCAGGATCTGGGCGGGCGTGGCTCCATCGATCTTGGCCGCCTCGATCAGATCCGGCGATACGTTCTGAAGGCCCGCAATATAGATCACCATAATATAGCCGATCAGCTGCCAGTTCATCAGGATAATCAGCCCCCAGTAGCCGTAGGAGGGATCGATTAGCATGGTCACGCCGAACTTTGACAGGACTCCGTTGATCATGGTCTGCCAGATATAGCCCAGGACGATTCCGCCGATCAGGTTGGGCATGAAGAAAATGGTGCGGAATACGTTGGTTCCCTTGATCTTCTGGGTCAAAAGCAGCGCCAGCCCAAAGCCGCATACGTTAATGGTGATCACCGCCACCACCGCGAATTTGACGGTGAACCAGAGGGCGTTTAAAAAGTCCGCGTTGGTAAAGGCGGTGACATAATTGGACACGCCTACGAAGGTCGCGTTGGTTACGGTTGTAAAATCGCAGAAGGACAGGTACAGCCCCATCACAAAGGGGATGATAAACGCGATGAAAAACGCGATCAGCGTAGGTCCCACAAACAGGAAGAAATATTTCTTCATGGACTTATTCATAAGAAAGCCTCCTTATTTCGCAGCCTCTTTCTCAATCTGCCACTGCTCGATCACCGTCGCCTTTACCTGATCCCAGTCCATGGTTCCCTGAGCGTACTCTAAGAGAGCGCTGCCGAAATTGTCCTTAAAGGTCTGGCTGGGGAATGCGGTGAAGATCCACGGAATGGACTCCTTGCCGCTTTCCATGGAGGCAAGAAGATCCTGGGCCAGGGGATCGGAAGGCCGCTCATCATCTCCGAAGGTGGTAAAGGGAGCGATATTTCCCAGCTTGTTGGTCATATAATCCTTTCCGGTTTCGGAATTAATCAGCCACATTACAAAGTCAAGGGAAGCCTGCTGGTCCACCTCCCTGGCCTGGCTGTTGATGGAAAAGTAGTTCTCAGTTCCGATGCAGAGGCCCTGGTTCTCCTCCCCTTCCAGTCCCATGTAGATGGGGATAAAGCCGATGGAGTCCGCTTTTACCACATTGCCGGATACCTCTGCGATCTGGCTCCAGGCCCAGTTGCCGTTCTGCACCATAGCGGCCTGCCCAAGGGCGAACTCCGCCATGGAATCATTGACGCCCTTGCTGCCAAGGAGCTTGGGATCGGTGGTGGAATTGTTCAGGTACAGGTCAAAAATCTGCTTGAAATTGTCGCTGTAGGTAAATTCAATAGTGTCGGAGTCCGTCACGCCCTGATCCTCAAACTCCGCGTTGATGGGAAGGTTTGCCAGGTGGGTCTGCCATCTCCACTCCTCGCCCGGAAGCAGGGAGGTGGAGGCGAACACGCCCTTAATTCCCAGATCGTCTTTTTTAGACTGCATATCCTCCACCACTGCCTTTAAGGTATCAAAGCTGTTGATCTCGTCAATGGAGGAAGCCTTGGCGCCGTCCATAGCGAAATATTTGTCCATGATCTCGCCGTTATAGATGATCCCGTAGCCCTCAACGGTGTAGGGAATCCCGTACACGCCGCCGTCCTCCCCGGTAACAGCCAGGCTCGGGTCCGTCAGGGATTTGTAGAAGTCCGTATCCTTTAAATCCAGGCAGTAATCCTTCCATGCCTGATAGCCTACGGTCCCGTTGATCTGAAACAGGGTGGGGGCGTCGGTCTTGGCAATCTCGGACTTTAAGGTGGACTCATAATTGCCTCCCGCCGCAGTTACTACCTTCACCTCAACGCCGGTTTCCTCGGTGTAAACCTGGGCGATCTCTTCCCAGACGTCGGTTACCTCAGGCTTAAAGTTCAGGTAATACACCTTACCCGCGCTATCGTCCGCGGAGCCGCCGGACGAACACCCCGCCAAAGCTGCCGCCGCAAAAACCGCTGTCCCCGCTGCCAGAATCCATCTCTTTTTCATGTTCATTCTCCTCCTTCTTTTTAAGCCGGCCGTCTTTTAAAACAGCCTCATGCTTCTTTGCCTTTTCCCATTGTCGGAAACAATTCCGGTACTGTTTCCGGTAACGTTTCCAATGACTAAATTTACTATAGCACCCAGTTGCTGGTTTTGCAAGGATGAATTTCAATTTCATAACTTTTTACAATTTCTTTCAGTCGTTTTTGTGCATTATGCCAATTACCGCCGCCTGAAGAGGCTGAAGGCGGAGGCTTTCCCCCTCCAAAGACAGGGTTTCGCAGTTATTTAGCAGGATTCTTCCCTCTCTGACCGCTTCTTTCAGCGCTTCCCCGCTGATCCCTTCCTTCTCAAGACGCTTTAAGGGTACGGTTATCTCCTGGGAATTAAAATTGCCCAAAACAAGTATCTCCTGCTTCTCCCCCCTGCGCAGATAGGCCATCAGTCCGGACATTTCCTCCAAAACTGGCAGGGTTTCCCCGTAGATCACCGTGTCCTTCCACTGAGGATCCTTGCGAAGGCGGATCAGCTGCTTATAGAAGGACAGCAGGCTGTCCGGGTCACGCTCCTGGGAGGCCGCGTTGATTTCCCTGTAGTTTGGGTTGACTAAAAGCCATGGCTTTCCAGTGGTAAAGCCTCCGTTTGCGCTGTCGTCCCACTGGAAGGGCGTGCGGGAATTGCCCCTGCTGTACTGGGAGATCACCTTCATGGCCTCCCTTTCATCCAGCCCCGCATCCAGGCAGACCTGATACTCGAAACGGCTGCTTACATCGTCCAACTCTTCAATGGAGGAAAATTCCATATTTTCCATGCCGATCTCCTGCCCCTGGTAGAGGAAAGGCAGTCCCTTCAGCATAAAATACACGGCGGCCAGAAGCTTTTTCCCTTTCACGTTTCTGGCATAGTCCGGCAGATAGTAGCTGACGCCTCTTGGCTCGTCATGATTCTCAATAATATTGGAAAAAAGTCCCACTCCCTGGGCACGTCTCTGGCTTTCAAAGCAGCAGCGTTTATAAGCATCCGGCCCCGGCCTTTTGCAGGCATACCATCCCAAAGGCGATTTGCCCTCCACCGTCTGGCTGAAGTCAAAGATGGAGGAAAAGCAGCCCTCATCGCCGATATAGTCCGGCAGCTCTTCCTTCCGGTCGTTAAACACCTCCCCTACGCTGAAGGCGTCGTGGGGAGAGAAGGTCTGATCCCGCATCTCGTCCAGAAATTCCATAATCCCCTTCGCGTCCTCTAACACGGTTCCCATATCGCAGAGCCCGTCCTCCCGGTCCGCGGGATAGTCCCGAAATGGAAGGGGCTTTTTGATATTGATGATGGCGTCGATGCGAAAGCCGGCGATGCCCTTATCCAGCCACCAGTTCATCATCCGGTAAATTTCCTGGCGCAGCTTAGGGTTCTCCCAGTTTAAATCCGGCTGCTTTTTGTGGAACAGATGAAGGTAATACCAGTCGGTCTGGCCGATCCGCTCCCACACCGGCCCGCCAAAATAGGACCGCCAGTTGCAGGGAAGCTTTCCATCTTCCACCTTTTGCAGGTAAAAATACTGGCCGTAAGGCCCCTCCGGGTTCCGGCAGGCCTCCACGAACCAGGGATGCTCATCGGAGCAGTGATTCACCACCAGATCCATCAGAATCTCGATCCCTCTGGCTTTTGCCTCCGCAATCAGCCGGTCCATATCCTCCATTGTTCCGAAAATCGGGTCAATGGCGCAGTAATCCGCGATATCGTATCCCTGATCCGCGAAGGGGGACAGATAGACCGGGGAAATCCACAGAATCTCGATTCCCAGCTCTTTTAAGTAATCCAGCTTTTCAATGATCCCTTTTAAATCTCCAATGCCGTCTCCATTTGTGTCGTAAAAGCTTTTGGGGTAAATCTGATAGGCGGTTTTTCCGTGCCACCATTTTTTCTCCATATAGGCGCCTCCTTTTTCGCTGCTTCAGCGTTTTGTCTAACAATAGTATAGCCGGAAACCTTCTCTGTTTCTTGCACATTTTCCCGCAATAGTTGTACGATTTTATATTGCCATGGCCGCCTTCCCCATGTACAATAAAACCACCAATACTGAATCCGGAGGCATGCTATGTCTGATTCCACCCCTATCTCCCAGGAAATCAAAAGCCGGGGCTCCTTTTTATTTCCTTTTGAATTATATGACACCGACGACCGGGACGGCTCTTTCTACGTCTCCCCCCACTGGCATCCGGAGCTGGAGATCCTCTGCCTGCAAAAAGGTTCCATGCGCATGGTGATCGACGGCCAGGTTCTCTTTCCCCGGCCTGGCTCCATCCTCTTTATTAATCCCAGGGAAATCCATCACCTGACCAGCCTGGGAACCGGGCTGCGTTACGACGCCTTTGTATTTCCCCTGGAATTTCTCTCCTTTGGCCGGGAGGACTACTGCCAGCAGACCTGGATTCTGCCTCTATTAAAAGGTACGGCCCTCTTTCCCCGGCTCCTTGAGCCGGGTCATTCCTGTCAGCCGGAGGCCATGAGGCTTCTAAAAAAGCTCGCCCGCCTCCAGCGGCAGGATCTTCCGGGCCGTCAGCTCTTTGTCAAGGCCCTGCTCTATGAGCTGCTGGGCTGTTTGGTCCGAGAAAACGCCCTGCTGTCAATGCCGCCCGCCCCTACGGCCGCGCAGGTTAAAAAGATGGAAACCCTGCGCCGGATGCTCTCCTTTATGGAGGAACACCTTCAAGAACGCCTAACGCTGGATGAGATTTCCGCCCGTTTCTACATGACGCCTAATTATTTTTGCCGTTTTTTCAAGGAAAATTTGGGTCAAACACCCATGAACTGCCTCAACAGCCTGCGGCTGGAAAAGGCCTGCGGACTGCTAAAGAGCACCGATCTGCAAATTTTAGAAATCAGCCTCAGCTGCGGTTTCAATAACCTCAGCTACTTCATACGGCTCTTCCACCGTCAGATGGGGGTTTCCCCCTCCAGATACCGGGCGGAGGCGGCGCGTCCCAGTGACGTTTCTGGGGAGCGTTGACGCGGCGGGGATTTTTTGTTAAGATGCTTTAAGGAAGCAAAGGAGGATGTTGTAATGGGAAAATTCGTAAATCCTGACAATCGGGCGTTTCAAGTCGCTCTTAATTCCAAAATATATATTGATAAAACAGGGCTTCTTGAATATACAAATAGCGTTTTAGATACAAATCAGTCCCTGATCTGCAACAGCCGTCCCCGGCGTTTTGGCAAATCAATGACCGCCGATATGCTTACAGCTTATTACAGTAAGGGCTGCAGCTCAAAGCAGATGTTTGCCGGGCTGGAAATCAGCAAAAATCCAGGCTTTGAGCAGCATCTAAATAAAAGCGATTTAATCCATCTGGATGTTCAGTGGTGTATGATGGATGCCGGTACGCCTGAGTCTACAGTCGCTTATATAAATGACCATCTAATTGCTGAGTTGAAAGAGGCCTATCCACATGTTCCTTTGGATTATGTAAAAACTGCCTATGGCGCTCTTTCCAGCATCCACAATGCTTCGGGGAATCGATTTGTGGTGATTATTGACGAATGGGACGTGTTAATTCGGGACGAAGCCGCTAACGAAAAAATCCAGGATGAATATATCAATTTCCTGCGGGGAATGTTTAAGGGAAGCGAACCTACTAAATTCATCCAGCTCGCCTACCTTACCGGCATTCTTCCCATCAAAAAAATTCGGACGCAGTCAGCCTTGAATAATTTTTCAGAATTTACTATGATTGATGCCCGGGTATTTGCTAAATACATTGGTTTTACAGAAGATGAGGTAAAAGCATCTTGCAGGAAATATGGAACCAATTTTGAAGATGTCAAACGCTGGTACGACGGTTATTTGCTGGAAGGATATTCAGTTTATAATCCTAAAGCAGTTGTCGAGGTACTGACCTGGAACAAATTTCAAAGCTATTGGTCTGAAACCGGCACCTACGACGCCATTGTACCACTTATTAATCTTAATTTTGACGGTCTTAAAACTGACATTATACAAATGCTGGCAGGCGCTTCCGTGGAGGTTGATATCCGTTCCTTTCAAAATGATATGGTCAGCTTCCGAAATAAAGATGATGTTTTCACCTGTTTAATTCATCTCGGATACCTCGGATACGACGAACGCTCCCGCAGGGCCTTTATACCAAATGAAGAGATCCGACAGGAGCTGACTTCGGCAACGCAGCGGCAAAAGTGGTAAGAAAAGCAAGCTTCATCAATGTACAATCGAAAAATATCAGATATAAAACATACGCCGCAGGCAGCTCCAACCATCGGAGAGCCTGCGGCGTATTCTCAGTATTTGATCTTCCCAGTATTTAAATCAGCCGTTTTACTGCGTTCTAAGTTCCGCGCCCATTTTCTTTTCCAATTTCTTCATCACCTGATCCGCAGTTTTCTCAATCTCCTGAGAGGTCAGGGTCTTCTCATTGGAACCAATGGTCAGCCGGATGGTAACGGACTTCTTGCCCGCCGGAATTTGCTTTCCATGGTACTCGTCCACAAAGGCCGCCCCCTTCAGATGGGAGCCTTCCCGCTTCTTTCCCATGATCTCCTGATAAATATCCGTCCAGACGGTTTCGGATGGGAACAGCATGGAGATATCATAATCTGTCTCCGGATACTCAGCCAGATGGACGAAATGGTTCGTCCTGGACTTTAAGGGCTTAAGCCTGGTGGCATCGATCTCAAAGAGCATGACGGAAAGATTCTTGATGCCGCACTCCATGGAAGCCTTCTTTGCCAGAAGTCCCAGATCTCCGATCTTCTCATCTCCCAGGTAAATGTTCAGCCATACAACGGAATCCGCCCACGCCGGCTTCTCTTTCTTGCAGAACTCATATGCTTCCATATGGGTGTGGCGGGGCATATATTCCAGAACGCCCTTGGCCTCCCGGAAGAGCTGGGTAACATTCTTGACGCTGCTGGCAAAGGCTCCGCCGATATGTCTGCGCTGCTCCGGCAGGGATTCTGTCTCATCATAAGGAGACGTATAATTTCGGTCAAAGAATACCTGCGCCTCCTCAAAGATGGAGAAATCGTTGAAATACCGTTCATTTTTCACAACCGCCTCGCACAGATTGGGCAGCAGGGAGGAACGGATATAGCTTAAATCCGGCGCAGGCGGCGTGGACAGCTTCAGCACCCCATCAGTGTTCTGAAGAACCGCATTTACAAACACATCGTTCATCCAGGGATAGGTGTAAACCTCCTGCATGCCGCAGCGAATGGCAAGATATTCCTTGATATTCCGCACCAGATCCTGGTCCTTCTGGTTAATGGCCCTGTCAAATGATGTGATAAAGGAGGTGGCATCAAAGTGATCATAGCCGTACATTCTGGCTACTTCCTCCATCACATCGTCCTTAATGGAAATATCGCCGGTGGAACGCCAAGTGGGAGCCACCACATGCATGTTTCCATCCTTGATCTCCACATCAAAGCCCATAAGCTTTAATTTGCCCTGAATCTGATCATCGGTCAGGTTCTTGCCCAGGCGCTTTGCCAGCCAGTCCAGATTCACGTCAATCTCCGCTTTTTTCAGCTTCTTCACATACTGATCGCAGAATCCGGTCACCTTTAACTCCGGATACAGCTCCTTAAAGTACTCCATGGAAAGGGCCAGAGCCTGCTCGCAGCGCTCCGGGTCGATGGCCTTTTCATACCGGGCGGAAGCCTCTGTGCGGTTGTCATAGCGCAGGGCGGTCCTGCGGATTCCGGCGGCGTCAAAATTTGCCACCTCCAGAATCACCCGCTTGGTATCCGGCAGGATGGAATCTTTGGAACCTCCCATAACGCCTGCCAGGGCTACCGGGCCTTCCGAATCCGTAATCACCAGATCATCCTCGCACAGGTTCAGCTCCTTATCATTCAGAAGGGTCAGCGTCTCACCTGCTTTTGCCCGTCTCACCACGATGTGATCGATAATATGATCCGCGTCAAAGGCATGGGTGGGATTGCCTGTAGCCAGCATCACATAGTTGGTAATGTCCACCAGAGCGTTGATGGGACGCATCCCGGCTTTCCAGATACGGTTCTGCATCTGATAGGGCGAGGGCTTTACCTCCACGCCGGACATTTCCACCCCGATGTAGCGGGGGCAGCGGTCCGGATCCTCAATCTCCACCTTAAAATCCGACTGCACATCCGCCTCAAAGGGCTTGATCTCCTTTAAAGGCAGATTGTAGAGGGCGGCAATCTCCCTGGCAATACCGTAATGTCCCCACAGATCCGGACGGTTGGTCATGGACTTATTGTCAATATCCAGCAGCACGTCGTCCAAATCCAGAGCAGCCGCCAGAGATGTTCCCGCCGGCACCTGGAAAGCGGACAGATCCACAATCTCCGCCTCCTGGCTTGCAGGGAACAGATCGCCCAGTCCGATCTCATCGGAGGCGCAGATCATGCCGAAGGACTCCACGCCCCTCAGCTTGGAATTTTTGATTTCAACGGGCTCTCCCTCGCCGTGCCAGCGCACCATAGCGCCGGGGCAGGCTACGGCTACCCGCATTCCATCCCGCAGATTGATTCCACCGCAGACGATCTCCTTGATCTGTCCGTCTCCAATATCCACCTTGCAGACTCTCAGCCGGTCCGCGTTTGGATGGGGCTCCACCTTTTCGATCACGCCTACTACCATCTTATCAAAACGACGGGCCAGATACTCTACATCCTCCACCTCTACCGTGGACATGGTCAAATCGTAGGCCAGCTTCTTCAAATCCATATCATCCGGGATCTTCACATAGTCCCGAATCCAAGATAATGATAATTTCATCTCGTCTCCTCCTTATCTGAACTGCTTCAGGAATCTCAAATCCGCGCTGTGG
The DNA here is from genome assembly GCA_944383785.1 of uncultured Enterocloster sp. Taxonomy (GTDB): domain Bacteria; phylum Bacillota; class Clostridia; order Lachnospirales; family Lachnospiraceae; genus Enterocloster. Next base: position 48,299 of record CALWQV010000005.1, on the reverse strand, counting down.
AAGAGCCTTACATCGTCCACTCCGTAGCGCATCATCACCAGCCGGTCCAGACCGATATTCACGTAGAATCCGGTGTACTCATCCGGGTTAAGCCCTGCCGCCCGCAGTACATTGGGATGGGGAGAGCCGCCGGGCATTACCTCGATCCAGCCTACATGCTTGCAGACGCTGCATCCCTTTCCGCCGCAGACCTGGCACTCCATATCGATCTCAAATCCCGGCTCCACAAATGGGAAGAAGCCGGAGCGCATCCGCACCGCTACATCTCTTCCGAATACCTTACTGAGGATGGCCTGAATCATCACTTTTCCGGAAGTAAAGGTAATATCCTTGTCCACGATCAGAGCCTCATACTGGAAAAAGGCTCTCTCATGGTGGGCGTCCGTCGTCTCGTTGCGGTAAACGCGGCCCGGGTAAACGAAGCGGTAAGGCGGCTTGTGGGTCTGCATATAGCGGACGCTTCCTCCGGTCAGATGAGGACGCAGACAGAGCTTTTCATTTGTGCTTCCGCTGTCATGGCCCTCCAGCCAATAGGTATCCATACTCTCACGGGCAGGATGATTGGGCGGGAAATTCAGCTTATCAAAGGCGTACAGCTCGCTGGTAATCTCGTCCTCCTGGAAGATCTCAAATCCCATGGAACGGAAGGTATCGTTTAAGTCATAGCACATCTGGGTGATCGGATGAAGTCCTCCCTGGGAGGGCATAATTCCCGGTACAAAACAGTCAAAATCCGGTGAAACCTCCGAAGCCTTCAGCTTCAGTTCCATCCGTTTCTCATCAATTCGCTCCGTCACCTGGTTCTTTGCCTGATTCAATAGCTTACCCGCTTCCGGACGGCTCTCCGAGTCCAGCTTCGGAAGTTCCTTCATCAGAAGGGTCAGGGCGCCCTGCTTGCCAATATAGGCGCTCTTTACATTCTGCAGCTCATTCTCATTGGCCGCAGCCAAAATCTTCGCCTCCGCTTCCGATAAAATGCCGGCGATTTTCTCTTTCATTGCGATTCTCCTTTCTGTTGTGGGGCTGGGCGCTAAGTGCTCGTAACAATGCTCCGCACTAGGCTCGATATGACCTCGCCAAGTGCTCTGCATGTATCGCACGTAAGCGCCTTAAGGACAGGCGCTAAGTGCTCGTAACAAAAAAACACCGTCCCTGCCTTTGTGCAAGGGACGATGTTTACCGCGGTACCACCCTTATTCAGAGTCTCTTTCGATCCGACTCTGCTCTCTTTTTGTGTACTTTGATTGCTACACAGGCATCCGGCTTACCGCAGTGGAAACTCTGCTTTTCGCCGGAAGGCTCCTATACTGAAACTTCCAGAAGGGCTATGTGGAATGCTTTCAGCCGATGACACTCCATCTCTGACTCATAACAGCTCCTGTACTCACGTATATTCACAGCCTAAAGTCGTTATAAGACTATCACGAAACAGAAGGTTTGTCAAATAAAAAATCTTTAATACCTGTTGGCATATAGTCGCTTTAACGCAATTTCTTCAAAAGCCGCTCCGTATCCTTCGGCGAAATTTCCAGAGCTGCGGCTGCCTGCTGGGCCGTCAGGCGCAGGTTGCGCATCAGGTTTTTGACACTTTGCAGCTGCATGTTTTCCGTTACATCTCTGGTTACTTCTTTCGTTACTTCCTTCGTAGCCTTCTCCACCGCTTCCCTCTTATAGTCTTCAATGGCTTTACACACTTCTACTTCCTCCTCTTCCTCTTTTATCGTTAATTTCGCGTTTACACAGGCGTTTAATACCTCTACTTCTTTTCTCCCCATCGTTAGTTCCGGCTTCTCCTGGTGGAGCCAGTCCATCAGCTTCTCTTTGTCGCCGGAATACTTGATAAATTCCAGCACGTCCCCTAAGGAGCTGTGAAACTTTCCAAACTCTTCCTTCCCAAGCTGCGCAGGCGTGACCAGGTTGATCCGGTAATCCGGCAGTCTGGCAAGCACTGCCCCGTCCCCCACTTCAACCATCTCCCACAGGCTTCTGGGGCCGTCCCATTCCTCCGGCGTAAAGGAGATAAATAGAGCGATCACCGGTAAAAGGCGATCCTCTTTGTGAAATCCAGCCAGGAACTCCCCGCTGCCACGCCTCCCGTGCTCTTTCTTCTCTCGGTGTTTCCTGCTCGTCTGCTCTACCTGTCTGGCATACTGAAGGGCGTCGTAAAGCATCCCCTTCACCGGGGCCGCGTAGTGAACGCGGGTTTGATTTTCGATCCCCAGCAAAATATAAGCCCTCTTCCCATCCTCCATAGCCGCCAGGCCTTTTAAGATGTCCCGATACTTCTGTACAGGTTCGCTCTTTCTGTCAGCGCCGTAAGGCATGGCAAGCTCCGCCGGATCCAGTTCCCTTAACTGCTTCGGTTCGATCACCGGATCACCCTGGTACAGAAAAAAGTTAAACGCATCCGCAAATACATCATTCTGCCTCATAAAGTTTGTTGTGGCTGTATCCGCTCTTCCCATCTGTTACCCTCCTCCTTCATCTTACAAAAATAAAAATGCTGTGTAAAGTGGTGTCTTGGCTGCTGAAATACAGCCGGGATACCTGGGCTTTCCAGGTATAAGTGAGTCAATTAGCAGACTGAACGCTGCTGATGGGATTATTTTATCAAAAGCGGTACGTATATACAAGCAGTTTCGATTCAGTTTGTAACTGAAAAATCGCCCGAAAAAGCGGGGCAACCGCCCCGCTCTTTCAAAACAGCGTCCTTTCAAAACAATGCTTTTTCATCCGCTTCAAACAATTTGTCGTTAATCTCATTTAACGGCGTATGATGAACGATGCCATGGTAAATAATCGCCTCCCGGCGGATCCTTGGATAAAGCTGGGCAAAAGACGCCTCCTTTAAAAGCCGCTGGGTATCCTCAATACTTAAATCCATGCCGATGCACAGGCATAAAATCTTGTCTCTGGAAGGCTTTCTCCTTCCGGAAAAAATCTGATGCAGATAGATCTCGCTCATGCAGGACCGCTGCGCCAGCTGTGATTTTGTCATGTTCCGGCGTTCATAGAAGCCGGTCAGCATCTCCGTCACGCTGCGATCCACAAAATAAGATTCATTTTCCTTGATATAAGAGTCAATATCCGAATCGCTCATCAGCTCCTGCTTCAAATCGTCCGTACTCTTGCTGTCCATGCTATTCATCTCCTCCATATACCATCGTATATCCGATGACCTCATAATTTCTGTTCATCAAAATAAAGCCCTTCCACCGGCCCTCGCGGGTTTTATTCACATCATGAGGCATACGGCCGATAGGCCTTGCAAAGCGCTCCAGGAAGGGAGAACTCATCTGGCTCCACAGATGGTACAGCTGGCATTCATCCTCCCGCAGCTCGGAGCTTTGCCCTGTGTTATAGCCCTCCACATAATAGACCGCGCCGCTGTCCTCTACGTCCTCCGGGGCAATGTAATTGGCCAAAAGAAGCTCCTTTTCCTCCTGATACTGCTTCGACTCCCGCTCATACAGCTCCTCCAGGTCATAGTCGCAGGGCGTCACCTTTAAAAGCCAAGTATCCTCATCGTACTGCTCCGGCTTTCCAAAATAATAGCCGGTCAAGTAGGGATGGTTGTCCCTTCGCTGGAACACCAGCAGGCAGTAGGTGCTGTCCGGGTCGTCTTTGGGGTTAAAACTGCTTCCGTCTCCGGAAATTCCCCCATCCATTCCCCGGCTGATCAGATCGGCAAAGGTATAGGAATCCCTTAGATAATCCTCAATATCGTCTCCCAGGTTAGGGCTTCCGGTAAAGCAGCTGGTTGTGCTTTCCGGGATATACTGCTGCACCACATCCGGGTTGACGCGGCAGTTTCCATTTTCATCTTCGTGGACGTAGATAGCCGTATAGTCCCCCGATGTAGGCAGTTCCCCATCGCTGGCCGCAGCCATTGCCTCCCCGCTGGCATAGTCCGCCCTGCCAACGTCCTGGGTCTGCTCTCCCTGGGCCGAAGCCGAGGCCTGGGCCGTCTCCTCCGTCAGCACCGTGTAGCCTATGGATTCATAATCCTCATCCAAAAGCAGATAGCATCTCTGGCGTCCGGGGCTGACGGTCTGGCTTTCAAACCGCTCAATATCACGGGCATAATTTTCCGCGTAATCGGAATGAAGCTGCTGCCAGAGCCGGTACTTCCGTGCATCGTCCTCCTGTACATCTTCACCCTCCCTGCTGTCAAAGCTGACCAGGTAATAGGCCGCGCCGCTGTCCTCTACATCCTCCGGGTCAATATAGTTGGTTAAAACCTCATCCTTCTCCGGCTGGAAGCGGGCATTTTCCTCCTCGTACAGCTCGGTCAGGTCGTATTCGCAGGGCGTCACTTTTAAGAGCCATTTGCCTTCTTCCTCGCTTTCCTCCGGCACTCCCGCGAAATAGCCGCTGAGATAGGGGCGGTTATCCTTCCACTGGAAGATCAGCAGATAAACGCCGTCCTGGAGATTCCGGTCAAAACGGTTGCCCTCCCCGGTATACGCCTCGTCAATGCCGCTCTTGATGTAATGAGCGAAGACGTAGCTGTTCTTAATGTAATCGTCAATATCATTTCCCAGCCGGGGCAGATTGTCGAAGTAACAGGTGGTAGCCTCAGGGATATACTCCCGGATGAGCTGCGGGGTCACCGTACACATCCCGTTCTCATTTTCTTCTAATTCAATTATCTCGTAATCCCCTGGCCTGGCTCCCGGAACCGTAAGCTCCACATCCTCCGGCGACCAGTGATCCTCCTGTTCCTCAGAACCGGATTCCCCTTCGCCTTCTTCCCCGGAGTCTGAAATAATCTCATCCCCCTGGGAATCTTCCCCCGACTTTTCGCCTTCCGGGTTCGCCTCCTGTTTCAGAAACGGAAGATCAGGAAGGGAATCCAGCAGCCCGCCTTTCCACAAAAACACAGCGCCAGCGATGGCCGCGGCCAGGATCACGACTCCTATGATTCCCCCGATCAGGCAGCCTTTTCCCTTCTTTTTGGGCTGGACCGGACTGCCCGCTGCCGCGGCCCCCGGCCAGGCTACATGGTCGGGCATCCCGGCCCGCTCTCCCGGCCCGGCTATATAATCGGGCATCCCGGCCTGCTCTCCCGGCCCGGCTATATAATCGGGCATCCCGGCCTGCTCCGGCCTTCCGGCGGCTTTACTGGGCGCAGCCTGCTCCTTTGGAGGCGCGGGCTGCACCTTTCTCTCTTCCTTACCTCCAGACGGCGCGGCTTTAGGCTTTGGCCCCTTAGCGCCTGATTTGGCCGGTTTTACTTTTTTTCCACATTTGGGACAGAACTTCGCTCCGTCCCGGAGCTTAGCTCCGCAATATTTACATTCCATTATTCTTCCTCCATCTACAGCTTCCCGCTACGCCCCTGGGCTTCTGCCTTTCCCAGCATGTAGAGGAAAGCGATGGCTGGGACGCGCAGAATCGGAACCACAGTTTTGTGCCTGGCAATACCGAAATCGTCCAGCCGTTTTGTTATTATAAAGGCATCGGTTACGTTTGCTTTTTCATCCTGGCATAATTCAACAATCGCATCTGTGACAGGAATGCGGGAATTATTGCGGTATTTCACTTCACACAGGATCTTCTGACGGGGAAGCTCTACCACGACATCAACTTCTTTCTGGTTGTCCCTCGCCTTTCTGAAATAGCCAAGCTGCGCAGAACTGCCCTGATAGAAAGAAAGCACATGTTTGTAGACTGTTGTCTCCACCATTGCCCCCAATTCACTCTCATCCGAAAGCACATCGTCAACCATCAACACCGCATTACAGATTGCCGCATCCGCAATAAAAATTTTCGGTTTTCCCTTTAAAGCACCCTTACTTCCAACATCCATTGGTTTTGCCAAATAAATAAGATTGGACATCTCAAGCGCCTTGATATAGCTTTCAACCGTTGCTACAGAAGTATTCTCCAGCTCTTTTGCCGCCGTAGTGGCGTTGAAAATCTCCGTCCCATTCATACATAAGTAAAGAAATAGCTTTTCCATCAGAAGCGGGCTTCGGATATTAAAGAGTGACAACACATCCCGCTTAATAACCTTATCCACCACATCTTCCCTCAGCATCCTTTGGGCGTAGGCATCGTCATCCGCCAGCACCAGCTCCGGAAAACCACCGATCGTAAGATAACGGTTAAAATGATTTTGCAGTGGAGTAAATTGATCCATCAAATCTCCCAAGTATGACAAACTCTTGCCTGCAAGTTCTGATAAACGCAGGTCATCCGGTACCATAGGCTGGTCAAGATCCAGTAGACTGCAGTACTCATAAAAGGACATGGTGGGGATTTTCAGAACGCTCCAACGGCCTGTACCACTTGTCTGCAGCTCCCTTTTCCAAAATTGGGCTGGCAGAACCTGTAGCAGTCAAGCGAACCTCTTTCCTGCTGTCATAGATCACCTTCATCCAAAGTTCCCAATTTTCTGTATACTGCACTTCATCAAAAAAAATGTATCGAATCCCCTCCAACGGGTACATTCCTTCATAAATAGACAATACATGTTCTGCATGGATCAACTTCAAAATCGGATTATCAAAGGTAACATATAAAATATTTCTGGGATTAACCCCTTCATCAATCAGATGTTCGATCATCTGATACAGTATGGTCGTCTTTCCTACACGCCTCATACCGGATAAAACAACAAACCTTCGGATGCTTTTATGGGTCAGAATTTTTAGCGCTTCATAATACGCTAACCGCTTTTGCGGCTTGCTCTCTTCCTTGATGGCAGAAGGCATCCGCCACCAAGGGTTGTACTGCCGCAATACTTTCATGACCTGCTCATCATTTACAATCGCCATCGCTTACCTCCAACTCGAATTAGACTATTTATAAAATATATTATATAAATAGTCCAGACTATTTGCAAGTTATATTATGGAAATAGGCTTTTAAAGCGATTCATTCTTCCTCCATCAGTCCTCCCGCGAGAGATTCTCAATCTGGTCAATGGCCATATCGACCTGTACGAAATTAGAAGAAAACCAGCTATACCCCCACTGCGTTTTGCCCATTAAGGAAACCTTCAAATCCTCTCCCTCATAATCGCAAAAGTAAGCGTTCACATCCCGCTCCAAGGTTCTGGTTCTTTCCCCGTCATAGTACAGCAGATCACCGCTTTCGCTCTCGATGCTGTAATCGGAGAGCATGAAAATGCAGTCCTCCCCATAAGCGGCAAAGGGTATGGTTCCCAGATGGACGTCCGTGCCGATCTCCACCTCATCCCCGCCGTCCTCCGGCAGGAGATTCAGGGTCCCGGTCACACTGCCCCAGTCCCTTTCATAATCTGTGACAGCCACCACCGCGCCGCTTCCGGGAACCGCCCACACCTCCGTGACGTCATCGCACACAAATTCCCCATTGCGGTATAAATCCCCTCCGTCTCCGGCGTTCCAGTCCTGGAGGTAATACAAATTCCCGTCATAGACCAGCTCCAGAACAGCGTTCTCTGCGTATTCCACCGCCTGGGCATCTCTGTCCGACAGATCCACGGACATCAATTTCGGCTCAGCTCCCTCTTCCGCAGCCCCTTCGTACCCGCTTAAGTACAGCAGATCATGCTGGGCGTCAAAGAGCCACCGGTCGATGTCCCATCCATCCAGGCCCAAATCATGCTCCTCCCCGTCCGCATACAGGAAGTAAGCTTCCTTTTGCTCCCCTTCCCCCGAGAGAACCTTTTGATACAGCAGGACGCTGGAAAAATCGCCGCTCTTGTTTCTTAGATCCGTGTAATCATCATAATAGCGGCTGAAGCCATTATTGACATAAGGCGAAAGCTCCGGCCCATCGAAAAAGCCGGTGCAGTCCTTTGCAATCAGCTCTTCCTCCCCCTGATCGTAAAAATACAGCTGGTTCTCGGAATCCATATAAAAAAACGTCCCCTTTTTCAGGTCAACGCTCCTTAAGCCTGCCACATCGCCCGCCACTTTCTCCGCTTTTTCAAAGTCTTTGGAAAGATAGAGATCAAAGGGCTTGGACCAGCCGCAAAACAGAAGGGAGTCAAAATTCTCCGTATAGGAGGAAAGCAGACAGTCCTGGCCGGCCAGCTTCACCTTCTCCCCCTTCCGGCCGATATCCTGGCCGTACCAGCCCGAGTCTGTACGCCAGATCATTTTTTCCTCATCCGGGCTGATCACAAGGCTGGCGCCGCGATCATATTCGGGGTTCAATAGCCCGTACATAGCGGAGGCGTCGGGAAGCGCCAAATCCGAATCCACCTTCTCCCCCCGCTCTCCGGGCTTGCCCACATAAAGGCTGTCTTCTTCTATATAGATGATCTGGTTGTCCCCTGTTACGTAATAGAAATGGACGCCGGATGCGATCCGTTCCGGCTCCTTTTTGCCAGCCTGGCAGCAGAGGGTAAAAGTACCTGTCCGGTCGTCGTAATCCTCCGTGAAAAAGCGGTACTTCCCATCCTTGCTGACTGTGGGAAAGATCAGTCTTCGCGCATGCCCCGGCGTCTTTGTGTCCGAATCATAGAAGGAATCCGTATACTCCCTGGCCTTGCTTTTTGATCCGCCCAGGCTGACCCCGTAAACGCCGCCGTCGCTGACAAAGAGGATTTCTTCCGGTTTCTTTTCCAAAAAGCCGGATACAATCCCAGATCCCTTCACCGCCAGAAAACCTCCCAAGGCCGCCGCCAAAACCGCCCCGGCAATTAGAGCAGGAAAGCGGCGCTTTCTACCCCCCCCCCCCCCCCCCCCCCCTCCCCCCCGCCACCCCCCCCCCCCCCCCCCCCCCCCCCCTCCCCCATCGTTTTAGAAGGGGAAATGGCCTGCCTTTCCGACCGCCGCATTTTTATCACCTGGGCCCCGCACTCCGGGCAGAAAGCATCTCCCCGCTTCAGCTTTGTCCCGCAATTTTCGCACTTCATCATCCTGTCCTCCTCGTATCTCTCTTCTCAAACATCAAAACCAGGCCATACTACCAGCCTGCCGCTGCCGCTTCTTCGCTCGCTGCCTCTGCCGCTGCCGACGTCTCTTCCTCTGGCCATGCCCACGCTTCCTCTGCCTCTTCCGGTTCCGCGTAAGCCCGCTCTTCCTCCGCTTCCTCTTTACCACGCCATTTAGCCTCATTTAAGCGGTTCATCGTCCGATTAAACCCGGCTCCGTTTCCTCCCATCTGGGAAACGTCAAAATCATCCCCGGCGTAATCGGAAAAATAAGCGGTTACATCGCTTTCAAGAACCCTAGTCTTTTTCCCGTCAAAATACAGAAGATCCCCGCTTTTGCGCTCACTGCTGTAGTCGGAAATCATGAAAATGCAGTCCTCCCCATAGGCCCCGAAGGGGAAGGTCGTCAGATCCACGTCAGCCCCAATCTCCACTGCCTCCCCGCCTTTTTCCGGAAGAAGCTTTAATGTGCCGGACTGGCTGTCCTCATCGTAATCCGTCACCGCCACCACCGCGTTGCTGTCCGGAACCGGCCACACCTCCAGCACGTCATCGCAGACAAATTCGCCGTTCCGGTATAAATCCCCTCCGTCTTCCGCGTTCCAGTCCTGGAAGTAATACACATTCCCGCCATAGACCAGCCTCAGCGAGGCATCCTCCGCGTATTCCCTGACCTGGCCGGCTCCATCCGCCAGGTTCACAGACATAATTCCGCTGTAATAGCCTCCGTCTTCACCGGGCCTCCTGAAGCCGCTAAAGTAGAGCTGATTGCTCCTGGCATCAAAAAGCCACTGGGCCAGGCTCCATCCCTTCAGGCCCAGATCATATTCCACGCCGTCCACGCACAGGAGATATTCCGACTCGAAAGCTGTCGCTGGCACCGTCTCCACGCCCAGAAGCTCCAAAGGCCCAACGCCGCCTTCTTCCTCCGCCCTCTGAACCGAATCCTCCAATTCCCGGTAATCCGGAAGTTCGGACATCTTTACCTTCTTCCTTTCTCCCTCCGTCTCAGGAAACTTTTGGTAAACCAGAACGCCGGTAAAATCACTGCTCTTCTCCCGCAGATCCGTATAATCATACCTTATGGAGGATATGGAAACATCCGCGCTGGCGACTCTGCCGCCGTAATCCGACGTCACCAGTGTTTCCTCTCCATTATTCCAGAAATACAGCTCCTCATACTTTACAGGGACTTCCACCCCCTTCAGCCACTGTCTCAGCTCGTCACGCTCTAATTTTCTCTGCCAGCGCTCCAGATCATCGTAATACTGGTCATCCACCACCCTGCGGGTGTAGGCCCCTGTGCCAAATCCGCTGGTGACCTCCCTCTCATAATCGGATTTCACCGGCTCTGTAATGGCCCGGTCCGTCTCCGCTAAATCATCCTCAATATAATCGGCCAGCTTTACGTTTTCCGCTTTCACCACAGTGTAGTAAAAGGTCCCCTTTTCCAGGTCTGTCCCCAGTACCAGATCCGCGTCATCGGCCACCTTTTCCGCCTTTTTAAGGTTCTTTGAGAGATAGAGGGCCCCGTCGTCCTTCTGGAACAGAAGGGATTCAAAATTTTCCGTATAGGCCAATAGAAAGCCATCCGAAACCAGCTTCACCTTCTCTTCTTCCAGGTCAATGTCCTGACAGTAACAGCCGGAATCGGTGCGCCAGACCATCTTGCTTTCATCCTTGCTGACCGCCAGGCCGTAGTCAGCCCGGGCCTCCCAAAATCCAAAATAGAAAAATGAGCTAAAGGTTACCAGCAAATCCGAATCCACCTTTTCCTCCTGCTCCCCAGGCCTGGTGACATAAAGGCTGTCATTCTTCACATAGACCACCTGGTTGTCCCCGGTCACATGGTAGCCCCGGACGTCGGAGGCGATCCGCCTAGGCTTCTCCCCGCCCTCTTGATAGCAGAGGGTAAAGGTTCTCTCCTGGCCGTTAAAATCCTCCGGGAAAAAGCGGTACTTCCCATCCCGGCTGACCGTCGGAAAGAACAGCCGCCCAATACGCTCCGGGGCAGCCGCCTCCGAGCCGTAAAAAGAATCCGTATACTCCGTCCGCTTTTCCCCGGAGCCCTTAAGGCTTATGCCGTAAACGCTGCCGTCGCTGACAAAGAGGATTTCCCCTGAGCCCTTTCCAAAGAGGCGGGATAAGACCCCAAATTCCTTCACCACCAAAAATCCTCCCAGGGCAACGACCAAAACCGCCCCGGCAATCAAAAGGGAAAATGGAAATCTTTTTCTGCCCCGTTCCGCAGCAGTGGGGGCAGCGGCCTTTCTTTCAGACCGCCGCGCTTTTACCACCTGAGCCCCGCACTCCGGGCAGAATGCGTCTGCCCGTTTCAGTTTCGCGCCGCAATTTTCACACTTCATCAGGATTCTCCCTTCTTACCAGTCCGTTTTTGGTCAGCTTAATACCACCAGTTATAGTCGTATGCCGCCTCTGTTTCCGGGCTGGCCCATTCTTCCGCCTCGGAGGCTGCTGCCGTTGTCTCAGCTGCCCCTGCGCTGGTTCTTCCGATCATTTCATAGAGCTTGTTGCGGATCACGGCATTCCAGTAAACAGCCGTATTATCGCCGGAAAAGTAAGCAGCTTCATCGCTTCCGGGATACTCGGCAAAGTAGGCCGCCACATCGCTCTCCAAGGTTGTTGTCTCTTTTCCATCATAGTACAGCAGGTCGCCGCTTCCCCGCTCAAAGCTGTAATCGGAAAGCATGAAGATGCAGTCCTGGCCAAAGGCCGTAAAGGCGATCGCGTCCAGATATACGTCCGAAGCGATTTCCTCCCCTTCCTCGCTGTCCGCACGAAGGAGATTTAAGGTTCCCGTCTGGTTATCCTCGTCATAATCTGTAACGGCCATCACCGCCTTGCTGTCCGGAACCGCCCAAAGGCCGATCTCTTTTACATCATACATCAGGGATTCCTGACTGCGGTAGAGATCTCCTTCCCCATTTTTTCCTACATCCTTCAGGTAGTAGATATTTCCCCCGTACACCAGTTCCAGTGAGGACACGTCCTCGTCATAGGGGACAAGCTCCGCCGTCTCCCCCTTAAGGCTTACGGTCATCAGTTCGCCAGCCTCGTCCTTTTCATCGGAGTCTGCGCTGTCCGAATCGTCCGCGCTGGCAGCCCGGTCTCCCTCCACAGCCGTTTCCTCCTCTTCATCCACTACCAGCAAAACCAGCTGATTGTTCTTGGCGTCGTAGAGACTAGATTGGATGGTCTGGCCATCCAGATCCAGCTCTTTATCCGCTCCGTCGGAATAAAGGAAGTAGGAGGTTTCCTGCTCCTGATCCTCTGCATCGAAGAGCCCTGCAATGTAAATATCTCCGCTTTCGATCGCCACCTTCATCACTTCCGGGTCGGAAATATAGGGCAGCTCCGAAAGCTTCGTCTTTCCCTCCATTTCTTCCGCGGGCTTCATCTTTTCATAGAGCAGAGAGCTAGTAAAGTCTTTGCTCTTCTCCGAAAGATCTGTCAAGCTCCTCCAGGAGGGATTCGCGAAAGTAACGTAACTGCTGTAATCCGATGTGATCAGCGTTTCCTGGCCCTCCGCGTAAAAATACAGCTCCGTATAGGAAATCGGGATGGCATCGATCTCCTGAATCATCTCTCTCAGCTTATCCCTCTCTTCCTTCTCCTGATATTTCTCCAGGTCATCATAGTACTGATCATCCACTACCGTGTAAGAGTAGCTGCGCAGCCCGTATCCGCCGGACTCCCTCTCATAATCGGACCGCACCGGCTCCTTCATCTGGGCGTCTTCCTCCGCCATGTCGTCTGCAATGTAATCGGCCAGCTTCGCCTCCCTCTCTCCCTTGGCGGTATAGAAAAATGTCTCCTTCTCCAGGTCAACGCTCATCACGTCCTCCACACCGCTTACCAGCTTCTCCGCCTTTTCCATGCCCTTAGACAGGTAAAGGGCGTCGTCCTTTTTAAATAGAATGGACTCAAAATTCTCCGTGCGGTCCACCAGGGTGCTGTCGCTGGCCAGCTTCACCTTCTCCCCTTTAAGCTCAATGTCCTGGCAGTAGAAGTCCGCGCTGTCCTCATCCCCGGTATTCACCGCCCAGAGAAGGTTCTTCCCGTCCTGGCTGACCCAAACCCCGCTCATATCCGAATCCAGCATCCGGCCGTCGGGAACCAGTCGGGATACTTTCAGATCTGAGTCCACCTTCTCTTCCTTTTCTCCCGGCTCGCATACATAGAGGTTATTATTCTTGACATAGACCACCTTGTGATCCCCGGTCACATAGTAGCCCTGGACGCCGGAGGCGATCTTTTCCAGCTCTTCCTTTCCGGTCTGATAACAAAGGGTATAAGTCCCATCCCCAGGGTTATAGTCTTCCGGGATAAAGCGGTACTTCCCGCTTACCGTGGGGAAGGAGATGCGGAATACATCCCCCATGTCGTCCTCATCGGATTCATAGAAGGAATCCGTATATTCCACCGGCTTTTCATCGGGCTTTTTCAGATTCACCCCGAAAACGCTGCCGTCGCTGACAAACAGCAGCTCCTTTGGCGTATCCCCGGAGCCGCCGCCTAAGGAAGACAGGCCCTTTAAGGCAAAAGAGCCTCCCACGGCCACCACCGCCACAGCCGCCGCGCCGCCAAGGATCAGGGGAAGCTTTCCTCCCTTCTTGCCCGTTTTCCCTTTCTTTCCCTTTCCGTCCAGCTGGTAGCCGCAGCTGTCACAGAATACGTCCCCGGCCTGAAGCTTCATGCCGCAGTTGGGGCAGTACAGATCCTCCGGCTGTGGGGCCGGCTCCGAAGCCGCCGCCTGGGGCTGCTTTTGGACTTTCACTTCTTCCTCCGCCTCTTCCTCATCATCTAAAATCACCGTCCGGTCCGAATCCGGCTCATCCATCCTGGCTCCGCACTCCGGGCAAAAAACGTCCCCGTCCTTTAATTCAGCGCCGCAATTTCCACATCTCATCTTAATCTCTCCTCCGTCTTTTTTCTTTTTCTTTACTTTATGGCAGCAACGTTATACAATAGTCATATCTGTTTTTGACAGTTAACATTATTGTACAAAAAATAAAGACAAAATCCAATATGCTGGCTGCATAGTATTTCGTTAAAATTTTATCAACGAGGTGACTCTCATGTACTACACCTGGCTGTCCGAGGCCCTGAATCAGGACTTTGAATCCGTAAAGCTCCTAAAAGAAAGCCCGCGAGGCTCCGTAACCCTGGTACGCCACCGGGAAAGCGGAAAAAAATTTGTCCTCCGCTCCTTTGAAGGAAACGCGGAGGTCTATCAAAAGCTTTTAAATTATACCTGTCCCAATCTGCCCCAGATCTATGAGGTTGCTTCTGAGGGAGGCCGAAACCTGGTGCTGGAAGAATACATCCAGGGGGACAACATGGGGCAAATGCTGCGGGAAACCCTGTTTAGCCCCAAAGAGACGCGGCGCATCCTCCGCCAGCTGGGAACCGCCCTGTGGGTGCTGCACTCCATGGGGGCGATCCACCGGGATGTGAAGCCGGAAAACATTGTACTGCGGGGAAATGAGGCGGTGCTGATCGATTTTGACGCGGCCCGGATTTACAAAAGCGGCGGCGAAAATGATACTCAGGTGCTGGGCACCATCGGCTATGCCGCTCCGGAGCAATACGGTTTTTCCCAATCCGACGCCTGCTCCGATATCTACTCCCTGGGCATCCTGATGAATGTGATGCTCACCGGAAAGCACCCTTCCAATCAGCTGGCCCCAGGCCGGTTCGGGCGTATCGTCACCCGCTGCACCCAGATTACCCCCAGGAAGCGCTACAAAAATGTACTCCGGCTTCTGGATGAGCTGTAGAGGAAAGGAGATCCTTCGCCTGTGACAGAAAAAAAATGCCCTCACTGCGGCGCTTTCCTTCCGGAAGAGGCAGCTTTCTGTCCCCGCTGCGCCAATGTTTTAAACCGCCGAACCTTAAAAAAGCCCCCAAGGCATGTTCCCGCAAGGCTTTTGCGCCTCCTGGGCTTTCTATGCCTGGCGGCGGCCCTGGCAGCCGTTCTTTGGTCAAGCTTAAGCCCCAAAACCTATGAGGGAACCGGAGAAGTCACCTACGCTGATTCCGACAGCTCCTATCAGCTGATCTCCAATGTAAGCACCGACCGCTACTATCCCATGGCGGAGATCCCGCAGATTGCCGGCGACCAGGAAAGCTACCGCTTTCCCTTAAGGCTCTACATCAACTATCGGGATACGGGCGCGGACGCCAGCGGCATGTTTTTGCAGAAGGTTTCCTCCTGCGAGCTTGCCATCGAACAGCCCGAGACTTCCCGGCGGCCCGTGACAGCTTCCCAGCCCGTTCCTGCCGATGAATTTCCCGGCGTCGCCATGGTAAGCTACATTGACTACAGCCGGGACAGCGTAAGTCCCATTGAGCTTGTGTGGAACCTGCGCATGGCAAATGGGGATACCGTCCGTATCCGCTCCACCCTTACGGTGACGCCCACCCAGACCTATTATTATGACTCCGAAAACGCGGATCTGTCCGATTCCCAGGCCCTCCAGGCCCTCATCGACCAGCTGGCCCGGGAAACACGCCCTGAGGATGTGGTAAAGATCCAGCTTCCCGCCGTCACCTACACCGAGCCCCTGATTCTTTCCGGCCGCTCCTTTAACCTGACCGGCTCCCGCTCCGGCGGCCAGCGGACCTGTTTCACCGCCGGAATCCAGATGCGGGCCCAAAAGGGGAACCAGAACTGGATCAGCATTTTTGACGGCATTGACTTTATAGGCGGCGGAAGCGGCGTGGGCCTCTCCACCGCCGACCGGGTGCGGACTGAAAACTGCCGTTTCAGCGGCTGGAAAACCGCCATTCTTGCCTATGGCGATACCTGGGTCAACACCGTCGGCTGTACCTTTGAGGACAATGAAACGGGCCTCCACTACAACGCGGGCGGCGGCTTCGGCAGCGACACGCGCTTTACCGGAAATACCTTCCGCGGCAATACCACCGCCGTCCTCCTGGAAAAAGTCTCCGCAGATCTTTTGATGGACTTTAGCGACTGCCTGTTTGAACGCAACGGGACCGATATTGACAACCGCTGCGATCAGCCTGTCAGCATTTCCCAGGCTGTCTTCCAGTAAAATATGAAAGGATTTGATTATACCATGGAAAAGAAATGCCCTTACTGCGGCTCACCCATCCCCGCGGAAGCTTCCTTCTGTCCCCATTGCGCAAAAAGCCTGAATAAACGGGCCCAGGCAAGGCCGCCCAGACGCTTAGCCTGGCGGCTTCTGCCTGGCCTGGGGCTTCTTTTGGCGGCGGTTCTTTTTGCCTTTGCCTTCTATCTTTATACGCGGCCCAAAACATACGAGGGAATGGGGGAAATCACCTACGCCGGCTCCGATGGCTCCTACCAGCTTGTCCTGAACCACCTGCTTGACCATCGCTATTCCCCCGAGCCTACGCTGACGGCCAACATCGGGGAAGAGGAATCCTATCGGACTCCCTGCTGGCTTTATGTCAATGAAAGCGGTACGGGAGCGGATGCGGCGGACGCCTTTATGGAAAAAGTAGATTCCGTAAAGATAGAGATCCAACAGCCTGACGGTTCTTTAAGCCCGGTCCGCTGCTCTGAACCGGAGCCCATGGACTTTAATCCGGAGGCTGCTCTGGGGACCCTGGTGGATTTCACCAGGGAAAGTCCAGACTTATCCAGGATCCTCTGGATCATTTCCATGAAGAATGGAGACACGATCCGCTTAGGGATGGATTTATCCCTCTATAAAGTCAAAATCCACAATTACAGCCCTGAAAATGCGGATCTGTCCGATTCCCAGGCCCTCCAGGCTCTCATCGACCAGATCGCCGAGGAAATCGACTACCGGGATGCGGTCAATATTACCCTGCCTGCCGTCACCTACACGGAGCCCCTGATCCTTCACGGCCCCTCCATTAACCTGACCGGCTCCGAATCTGAAAACGGGCGCACCACCTTCACCGCAGGCATCCAGATGCGGGATGGCGCCAGCTTGATCAGCTACCTCACCGGTATCGATTTTAAAGGGGACGGAACAGGCGTGGCCCTCTCCGCCGCGGGACGGCTCTGGACCAAGGACTGCACCTTTGACGGATGGAAAACTGCTCTTCTGGTATTCGGCAACGTATGGGCCAATGCCACGGACTGCTCCTTCACGAATAATGGCATCGGCATTCACTACAACTCCACCGACGTCAGCCCCAGCGACTCCCACTTTACGGGCAACATTTTCACCGGAAACAGCACCGGCGTGCTGTTGGAAAATGTGCCGGCGGCGGAGCTTACCTTAAATTTCGGCCAGTGCCTGTTCGAAAATAATGGCACTGATCTTGACAATCAGTGCCAGCAGCCGGTTGATGTGTCGGAAGCGCTGTTCCGGTAGCGGGAAGTTCGGGGGAGGAAGCGCTGACTCTACTGCTCGATCAGCACTTCCTTTCCCCGGAAAGCGAACCCGTATTTGCGAATCCGGTCCCTCCCCATTCCCTTTTCCAGCAGCTCCCTCTCATACTCCTTCTCTTCAATCTGCTTTAAAGCGTTCCGGGCCGTCTCTTCCAGGGATTTTTCCCGGCGGGGATTGAACGCCTTAAACTCCATGATCACAGCGTCCAGGTTCTGCCCTTCTCTCGGCGTAAGCATCACGTCATAACGGCCTAGTCCACTCTCCCGATTGGATGTAATCCGGTACTGGCCTGACAAATCCACAATTAATCCCAGGACAAAGCCATGGTAAAATCGCTCCGGTTCTGAGTGTCCCTTATCTCCTGCTGTATCGAAGTAGCTAAAGGTTCCTTTGGATACACGGTTCATATATTCGTTCATCGCCTCCAGATCTCCGCGGAGAAGGGCCCGTATAAATTCGTTATAGCTGGAAGCCGACGGGGCAAACCAGTCTTTTACCATGCCGTAAAACATTACCTTCACTTCATAGTTCGTTAATCCCAGCGTATAAACCTGCTTCCAGCCTCCAAATTCCTGCTGGCGTACTTCCACATCCTTCACATTTAAATATCCCGCCGCCAGCAAAAGGCTCCAGATCGCGCTTTCGCTTAAATCCAGCTGGCGGTACACAATCTGCTCGTCAATCTCCGTCTCCACAAAGCCTCCCTCAAGAAGAATGGCAAATTCATCTTTGATTCTCCCGGAACCTTCACGGATCAGCTTTCCCGCAAGACTGTTGCTGCTGGTATTAGCCCAGTAAGGCGCTGTTTTCCTTTCCCGCAGGAAATTTAAAATCGACCAGGGATTATAAATATCCTTTACCGCTCCAAACCGGAATCCGTCATACCAGAACTTCACCTCTTCCATGCGCTCTGACAGTCCAAATTCTTCAAGGGCCTGGGATACCTCCTGCTGTGTGAATCCAAAATATGTTTCATACATCCGGGTGGTAGTCGTCACCACGTTCAGGTTGTTCAGGTCAGAAAAAATGGACTCCTTGCTCACCCTTGTAATCCCGGTCAAAAGCGCCCGCTCCAGATCGGGATTCGTCTTAAACGTATTGTTAAAAAGGTTCCGGGTAAAGGCCGTAAGTTCTTCCCCATAACCATTGACATATGCCTCCTGCATGGGGGTATCGTATTCGTCCAGCAGAATGATCACTTTTTTCCCATAGTACCGGCACAGGTAATCGCAGAGGCTGCGCAGGGAAACCGCCGCCCTGCTGTCGTCCATCCCGGCTGTCACCGAGGCGTAATATGCTTTCTCCTTTTCATTCAGCAGTTCTCCCTCCGTGAGGAAATCGTACCGGTTGTAAAGGGCCTCTATGACCCGGCAGATATTTTCCCTGGCCGACCGGTAGGTCTGATCCTTAATCCCCGCAAAGGTCAAAAATAAAACCGGATAGGTTCCCTGAATGCTGCGCAAAGCTTCGTCCTTCCACACGCTCAAGCCTTCAAAGAGATCGCTTCGGCCCGCGTAATCCACGGAAAAGAACTTCTCCGTCATACTCATATTCAGAGTCTTTCCGAAACGCCTGGGGCGGGTAATCAAGGTTGCCAGATCCCCCGACTGCCACCACTGCCGGATAAAATCCGTTTTATCAATATAGAAGTAATGATTCCTGCGGACTATCTCAAAATCCTGATGGCCGATGGCCACTTGTCTTGCCATATTACACCGTCCTTACCGTTCCAATCATAACTTTTTTCCCACAGAAGGCGAATCCATAATCGCGGATCCGTTCCTTCGGAATCCCTCTTGCCAAAAGCTGGGCCGCATACTCTCTTTTTTCAATCTGGTTCAAAGCCGCTTTCACGGTATCCTTTAAGGTTTCTTCTTCCTCCGGGTCCTGTACCTTAAATTCTAAAAGAATCCCATCGTCTTTTTGTGAATTTTTCGGTTCCAACATCACGTCATAGCGGCCAAAGCCGCTCTCGCGGTTGGACGTAATCACATATCGATCCTGGAGCTCCACCATGAGGCCCAATACAAAGCCATGGTAAAACCGCTCCGGCTCCTCCTCAGACGGTTTTCTGCCCGTATCAAAATAACTGAACGTATCCCGCGCCACCCGGTTCATATAGGCGTTCATGGCCTTTACATCATCCGCCAGCATTGCTTTAATAAATCCGTTATAATCTGATCCGGACTCCACAAACCACCCCCGCACCATGCTCCGGAACATGCGCTCTACCTCATAATTCGTCAGGGCCAGTTCGTAAAACTGCTCCTCCTCAGGGCCAAGCCGTTCCATCGGCGTATAAGAAAGAGCCTTTAAATAGCCGCTGGCAAGCAGCAGGCTCCAGACCGCCTCTTCGCTGCCATTTCGCTGATCATACACGATCTGTTCGTCAATTGTCGTCCGGATCACGCCGCCCCTCAGGAGAATTTCAAAATCTTCCTTCAGTCCCCTGCTTCCTTCCCGGATCAGCTTGCTTACCAGGCTGTTGGAGCTGGTATTCGCCCAATAGGCCGCGTACACCCCCGTATCCAGGAAATTTAGAATCGACCAGGGGTTATAGACATCCCTCTGGCTTCCGAAAATAAAGCCGTCATACCATTTTTTAACCTGTTCCTTTTGCTCCCCTAACCCGCATTCCTCCAGTGCCGCGGAAACTTCCTCCTGGGTAAAGCCAAAGGATGAAGCGTATTCCTCAGATGTGGCAGTCACAATCTTTAAATTATTCAGATCCGAAAAAATCGATTCCCTGCTGCCCCTGGTAATTCCCGTCATAATAGCCCGCTCCAGCCAGGGATTGGTCTTAAAGGAAGCGTTAAAAAGGCTCCTTATAAACGACATCAGTTCCGGCCAGTAGCCGTCTACATACGCTTCCTGCATGGGCGTGTCATATTCATCCAGCAGAATAATCACCTTTTTTCCATAATAGCGGAACAGGTAATCTGAAAGCTTGTAAAGAGCGCCGGTGGCCTGGACCTCGGACATTCTCCCCATGCATACGGTTTGAAAATAATCCCGGTCCGCCGCTGTCATTTTATCACTGGACAATAGAAAATTATTTTTTATATAGAGATCCGCGATCATTTGATCGATCCGCTCTCTCGCGGAGGCAAAACTGGTTTCTTTTACATTGGCAAAGGAGAGGCTGATCACCGGATAGGCGCCCTGTATTTTTCGGTACTCTTCGCGCTTCCAGATGGATAACCCGGCAAACAGAGCGTCCTGCCCCGCATAATCCACAGAGAAGAACTGCTCCACCATGCTCATATTCAGCGTCTTTCCAAAACGCCTCGGACGGGCAATTAAGGTCACGCTGTCACCGCTCTCCCACCACTGCCGGATGAAATCCGTCTTGTCAACGTAAAAATACCCTTTCCGGATCAAGTCTCCAAAATTCTGAATCCCGATGGCTATGGTTCTTCCCGCCGTTTTTCCCATATCACACCTCCCTGTTCCTCGCGCCGCCGCAGACTATTCCGCCCTGATATCCGGCATATTTATAGTATACCCCAGGGGATAGGCTCCTGCAAGCGGCGTTTCGTTTTTCTCTGTGGACAGGCAGCCGCTTTGGAGCCCTTCGGGGAAGCGCCTTCCCTCAGCGGCGCACCGGCTGGTTGGGAGTATGCTGCCGTTCGGGCTGCTGTCTTAGTCTTTCCCTGGCCGCGTTCTGCCGCGCCTGATTCTGCCCGGTCAACTCGTTTATGGACGTCCGCCTTCTTTCCGACTGTTCCTCCACCTTCAAAGGCCTCTCAGAAGCGCATTTAACCATATAAGTCAAATCCAATTTTCCGGATAAATGAACGTCTTTTCCATTCAGCACATCACATATTTCTTTCGGATCGTCCCGATCCATCTTGCAGGCTGCCATAATATAAGCGCTATCCTTGATCTCAAAATCCTACAGCGGTTTTCCCGCTATACGGCTGTCAATCCGCTCGCCGCCGAAAAGCGCGGTGGCGGCGTCGGTCAGTCTCGCTGCCGTGCCCGGCACCTCTTGATCCCGGAATTTCTCCTCAGCATATATCTTACAAAGGCTCTCCAGCGGACCGCTTGCTGACTTTGCCGCCCCAAAGGCGCTTTTTACTTGCTGGAACTGCCCCTTTCCCCCCATCCTTTCGGCTACCAGATCCGCCAAAACTCCGTCGTTTCTAAGCATCTGCGCGATATCCATGCCAATCTGCCCAAGCCGCATATTATGGGCGGCATTTTCACGGATACTCTCCGGATCTAAAACATCTACGGCATTAATCTGTTCCTCTCCCCAATGACGGTACATCCGCGCAAGGGCGTCTGCCGCTTTCTCCATCTGCGCCTTCCGTATCTCGTCTATTTCCTTTTCGTCCTGCGTGTCAAGCGGTTCAGCCTCCATAAACAGCTCTTTAAACTGCTTTCCGGCTTCCAGCTTAACCTCTTTAGGCGCGTTGATCGCTTCCTCCAGCGTCATATCGTTGACAGCCGCCATATAGGCCAGCAGCTGGTTCGCTACGGAACCGTCTCTTCCCATTCCGTTCATAAACGTTTTTTTGGCGAATCCTTCCGTATATTCCGGAATATATTGTTGAACCTCACTTAAAGAAGTCGCCTTATCATTCTTCGGGATCGTCTGAAGCGCATCCTTTGCAGCCTCATGAAGTTCTGCCCGCTTTTCCTGATTCTGCATGACTGCATGGACCTGGTTCCTGCGCTCATCCGTTATACCGTCCCGGTCCATCACTCTCTGCTCCATGCGCTCTGCTTCTTCCTGGGTCTTTCTCACATTTTCATCATAGACCGCCTTGTCCGCCACATAGTCGTCATACTTCTTTACCTGATCCTGGTACTTCTCCATGTCCCTTTTATAAAAGCCAAAGCGGTTCCAGAATCTTTTCCATCCATTGGGCTGGCTGGGCTTTTTCACCGGCTACGGTTCCTGAGGCACAACCGCGGTAAAAAGCTTGTTCGTCGCTGTGGAGGTATTTAAGACCGTCACCTTCATCGGCCCCCCATACATCTCCATTTGATCCCGCAGCTGGCTGGTGGCGATCGGGCCATATGTCATATAGTAATAAATATGGCATGCCGCAAGTTCATAATTGTCCTTTGTGATATCCTCAATCCCAAACCGCTCCTTGTAGGTCTGACCATCCACATACATGCGGGTCATGGCTTCCTCTACGGTTTCTCTTTTACACTCAAAGCCTGCTTCATACCCTTGTCCGAAAATTTTAACAAAGCTCTCTTTGGCCATGTCGAGAAACGACTTTCCGTCAGCCACCACTTCCCGAATCCGCGCATCCACATTCAGCCTTTCCTCTGAACTGCCGCGATACTCTTCGATACGATTGATTTGATCCGCTGTGAGAACGGGCATATTCAACAGAAAGCTCTGTCATGTCCTCCCTGTAGGTCTCTGTACTCTAACGGTTTCTCCCTGATACTCTGTCTGATTTGTTCCTGGCATATGTTTCCTCCTCTTTCTCTCTCAATATGATTTTCTCTGCTGCTCTTAGCTTTACTTTATATAATTTCAGGGAAAAAATCAACAATTTGGCAAAACAGGTACTTTTTAGGCAGAAAACGTGTATTGCGGGCTCATTTTGGAGCGAGATGATTTCTAAGAAGCCCGCTTGAAGCACCTGCCCATCCATGATAGAATAATGAAAGAACACGATTATTCTAAAAAGGCGGTGAGAAAATGAAACTGCGCTTCATCGAACCGGCAAACCAACCTTATCATCCGGATATCCGAAACCTGTTTGTCTACGACCAGTATATCCGCACGCCCTCCAACGGGCTTTTGACCCTGGCAACCATCGCAAAGCAATATGTGGAGGATACCAGGATGTACAGCGAGTCCATCTCCAGGATTCCATTAAAGGATCTGCTGGACTCGGATATTATTTTCTTAAGTCTCTTCACCTTTAACGCCAACCGGGGTTACGCCCTTGCGAATTTCTTGAGAAAGCACACCCGCGCCCTCATCGTCCTGGGCGGCCTTCACCCCACCCTGTGCCCAGGTGAGGCGGCCCGTCACTGCCACTATGTGCTGACGGGCGAAGGGGATGAATCCATTGTTGACCTGATTCTGGCAGTACGCGACCGGAGGCCTCTTGATTTCCCTGGGCTGGCCTTTTACCGGGACGGGAAGCTAATCACCACTGGAAAACGTCGGCCACCCGAAAATATTGATGTGATTCCCGACCGGAATCTTCTCTGGAATTTCAAAAAGATGGCGGGGCACAATACCATCTGGCCTCAGGTCCACGCCTCCAGAGGCTGTCCCCACCACTGCGATTACTGTGCCCTGGTAGCGGCCTTCGGCCGGGGCGTGCGCACCCGCTCCCCTGAAAACGTTGTGGAGGATATCCGCCAGGCCATTGTTTTTTTCGACCAGGGCCATCACCGGCTGGCAAAGGTACTGTGGATTACGGACGACAATTTTTTTGCCAACCGCCCCTGGGCGATCCAGGTACTGAAGGCCATCATCGCCTCCGGCCTCCATTACCAGTTTACTATCCAGGCCCGGTTCGAGGTGGGATTTGACGACGAGATGCTTGACCTTCTCAAAGAGGCTGGCTTCATCGAGCTGGCCATGGGGATCGAATTTCTGGAGGATGAATCCTTTCAGGCCTACCACAAGGAAAGCACCTACCGGCAGATTTTAAGGTCTGTCCGCAATATCAAGCGCCACGGGCTGCGGGTGCGGGGACTCTTCATCATGGGGGCGGACAGCCATACAAAGGGCGTGGGGAAGCGGCTGGCTCGCTTTGTCATCCAAAATGACATCTCCGGCGTGCTGATCCAGTCCATGTATTTTATTCCCGGAACCCCGGTATACGAAACCCATAAGGGCCGGCTCATTTGCTCCGGTTCAAAGTCGGCTGGAACGTCGGCTCCTGACTGGTCCCGCTGTGTTGGAAAGGTAGTTCACTACCCAGCGCTTCTCTCCCCCGCTGATCTTCAGAAGGAGATTATCGCCGCCAGCAGCGCGATCTACTCGCCGCCCCGCCTCATGAAAGCCCTGATTTTTAAACGTGGCATTGACCGTACTCTTTTTCTAGGGGAATTTTTCTGGCAGCGGTGGGTACGGCAGGAATTAAAGAAGGAGCTCCCATGGCTGTCCTCTCTCCCGGACTGCCCTGAAAGTCAGAAAGGAGTCAGCGCATGAAGCTAATCATATCTCCAGCAAAGAAGATGAACCGTCAGGAGGACTCGGTCCCATGGCAGGATCTCCCAACCTTCCTGGACAAAACCCGCATCCTGATGGATTATATCTGCTCTTTAAGTCTCAGCCAGGCAAGGGAGCTATGGCGCTGTAATGAGGCTCTGGCGGATTTGAATTACCGCCGTTTTCAGGAAATGGATCTGGAGCGCCGGCTGACTCCGGCTGTCCTGGCCTATGAGGGCATCCAGTATCAGTACATGGCCCCCCAGGTATTTGACCAGGCATCCCTGGACTATGTCCAGGCCCATCTGCGCATCCTTTCCGGCTTTTATGGCATTTTAAGGCCTTTGGACGGGGTGGTTCCCTACCGCTTGGAGATGCAGGCGAAGATTGATTTGACGCTGAATGGCCAGACCTTCCATTCTCTCTATGACTTCTGGAGCCGACAGCTTTATGAGGCCCTCGCAGAGGAGGATTCAGTAATCGTCAACCTGGCCTCCAAGGAGTACAGCAAGGCGGTGGAGCCTTTCCTGGCCCACAAAAAGCAGATGATCCATGTCATCTTCGGTTCTCTGGATGAAAATTCCAAAGTCCGCCAGAAAGCCACGGAAGCCAAAATGGCCCGTGGGGAAATGATCCGCTACCTGGCCGAAATCCAGGCGGAAAAAGCTGAAGATTTAAAAGGCTTTACCCGGCTAGGATATCAGTTTCACCCGGAATTATCCGATGAAAACCATTACGCTTTTATTAAGTAGAACAGGAGGAATCAGACATGTTAGAATCAGGTATCAAAGCGCCGGAATTTACCCTTCCGGACAAGGATGGAAAACCCGTATCGTTACAGGACTTTAGAGGAAAGAAAGTGGTTCTGTATTTTTATCCCAAGGACAGCACCCCCGGCTGCACCCGCCAGGCCTGCGCCTTTGCCGGAGCTTTTCGGGAATTTGAAACCCTGAATACGGTTATCATCGGGGTTAGCAAGGATAGTCAGGCCTCCCACCAGAGATTTGCCGAGAAAAACAGCCTGCCCTTCATCCTGCTCTCTGACCCGGAGCTTTCATCTATCCAGGCTTATGACGTGTGGAAGGAAAAGAAGCTTTACGGCAAGGTTTCCATGGGCGTGGTGCGCACCACCTATCTCATCGATGAAAATGGCCTCATCGAAAAGGTATTCCCCAAGGTAAAGCCTGATACCAACGCGGCAGAACTGCTGGAATACTTAAGACAGGGCGCAAAAAAAGGAGAGGCCTGATGAGTTCCTCTCCCAATCTCTACAAGCGGGCCGCCATCGTGTGCCGCCAGATTCCTTACGGGCGGGCGGCCACCTACGGTCAGATCGCTCTTTTATGCGGTATGCCAAAGAATTCCCGCCAGGTAGGCTACGGCCTGAAAATGGGCCTTCTTGGCCCTCATGTGCCCGCCCACCGCATCGTCAACAGCAGGGGTATTTTAAGCGGGGCCATCCATTTTGATACGCCGGATCTGCAGGTTCTCCTTCTGCGGGAAGAAGGAGTGGATGTGGCCTGGAGTAAAGAGGGCTGGCGGGTAGACCTAAAACAATACGGCTGGAATCACACCCTGGCAGAGGCCGAAGCCTTCCGCCAAATATTTCGGGAGCAGGACATATAGCCTGCTCCTGTTGTATATTCCCGCTGATCCGCTGCGATTCAAAACATCCGGTAATTTCCCCGTCCCTCTGAAACCAGAGCGGTTTGAAAGAACGCCTCTGCCGCCTTCACCAGATACCAGGTATCCTTTACTCCCGCTGTCTCGTAGGGGGAGTGCATGGCCAGCTGGGGCAGACCGATATCCACCGTATTCACTGAAACATGGCAGTTGGCGATATTTCCAAGGGTGGATCCCCCTGCCATGTCGGAACGGTTGGCAAAGGTCTGGAAGGGAACCTGGGCCTTCTGGCAGATGGTTTTAAAGATTGCCGCAGAAACCGCATCTGTGCTGTACTTCTGGTTGGCGTTATACTTGATTACAATACCGCCGTTGACCCAGGGCCGGTTGGTGGGATCCGCCTTATCCCCATAATTTGGATGGACTCCATGGGCGTTGTCGGCGGAAACCAGGAAGCTTCCCGCCAAGCGGCGCAGATAGTCCTCCCGTCCTCCGCCCATAGCTTCGTTGATCCGCCAGAGGATATCCTCCAAGAAGGTGGAATCCGCTCCCTGCTTGGTGGAGCTGCCTACCTCCTCATTGTCCAGCACTGCGTGAACCGTCACCGCTGCGGGATGCTCCGCCGCCAGAAATCCTTCCAGAGAGGAAAATGCGCACTGCAGATCATCGATGCGCCCGCAAGAGAAAAATTCTTCCTCTGCTCCCCAGATGGTTCCCTTTACCCGGTTGTATAAAAACAAGTCATGGCCCAGGATATCCTCGGGATGAACCTCCGCCGCCTGGGCGATGGTCTTCATCAGCGTTCCGGCTGCTTCCTTGCCGCCATAAATGGGAAGCATGTCCTTTTGGGCGTTATAAGCGTAGCCTTCATTGACCTGTCGGTTCATATGGATGGCCAGGCTGGGAATCAGCACCAGATCCCGGTCCACATTGACCAGACGGCTTATAAGCCGCTCTCCGTCCCGGATGACCAGACGGCCCGCGATGGATAAGGGGCGGTCAAACCAGGGGGCGCAAAGCATGCCGCCATACTTTTCCACGTTCAGTTTCACGTAGTGCTGCTCCGCCTCCATCTCCGGATTCTCCTTCAGCTTAAAGGAGGGGGAATCGCTGTGGCTGGCCATCATCTGAAAGCCATTCCACTGGCCCTTCGGAATACGAAAGGCGATCAGGGAGGACAGGTTGCGGATCACATAGTAGCTCCCCCCTTCTTTCAGCTTCCAGGAGTTCTCTTCCCGAAGCTCCTCAAAGCCCGCCTCCCTTAAGCGGGCCGCCATCTGCTCTACAGCGTGAAAGCAGGTGGGACTGTTTTCCAAAAAGCGGATCAGCTTTCCGGTTAATTCTTTCATTTCCATCTGTTCAGACATTTCCTTATCTCCTCTCCCGTTCTCGTTTCGCGATCACCGGCATAATAAATCCCAGCCCCACCAGCACAAAGGGCGTCACAATGTTTAATATCAGCTGGAAGGCATCGTCCGAATAAATTCCCGTCAGGCAGGCGAACGCCGTAAACACAAAGCACCAGACTCCGAAGGCCATTCCCACTCCCCTGCTCTTTACAAATCGGTATACCGCCGTGAACCGCTCCCCGCCCTTTTTCAGGGCAATATAGGCCGCGAACACCCACAGATACCGCAGAGGCATACAAACGGAATTGACCTTGACCAGCCACCGCACCAGAGCGTCCACATCCTTGATTCCAAAGGCCGGCACCACGATCAGGACTGTCACGATGACGCCGATCAGCTTCTGACCGTTGACGTAAGCGCCCCGCTCATTTTTCTTCATCAGGCTCCTGGGAATATAGTCCTGATCCGCGCTCTCCAAAAGGATCCGCAAAGGCGCGTCGATGGACAGCACCATAACCGAAAACTGGCCGATGAGGTTCGTCAAAGCATAGGCGATCACAAAGAGATTCCCCACATGGTAGTATTCTCCCAGTTTAGCAAAGGCGTAGTATGCCCCGTTTGTCATCAGATCTTTTGGAATGTTATTGGAGTCAAACATCATTCCCAGGGCAATGGTTCCCAGCACGGCGGTCACCGCCACCATGGACGCCAGGGCGATCATTCCCTTTGAAAACTCCCTGGCCGGGTCCTTCATCTTGTTCACGTAGGGCGAAATTTTCTCGCAGCCGCCTACGGCGAAAACCAGTATGGACAGTCCCATAAAGAAGCTGACGTCAAAGGAAGGCATAAAGTTTTCCAAAGACCAGTGGATCTCAAGAAAGGCTCCGTCCGTGATCAAGGGCGCCGTAATGGTCATCAGCACAAAGAGCATGGACATAGCGAACATAGCAGAGCCCGCCAGAGTGGACAGCCGTTTTAACAGATTCACTCCCCTGCCTGACAGATCAAGGGCAAAAAGGAAAATCACCAGGCAGATGGCCTGAAGCAGGAAAGTGTTCATGGAGCTGGCCCTGCTGTCCTGGAAAATAGCCCAGCTGGCGGCGATCACCGCCGAGGAAGGCTTCTGGGAAATATAGGGCATATGCACCACCCAGTAGGTCCAGCCCGCATAGTAAGCCATCCTGGGTCCGATGGTTTCATAAATCCAGGAGCTGACGCCTCCCCCGGCGTTTTGGAAGGCGGAGCCCAGTTCCCCTACCATCAGCGCGTAAGGCACAAAATAAATCCCAAAAATAATGATCCAGCTGACAATGGCTTTTAAGCCGCCGTACTCGGAAAATCCGTTGATCACGTTTCCAAAGCCCCAGACGGCGGAAAACGCCATAAAGGCGAGGCTGTACCAAAGTATCTTCTTTTCACCTGTATTCTGATTCATTTGAAACGCTCCTGTTCTCCTTTAGTCCTCTTTATTCTCTCCAGGAGCATTTCTTTGTATACGCGGATTAAGGCTGGTATTCCCGAAACCAGGCCGCAGCCTCCCCCAGGCCCATGCTGTTTGAGCCTTTAAACAAAATACAGTCTCCTTCCCGGGCCTCCCGCCTGAGAAATTCTTTTACCTGGTCCAGGTTTTCCATAAACTCTACGGTGGTATTTCCGCCTTTTTCCAGGATTCCTCTGCCGATCTCCCGGGCCAGCTCTCCCATCAGAACCACCCGGTTCAGCGGATGCTCCGCGATATAGTAGCCGATCTCCCGGTGAAAACGCGTCTCCCCGGGCCCCAGCTCCTTCATATCCGCCAGAATGGCGATCTTTCTCGCGCCGGGCTTTAAGGACTCCAGCACCTGAAGGCCCGCTTTCATAGAGGCAGGGCTGGCATTATAGCTGTCATCCACCACCGTAACGCCCCGTACTTCGTAAATCTGCTGCCTGCCCCGGTAGCCTTCAAATTCCTCCAGCTTTGCCGCCGCCGCGTGCAGATCCACTCCATAAGCGTCCGCTACCGCCAGGGCCGCCAGGGCATTTGAAACCATATGCAGCCCCAGGACCTTCAGCTTCATGGGAATCCGCTTTCCGGCACACACAGCGGTAAATACCGGATGCCCTTCTTCCAGGCGAAGATCCTCCGCCCGGTATGTACATCCTTCTCCTGTTCCAAAGTAAACCGTCCGACGCTTCCCGTAAACCCCAGCCGTCCCCAGCAGGTCATCGTCTCCGTTCAGAAACAGGGTTCCTGCCGGGTTCATCCCCTCCTGGATTTTCAGCTTTTCCTCCATAATCCGTTCCCTGGATCCCAGCTGGTTGATATGGGCCACCCCGATGTTGGTCACCACGGCGCAGTCCACCTGAGCCACCCGGGCGATGCGCTCCATCTCCCTCGGCATACTCATTCCCAGCTCGATCACCGCGATCTGGGCATCCTCCGGAATCTGGCAGATGGCAATGGGCACCCCTACCTGGCTGTTGGAATTGCCGGGAGTGCGGTATACCTGAAGGCCGGCGCTTAGTGCCTGGGCAATCATCTCCCTGGTGGTGGTCTTTCCCACGCTCCCCGTCACTCCCACCACCGGAATGTGAATCTGGCTTCTGCGCCACGCGCCCAAGGCCTGAAGGGCTTTTCTGGTATCATTCACCCCGATCCAGGCGCAGCCGTCGATGGCCTCCCGCCTCCCGCCGCTCGAAGCGAAACGCTCCAGCTCCAGCTCTACATCTTCCTTAGTTTCATGGGCGCTTGTAAATACCGCCGCCGCCCCCAGGGACAAGGCCTGGCAGATAAAGCGGTGGGCGTCCACCTTTTCCCCCACCAGAGGCACAAAAAGATCGTCCCCCTCCATCTGCCGGGAATCCAGACTGATGGCCCGGACTGTCCGGCTTTCATCTCCTCTTAACAGCCGCCCGGATACGGCTTTCACAATCTCACGGATCTGTATTTCCATCTCAGCCCTTTTCCTCCAACTCCCGTACTGTTTCCTCAATCACTTCCCGGTCCAGGAAATGATGGCGGACGCCGCAGATTTCCTGATAATCCTCATGGCCTTTGCCGATGACCGCGATCATATCCCCAGGCTGGGCATGGATGATACTGTAGCGGATGGCCTCCCGCCGGTCCGGAATCTCAAGATAAGCGCCTCCCGTCTTCTCGATGCTTCCCCGGATATCGGCGATAATATCCTCCGTCTTCTCATACCGGGAATTATCCGCCGTCAGAATGCAAAGATCCGCCAGCTTCCCGCCGATCTCTCCCATCCGGTAGCGCCGTTCCTTTGAGCGGTTCCCGCCGCAGCCAAAGACGCACACCAGACGTCTGGGATGATAGTCTCTCAAGGTTTTCAAAAGACTTTCCATGCTAACGGCATTGTGGGCGTAATCCACTAACACCGTAAAGCGCTCACAGCTGTAGACGATCTCCATGCGCCCGTTTACCCGGATGTGCTCCAGGCCATGGCTCATCCCTGCCGGATCCAGTCCCAGGAAGCTGCATAGGCTCACCGCCCCCAGGGCATTATCCACATTGAAGATACCTGGAATCCCCAGCCGTACCTCCATGGAAAGGCGGCCCGACACCGCAAATTCCGTGCCCACAAATCCGGGCTCCGACACATAGTGGATGCCGCCGGCCTCAAAATCAGCTTTCCCCTTCGAATCCTGTTCTCCCTCCACTTTTACCCGATAAGTGTACAGTTCACAGGAGGCGTCCTCCACAATCTCATCGAAATGCAGATCTGACTGGTTCACAAGTCCCACCTTGCACATACTCAGCAGTCTGGACTTATAATACAGGTACTCTTTAAAATCCTTGTGCTCGTCGGGCCCGATGTGATCCGGCGAAATATTGGTAAACAGGCCGTAGTCAAAGAAAATCCCATCGGTGCGGCGCATTTTGATTCCCTGGGAAGATACCTCCATCACCAGGTACTGGCAGCCAGCCTCCACCATTTTCGCGAAAGCCTGGTGGAGCTGGTAGGATTCCGGCGTTGTGTTTAAGTTTGGGGTCACCTGATCCCCGATAAAGGTTCCGTTGGTGCCGATCATCCCCACCTTTTTCCCACAGGACTCCAGAATCGCCTTAATCATATGGGCAGTAGTGGTCTTTCCTTTGGTGCCGGTGACACCGATCATGGTAAGCTTCTTTGCCGGATGTCCGAAACGGGCCGCGGAAAGAATGGCCAGCCCATGGCGGCCGTCCTTTACCCGCACCACCGTGGTTTCAGCCTGAACCGGCTTTAACAGCTCATCTAGAGCCCGCTCCACCAGGATCACCCTGCAGCCCGCCTCCTCCACCTTCGGGATAAATACATGGGAATCTACCCTTGTTCCGGTCATGCATACAAATACATCCCCCGGTTTTGCCTTGCGGGAATCATAGGAGACGTCGAAAACCTCTTCCTCCAGATTTCCCTGCAGCAGTTCAAAATCCAGGCCATTCAGCCATTCCTTCAATTTCATAAATCTAACTCCTTTTAGCTCTTTTAAAACAATCCGGTGATACGGCCTTTTTCATCCACATCGATGCCCTCGGCTGCCGGGCGCTTCGGAAGGCCCGGCATGGTCATAATGGAGCCGGTAAGGGCGACCACAAAGCCCGCCCCGGCGGAAACGTAAGCGTCCCGTACGCTGATCTCAAAGCCCGACGGACGGCCCAGCTTTGCCGGGTCATCGGACAGAGAGTACTGGGTTTTTGCCATACAGACGGGAAGATTTCCAAAGCCCAGCTCCGTAATCCGCTTTAATGCCTTTTTCGCGGCAGCTGAATAGGTGACGCCATCGGCTCCGTAGATCTCCTTCGCCACTGTCTCGATCTTACCCTCTAGGCTCATTTCATCCGGATAAATGGGGACAAAATGGCTTTCCTTCTGCTCCAAGGTTTCCAGGACCTTACGCGCCAGGTCGATTCCGCCCTCGCCTCCCTTGGCCCAAACCTCCGAGAGGGCGAACTCGCAGCCCATTTCCTGGCAGAAATGCTTAATATAAGCATATTCCTGCTCTGTGTCCGTGGTGAAGGCGTTTAAAGTCACAATCACCGGCACCCCATACTTCTGAATATTCTCAATATGCTTTTCCAGATTGACAATGCCACGCTTTAAGGCGTCCATATTTTCCTCTGTCAACTGGTCCTTTGGCACGCCGCCGTTGTACTTTAAGGCTCTGGCCGTAGCCACCAGCACCACCGCGTCCGGCTTTAAGCCCGCCATGCGGCACTTGATGTCCAGGAATTTTTCCGCCCCCAGATCCGCTCCGAATCCGGCCTCCGTCACCACCAGATCCGCCAGCTTTAAGGCCGTCTTGGTAGCCCTCACGCTGTTGCAGCCATGGGCGATGTTGGCGAAGGGCCCTCCGTGGACTAAAACTCCCGTATTCTCCAGTGTCTGAATCAGATTGGGCTTTAGGGCGTCCTTTAAAAGAGCCGCCATGGCTCCCACCGCCTTTAAATCAGCGGCTGTCACCGGCTCGCCGGCGAAATTATAAGCGACAATAATCCGGCCCAGGCGCTCCTTTAAATCCTTCATATTCTCCGCAAGACAGAGGATGGCCATAATCTCGGAGGCCACAGTGATCACGAAATGATCCTCCCGCACCATGCCGTCAGCCTTTGCCCCAAGGCCCACCACTACGTTTCGCAGTACCCGGTCGTTCATATCAAGGCACCGCTTCCACAGCACCTGCCTGGGATCGATCCCCAAGGCGTTTCCCTGCTGGATATGGTTGTCCAGCATCGCCGCCAGCAGATTGTTGGCCGAGGTAATTGCATGGAAATCGCAGGTAAAATGAAGATTCAAGTCCTTCATGGGAACCGCCTGGGCGTACCCTCCTCCAGCAGCGCCTCCCTTAATGCCAAAGCAGGGCCCCAGGGACGGCTCCCGCAAGGCGATCAGGGATTTCACCCCCATCCGGCCCAGAGCCTCTCCCAGTCCTACGGTGGTGGTAGTCTTGCCCTCCCCCGCCGGAGTCGGGTTGATGGCTGTCACTAATACCAGCTTTCCATCGGGGCGGTCCTTGATCTTCTCCCAAAGGGAATCTGATAGCTTTGCCTTGTATTTTCCGTAAAGCTCCAGATCCTCTTCCTCAATACCGCATTTTTCCGCCACCTGGGTAATAGGCAGCATCCGCGCCTCCTGAGCGATTTCAATGTCCGTTTTCATGGCGTTCTTCCTCCTTCTTGCCTTCTTTTGTCTATGGTTCCTGTTTTAAAAACTCCTCAAATTCCTCCGGAGTCATCAACACTTTTCTGGGCTTGGTTCCTTCTTCCTCGCCCACCACGCCGGCCGCCGCCAGCTGGTCCATAATCCGGGCCGCCCGGTTAAAGCCAATCTTAAACATCCGCTGCAGCATACCGATGGAAGCCTTCTCCTTATCGGTAATCAGCTTGCCGGCCTGGGCGAAATACTCGTCCCGTCCCTGGCCGCTTCCCCCCGGCTCTCCCGCAGTCCCTGCCTCAATGGTTGTCTCAATCTCTGGGCTGTACTGGGCCGTCATACCCTGCTCCTTCAGGAAATCCACCACATTTCCCACTTCCTCATCGGACACAAAAGCGCCCTGCACCCGCTGAGGCTTGGGGAAGCCAGCCGGATAAAAGAGCATGTCTCCCTTTCCCAGCAGCTTTTCCGCCCCGTTCATATCGATAATCGTTCTGGAATCCACTCCGGAGGACACGGCAAAGGCGATTCTGGAGGGCACATTCGCCTTGATCAGTCCTGTAATGACATTCACCGACGGCCGCTGGGTAGCGATTACCAGATGAATGCCCGCCGCTCTGGCCAGCTGAGCCAGACGGCAGATGGAGCTCTCCACCTCTCCGGGAGCCACCATCATCAAATCCGCCAGCTCGTCGATGATAATCACGATCTGGGGCAGCTTCTGGGGCTTATTTTCAGCCTCAATATCCTTCAAATGTTCGATTCTCTCATTATATCCCTTTAAGTCCCGCACATTGCATTTGGCGAATTTCTTGTACCGGTCCTCCATCTCCGCCACTGCCCAGTTTAACGCGCCGGAGGCCTTCTTGGGATCCGTCACTACCGGAATCAAAAGATGGGGAATCCCGTTGTAAACGCTCAGCTCCACCACCTTGGGGTCAACCATGATCAGCTTCACATCCTCCGGCTTGGACTTGTAGATCAGGCTCATAATCAGCGTATTGATACACACGGATTTACCGGAACCGGTAGCTCCAGCGATGAGAAGATGGGGCATCTTCGCCACGTCCGTCACCACAGTCTGGCCGCCAATATCCTTGCCCACGGCGAAGGCCAGACGGGATTTATGATTCTTAAATACCTCTGATTCCAAAAGCTCCCGCAGATACACAATGTTGTTTTCCTTGTTCGGCACCTCGATGCCCACTGCGGATTTTCCAGGAATGGGCGCCTCGATGCGGATATCCGCCGCCGCCAGGCTCAGCTTGATATCATCGGCTAGTCCTACGATGCGGCTTACCTTCACTCCCTGCTCCGGAAGAAGCTCATAGCGGGTTACCGCCGGGCCGCAGCTGATGTTAGTCACTGTAACCCCTACTCCAAAATTATGGAGGGTCTGCTGCAGCTTGATGGCGATGGCCTTATACTCTTCCTGGGAAGCCCCGCCGTTTCGATGGCCTCTCTTTAAAAGGCTGGTAGGCGGAAATACATACTCCCGCTTAACCTCCTCCTGCTTCTTCTGCACCTCTGCCGCCACCTGGAGATTCACATCCGTCTGTGCAGCTTCTTCACGCCGCTTTTCAATTTTCTTTTGCAGAAGCTCTGTCTCTGTCTCGATCACCTTGCCGGAAGCGGTTACCACCCTCTTAGGCTCCTCCGGCACAAAGACGCTGTCGTAGTTTATTCCTGTCTCCGGGATCTCATCCTGGGGCTCCTCCGGCTCTATGTACAGGCTGGAAGTCTCCGGCCGGGCAGTGTGCTTGGCAGGTTCTTCTTCCCATGGCGCCTGATCCCCCACCTCATTTTCTTTCTCAGGGGCTTCTTCCAGAAGATCCATCTCCCTCAGGGTACGGCTGGTTTTGGGAAGCCGGAACTCTTCCCCGTCCTCATCGTGAAGCATATAGGAATCTGAGGGTTCCGGCTCTCCCTTCATCTCTTCCTCCTCTTCCGCCGGTTCCGGCGGAAGGTTAATCTTTCCTAAAAATACATTGGGCGGCCCCTCCGGCTTACTCTCATCTGTCTTAGGCTGTTCCGTCCGCTGTACAGCCTTTTGCTCCGCCTGCTGTCCGGCCTTTAACTCCTCCTGTTCCATCACGTCCGGCAGATCCTTGGGGTCTGTCAGCCGGATGGCATCCAGATTCACCCCCCGGACGCTCTGGCTGTCCTCGCCTTTGCGCCGCTTCTCTTCCCTGCGCTGATGGTTCTCCCTCCGGCGATCCAAATCCTCCTTGGCGTAATGGTAGGCCTTCCCTCCGCCTGTCCGTACAGCGGATACAAAGGACCGCTCCGTAATGCACACAATGGATAAGATTAGCAGCGCCAACAACACCACATAGGCTCCGGCTCTCCCCAGGGCCAGGATCAGAAGGGATGTGAGAATGCCTCCCAACAATCCGCCTCCCCGCCCGGAAGCAGAGGACTGATGATAATATTCCATCCAGTCCGCCCCCTCCGGAACCGTGCCAAAGAGCAGCTGCAGCAGTCCGCAGACCGTTACAGCCGCCAAAATCACCGCCCCCAGCTTTAAGGCGGCGTGAATATTTCCCTGATTTGACATGTGGAAACAGGTTCCCACAAAAATCAAAATCGGCAGCAGAAAGCCTATGGTTCCAAAGGTTCCCAGCTGGAAACTGCGCAGAACCTGTCCCACTGCCCCGCAGAGCTTAAAATTGCTGAGAAACAGCAGCACGGCAACAGCAAAAGAGCAGATGATGATCACTTCTGCTCTCATAAATCCCATATCCTGTTCCTGGGGCTGCCTGGAGCCCTTCCCTTTTACTCTACTGTTCTTGCCGGGGGAAGCGTTTTTCTTCCCGCCTGTTTTTTTCGATGTATTTCTCTCCCTTAATTCAGCCACGCATAAAGCCTCCCGTCCGTCAATGCAGGTAAATCCCTACGGGGCCGATACCGCTTTCCCGAAGGTCTGTATAATAGTATACAAAAGAATCCCTTAAATTGCAACGCCGGGCCTTTTAAATTTTCCCATCAATCCGGTCATACAAATGCTTAAGGGCCTCCCGTATCCCTCCCACCTCGTCGATGAGCCCCGCATCCACCGCTTCCTTTCCCACCAGGACAGTCCCAAGATCCCTTGCCAGCATCCGGGTATTGTGCATAAGGCTCTTTAACTGGTCATAGGCGATATTGGCATGGCTTGAGACAAATCCCAGGATCCGGTCCTGAATCATCTCGAAATACTCGTAGGTCTGTGATGTGCCGATCACCGTTCCATTCATCCTCACCGGATGAACCATCATGGTTCCCGTAGGCACGATAAAGGAATAATCCGTACACACCGCCAGGGGAACGCCGATGGAATGGCTTCCCCCAAGAACCAGGGACACCGTTGGAATCGATAAGGAAGCGATCATCTCCGCAATTGCCAGACCTGCATCCACATCCCCTCCCGATGTATTTAGAAGCACCAAAAGCCCTTCCACCCGCTCATCGTCTTCGATCTGGGCCAGCTGGGGCAGAATATGGTCATACTTAGTGGTTTTGCTGGAGCCGGAAAGATTTTCATGGCCCTCCACCTCCCCGATAATGGTAATCAGATGGATCCGCCTGCTGCCCCGGTTCCGGTCCAGAGTTGCCTGGCCGTATTCCTCAAGGCGCTCATCCTCCTGCTTACGAATCTCCCCTTCCTCCTTTCGAGCCGTCTGCTCCTCCTGGTTCTTTCCACTTTTTCCCTTCTGCGCGTTCTTTCCCTTCGCCATAACGTACACCCATCCTTTCCGTCATTTCTCACTAGTCTGTACGAAAGACGGGGAAATATGCGCGGATTTTATGATTCCGAAATTTTCGTCAAAAAAGCACCTGTTCATTACAAACAGATGCTTTTCAATCGCTTTAATCTCCCAGCACATTCCGGATCGCCACCGGCGACCGGTAATTCCAGGTTGAAATCTTAATTCCGCTCTTTCTGCTGGCGGCGTGTACCACCTGGCCGCCTCCAATGTACATAGCAACATGGTTGACCCGCCCGTTGCTGCCGGCATAGAAGATCAGATCGCCAGGCCGCATCTCGCTGGACTTAATTCCCTTGCCCATCTGAGCCTGTGAGCCGGAGTAGTGAGGCAGCGACACGCCAAAATGTTCCATCACCTTCATGGTAAAGCCGGAACAGTCCGCGCCGTTGGTCAGGCTGGTTCCTCCCCATACATAGGGGTTGCCTACAAACTGAAGGGCGTAGTTGACGATCTGGGAACGACGTGAGGCCGCGTTGCTGGCGGCAATCTCGTCAGGGGAGAATTTGATAGCCTCATTTAAGGCGTAGCGAACCTCCACATTGTTGTCCCTGGTGGAAATGTAAGCCTTGTCCGATTCCGAACCGTCCTCCGAGTCCACGGAATCCAGCTCAATCTGTACCCAGCCATCCAGCTGAGCCAGCACGGAATAGCGCTCATCCTTTACGATCTGGGTCCAGATCTTAGCCTCCGTATTCGGCTCCGTGCGCACATTCAATACATCGGTGCGAATCACAGCCTTTAAGTCCGCCGTCTGCATAGCCAGGTCGATGGCCTCCTGCCCTGTAGCCGTATACTGTGGGTCAGCGGAAATGTACCCGGTAATGGGGCCGGATTTGATCTTGTACCACCCATCCAGGGTTTCCAGAATCTCGCCTGCCGCTTTACTGGTCATCTTTCCGATTATCTTTCCATCCTGGCTGGGCTCTTCCCGCACATTCAGATAATTGTTGACCTTGGAGATCACCAGATTGTCGTACTGGTTGATGGCCTGGGCCTTTAAATCCATCTTGCGGCCTTCATTCAGAGCATACTCCACCCTGGCATAGTCAGCTGAAATATACCCTTCCTCAATCTGAATCCAACCGTCCTCCTCGCCAAGAACCACATAGCGTTCATTTTCCAGGGCCTGTCCGATCACATTGGAAGGATCCTCCGTAGAGGGCTCCCTGCGGATATTCAAATTATCTGTCGTAATAATCGCCCGCAGCTTCACCAGACTCTTTGCCTTCTCGAGGGCCTCGTCCCCTGTCAGAAGATACTGGTTGCTGATATAGCCGTCCACGCCTCCGGAGGTGATATGAGTCCACTCGCCTTCTGTCTCCAAAACCTCGCAGGCCCCGTCTCCGGAAAGCTTTCCGATAATATCGCCGTCCATGGAAGGCTCCCGCCGTATATTCACATACCCGGACACCTGGACGATTCCCAGATTCTCATAGGAATCGATCACTCGCTGTGTCTCCGCCTCAAGCTCCATCGCCGCCTGCTCCTCAGGGCTTAGCTGGGCCTCCTGGGCCGGGCTGGCATCCGAAGGGGTAGCCACCTGGGCTGCTCCTCCATCCGCCGCTTTTCCTGAAACGGCTCGGCTGATACCCACGCCCGCCAAAATCAGCAAAAGGACAGCCAGAACAGCGCCCGCGATCATCAGAAGAAGCCGCGTATCCCAGCCTCCCCTTCTTCGCCTGCGCCGTCTGGCCTTATTTAAAACAGATGAATAATCTTTATGGTCCGACATTCTGCCGCCTCCAATTCCCCTAAAAATTACATATATTAATTCCGAGCACAACAGAATTTAGTATACCATGTCTGCTAACCTCATCGTTCGCCTGCGGCTCCGATTCGCTAAGCAGCCAGGTATGGCTCGCACTAGGCTCGAAAAAACCTCGCCAAGTGCTCACATTATACCATAAAATACACCCAATAAGTGTGAATTTTTCATTAAGAATACGCAATAACAGTTCAGGACGGCGCCCCAACCTTCCCTCACTTCGCCAGCATCATCCGATCGTTAGCCAACTCTTCGCCGCTGGCCTGGGCAAATTTTCTTAGTAGATCCTCCACCGTCAGGTTCCGTTTTTCCTCTCCCTCCACGTCGTAGATGATCTGACCGTTGTTCATCATGATCAGCCGGTTTCCGATCTGGATAGCGTCCCGCATATTGTGGGTGATCATCAGCGTGGTCAAGTGATCCCGGTTTACAATGCTTTCCGTTGTCTCCAGCACCTTCGCCGCCGTCTTGGGGTCCAGGGCCGCCGTATGCTCGTCCAGAAGCAGAAGCTTCGGCTTCTTTAAGGTAGCCATTAAGAGGGTTAAAGCCTGTCGCTGTCCGCCGGAGAGCAGCCCCACCTTGGAAGTCAGCCGGTTTTCAAGTCCCAGCCCCAGCCCGGCTAAAAGATCCCGGTACAGCTTCCGTTCGCTGTTGTTGATTCCTTGCCTTAAGCCTCTTTTGCCGCCTCTGCGGAAGGCCAGTGCCAGATTTTCTTCAATTCCCATGGTAGCCGCCGTGCCGTTCATAGGATCCTGGAACACCCGGCCCAAAAAAGCCGCCCGCTTGTACTCCGGAAGCCTGGTCACGTCCTTCCCATCAATGAGGATCTGCCCCTCGTCCACCAGCCATACGCCTGCGATGGCGTTGAGCAGGGTGGATTTTCCGGCTCCGTTTCCGCCGATCACCGTAACAAAGTCCCCGTCCTTTAAGGTCAGGCTCAGGCCGTTTAACGCCTGCTTTTCATTTACCGTGCCCGGATTAAAGGTCTTTGAAATGTGTCTAATTTCCAGCATCAGCCTTTACCTCCCTTTTTGATAGGTTTTGAGAAATACCGGCTTTTCCACACAGGAATGGCCAGGAATACCGCTACCACCAAAGCGGAAAGCAGCTTCAACAGGTCCGTATCGATTCCCCGCCAGATCACCACCTGGAGCACCAGATAATAGATGATGGAGCCCAGGGAGACGCCCAGCAGTCGGAAACCGAAGTTGTGGAACAGCTTTCCGAAAACCGCCTCACCGATGATCACCGCAGCCAGGCCGATGACGATGGCGCCACGGCCCATCTGCACATCGGCAAAGCCCTGGTACTGGGCCAGAAGGGCTCCTGCGAAAGCCACCAGGCCATTGGAAACCATCAGGCCCAGCACCCGGTTAAAGTCCGTGTTGATGCCCTGGGCCCTGGCCATCTTGTCATTGCAGCCTGTGGCTCGGATGGAACAGCCCAGCTCGGTGCCGAAAAACCAGTACAGAATCCCGATCAGCACCAGGGTAATCACCGCCACCACCAGAATCGTATTCCGGAAGAAGGGCACATTTTTAATAAAGCGCAGGGACACCAGCAGATCGTACTTATCCACATTGATGGCCTGGTTTGCCTTGCCCATAATCTTCAGATTGATG
Organism: uncultured Enterocloster sp.; assembly: GCA_944383785.1. GTDB lineage: Bacteria > Bacillota > Clostridia > Lachnospirales > Lachnospiraceae > Enterocloster. The sequence continues at coordinate 7,666 of CALWQV010000005.1, read as the reverse complement.
GAATATAAGCCCAGCTGGGTCAGGATGCCGGAGAGGATGGCCGGGATGCCCATAAAGGTATGGAACAGGCCCGTAGCCAGTCCGGCCAGCATCCCCGCAAGCAGGGCGCCCAATAGGGCCGCCCACACATTGAAGCCTGCCAGCATCATCATGATGCAGACCGCGCCTCCGGTGCAAAGGGAGCCGTCCACCGTCAGATCCGCGAAATCCAGGATCCGGTAGGTGAGGTAAACGCCAATGGCCATAATCCCCCAAATCAGTCCCTGGGCGGCCGCGCCCGGCAGAGCATTGATTAGCGACATAATTTCATTCATAATCCCCTACTCCCGTCCTATTCCGTCTCGATGGCCTCATAGCCCTCCGGCACGGTGATGTTTAATGCCTCACAAATGGCGGGATTATACTTCTTGGTAAACTGGGGCGCGTACTCGATGGGCATCTGGGCGATATCCTCTTCGCCGGTAAGAATCCGAACCGCCATGTCACCGGTAGCAACTCCCAGGTCATAGTAATCGATGCACAGGGTGGCAACGCCGCAGCCGGAGCAGATTCCTTCCTCTCCCGCAATGATGGGAACGCCCGCAGGCTGGCAGATGTTATTGATAATTTCCGTATTGGAAGCAGCCGTATTGTCTGTGGGAATATAAATCACATCGCAGGCATTGGCGGCATTGGTAGCGATGGTAGCCAGGTCGTTGGAATCAGAGAAGGCGTAATACTCGCAGCTGTAGCCCATTTCCTCCAGGGCGGCCTTCACCGTATCAACCTGATACTGGGAGTTGGCCTCGGCGGAGCAGTAAAGCAGGCCTACGTTCTTTGCATCCGGGAAAAGCTCATTTAACATGGCTGCCTGCTCGTCCAGGGGAGCCAGGTCAGAGGTTCCGGAAATGTTTCCGCCCACTGTGCCGTTAAAATCATCGATTCCCAGGGCAACACCGTACTCCGTCACAGAGGTTCCAAGAACCGGAATCTCGTTGGTTCCCGCCTGAGCCGCCTGAAGAGCCGCAGTCGCGTTTGCCAGGATCAGGTCCACATCTTCGGATACAAAGCTGTTGATAATGGTGGAACAGGTATTGGAATCGCCCTGGGCGTTCTGCAGGTCAAAGGTAACATTTTCCTCCCCCAGCTGCTCCTTGATGGCGTCCATAAAGCCCTCGGTAGCCGCATCCAGAGCAACATGCTGTACCAGCTGGCAGATTCCCACCGTATAGGTTTCCCCATCCTGGGAAGCTCCGCTCTCCTGGGAGGCTTCGGAATCCTGGGAGGCCTCTGTCCCCTGGGAAGCATCCGTCTGCGTATCGCCGCTTTCTCCGGAGCAGGCGGTCATACTCATGGCCATCGCTGTGGCAACGGCCAGCGCTAAGATCTTTTTCATAATTGTTTCCTCCTCATTTCGATCATCAATTTCGATTTTATGGCGCTGAAGAAATTTTCCTCAGTCACTACGGGATTATATCGCTTCAACGCGCAAAAGTCAACTACAAATTTTTCAGCCAGACCCGGCGGCCTGGCTGAACATTTACGCTTTTTCTCTGGACATGGGAAGAAACACGGTAAATTCGCTTCCCGCATCCGGCTCCGATGTTACATGGATGGTTCCATGATAAAAATTAACGATGTGCTTTACAATGGAAAGCCCCAATCCGGTGCCTCCCTGCTTGCGGCTTCTGCCCTTATCCACCCGGTAGAAGCGCTCGAAAATCCGGTCCAGGGAGTCGGAGGGGATTCCCACTCCGTTGTCCCTGACCCGCAGCACCATCTGCCCGTCCGTCTCCCGGACATTGATCCAGACCTGGCCTCCGGGCCGGTTGTATTTGATGGCATTTGAAATCAGGTTGGTGATCAGCTCACGCATCTGCTGAAGGTTGGCGTGAATCATAATGGGCTGGCAGTCCACATGGAGGAACACCTGGGCCTCGGCGGCCTGGGGCTTTAAGCTGTCCACAATTTCTTCCAGGAGAACGCTTATGCGCACATCGGAAAAGGTGACCTCCGCCTCCTTGGCCTCCAGCCGTGAAATCATCAGAATATCGTTGATCAGACCGGTCATGCGCACCGCCTCTTTTTTGATCCTGCTGGCAAAATCCGCCTTGGTGGCCTCATCCTGGATCATGCCGCTCTCTAAAAGCTCCGCGTAGCCCTGGATGGAGGTAATTGGCGTCTTCAGCTCATGGGAGGCATTGCTAAAAAACTCCTGGCGGATCATCCGCTCTTTCTCGATCTGGTTCAGATAGTCCTTTACATTTTTCGACATCTTCATGGTAGTATCGGCGATTACATTGATCTCCGGATACTTGCAGTGCTCAAAATTCAGCTCCGTATAATCACCTTTTACCTTTAACATCTCTTTCGAAATATCCTGCAAAGGCTGGGTGATGGAGGATACCAGTCGGTTTGTGACGATAAATGAGCCTGCCGCCGCCACAAGCAGGCTTAAAAAGCCTGCCGGAAACAGAAGAGGCAGGTATTCCTGGAAACCGGAAAACGGAACAGCCGCCCTGAGAATCACGTCGGCGTGATCCGACCGGAGGGCCACATAGAGCATATCGATCCCCAGTGTCTCCGAGCGCCGCCTGGCATATCCGCTGCCTTTCTCCATGGCGTCCTGAACCTCCCTGCGGCCCAGATGATTGTCCAAATCCTCCATATCCGCCTGGGTATCCGCCATCACCGTCCCATCCTCCCGGATCACCGTCAGGCGGCTGTTATTGTCGTCCATCACATGATCCAGCTGGTTTAAGGATTCCGCCAGGTTCCCGTCGTAGTCCAGGCTGTTGTCCAGGACCTCCAGCATATAGAGCATATCGTCGGAGGAGCTGTTCAAAAGGATCTTGCTCCCCAAAAGGTAAAAGATCAGGCTGTTCAAAATCAGGGCCCCGAAGAGCACCAGAATAAATCGCTGCAAAATGGCTCTGCGCATAATATTCTCCTTGTGTTCGCGGTTTTAGGCCTCCGGGCGTACCATGCGGTATCCCACTCCCCGGACTGTACGGATGCAGGCTCCGCCTTCCTCCCCCAGCTTCTGCCGGAGAGTCCGGATGTGCATGTCCAGGGTCCTGGTCTCCCCATCGTACTCATAGCCCCAGATCTGGTTTAAAAGCTCATCTCTGGTGACCACTCTTGTCTGGTTCTCCATCAGGTAGACCAGCAGCTCAAACTCCTTTAAGGTCAGCTCCACCTGCCGTCCGGCCGAAAAGACCTCCCTGGTCTGACGGTTTACCCGGATCTTTTCAAAGCAGAGCACATCCTCTTCCGGCTCCCTCCTGGTGCGGCGCAGGAGGCTGCGGATGCGAGCGGAAAGCTCCAGCACGCCAAAGGGCTTTACCATATAGTCGTCAGCCCCGCAGTCCAGTCCCACCACCTTGTCCAGTTCCTTCTCCCTGGCGGTGAGAACCATAATTGGAATATTCTTCAGCCCGTCGGTACTGCGGATCTGCTTGATCGCGGTAATCCCGTCCATGCCCGGGAGCATCCAGTCGAAAATCGCCAGAGAAGGCGGCTCCTCCTTCATCCGCGCCAGGCCTTCCTCCGCTGTCTCAAAACTTTCCGTATCATATCCGAACCCATCCAGGGCAATCTTTAACAGGTTGCGGATATTATCGTCGTCCTCAATGATGTAAATGCGGTCCATATACTTTTCCTGCCTTTCCAAATATGGGAATAACTGTCCAGAATGCCTGAACAATTACATATGTAACTTCACTATATCAAAAACAGGTAAAATTCACCCCTTTAATATGTAAAATTTTTGTAAAACTTAACAGGCCGCCCTTTTTGGTTCCATTTCGTTCACCTCTCTTGCTAGAAATTCATTTTCTCTGTAAATTCTTTTACGGTTTCTATGATAGCAGGATATGTAATCTCTCTTGCATATAGATTTTGTGTCTGATACCTTTTCCATAAATCCACCAGGATGGTTGATTCTTCTAATGCCAGCAGAATCCGTTTCGTGTCCTGCAGAACGGACAAAGAATCTCTTTTCTTCGCTGTGGCAAGAACCGCCTGTTTTAAAAGGTTCCAGTCTGAATTTTCCCGATAAAGCTGATACAGAAGGTGTAAATCATAAAAATCTCTTGCCCGCGTATTTCCTACATTTCTTCGGATGATCGTTTCGTATTTTTCCGCCAGTATGGTTTCCTGTGTGTAGGCTTTCACCATTACCCGGCGGTCATCAAACAGGAAGGGGTAGGAAAATTGGATTTCTTTTGGTGTAATTTCGTCACCGGTTGTTATATCAATCTTCATGGGTATTTTCATCTTCCCATAAGTGGCTTGGATAGAGGCTCGGAAGTTTTCGTATTCGTCATCCTCTCGGATCGGCGTTAGGTCTAAAAGCTGAAATTCGATCCCGTCATCCACGGGCTGATCCAAAATTTCGCGGATCGCTTTCCGTATGCTCTGTTCATCCATTGGTAAGCCTTTTACGGTTGTGTCCATATCCATTGTCGTCCGTTCCGCTACGCCGAGGATGGCGGAAATCAACAGCCCGCCTTTTAAAATAAATCTGTCCTTGTACGGAGAAACAGAAAGACGTTCAATGATACGTTCAAACATAAAAATCTGCAGGATTTCCTGTGCATGGATTCCTTTCTTCTTTGCCAGATTGCGGATGGCTCCTTTTAATTGTTCTGGTGTTTTCATCATAATATCTCCATATACTCTTGTACTTTTTCCTCAATGTGAAATTTCTTGGCATATTCCATCAATCGGATGTTGTCACGCTCTTTGGAAGCAAAATATCCTTTCACTGCTTGGCTAAAAACCTGTGGGTCTGTCTGTTTGCGGCTCCGTATCATATCACAGATACACCGTTCTCTGTCATAGACCATGATTTTTCCGCCTTGCGGTGAGACCATTTCCATCATTCCAATGCTCCATAAGGACGGCTTGATCCGGTGGAACTCTACATGAAATAATTCTTCCTTTAGATAAAATACATTATAGGTCTTTGGCACTGTCATGGAAACCATCTGTGGGAAACGGTCAGACAGGCCATGAAAATATAATGCTGTTCCATAAGAGAAAACCCCTTTTTTACATCTGCTCTGCAGCAATACAAATTCGTCATTGATACTGTCCGCAAAGGAATAGATTCCCCGGCTTTCCCGGATCAGACTACCTTCATCCAGATATTTTTTTAGCTGTTCCCGGCGAATCCCTGCGTTGGTTACGTCTTTCGTATATAGATAGCCATTTTCTCCGACAAGTTTTTTCAAAGAATCTAAATCGGCCATAACATCGCTCCTCTTGTTATAACTTGACACCATTATAGCATATAGTATCAAGTTTGTACATATTTTCAGAGCAAAACGCAGTACCAAAACAAATCGAATAACACTTCTATCCTCGGAAACGAGGTCAGTATAAAAGCAAAAAGCGGCACTGCGTAACCAGCACCGCCTACTGCGATAAATGTTTTGATAAGGACATGCGCCCTATTCGCTCCGCAGGGCGTCGATGGGATTGAGGTTGGCCGCCCTGTTCGCAGGCATATACCCGAACAGCAGTCCGATACCCACGGACACGCTGAAGGATACCAGCACCGCCCCGAAGGTGGGGGTGGCGTCGATGCCGATGAGGCCGCCTACCGCCGTGGTAGCCACAGCCCCCAGGATAATGCCGATGACGCCGCCCAAAGAGCTGGTCACCGCCGCCTCAATCACAAACTGCTGCATGATCACGCCCTTATCCGCCCCCAGGGATTTGCGGATGCCGATCTCCCTGGTGCGCTCGGTGACGGATACCAGCATAATATTCATAACCCCCACGCCGGCCACCAGCAGGGATATCCCGGCGATTCCTCCCAGCATGCCGCTCATCATGGCGATCTGCTCGTTTAAGGAGTCCAGCATCTCGCTCATAGCCGCCACACTGTAGAGATCGTCGTTTTTAAAAATTTCATAGAGAAAATCCTCAATCAGCGCCGTGGCCTCGTCGGCATCATTTGTATCGATCAGGGTAAGGGTGTAGTTGCTGATGTTAGCGTTGCGGGACATCTTCACCGCCACGCTGTAGGGCATCCACACAAAGTCGTCGGTTCCACCCTCGTCAAAATTGTCCTCATCCTGAACCTCGGCCACGCCTACGATCTTAAAGGCGTATCCATTTACCTTCAAGGTTTGGTTTAGGGCCTTATCCGCACTGCCGTAAAGGGTCTGGGCCACATAGGAGCCCACCACGCAGACCTTCTGGCGGGAGACAATATCCGCGTAGGCCAGGTTGCGCCCCGCCTCCAGCTCATAGCCCTCAATATCCAGATACTGCTCGCTGCGTCCGGACACGCTGGTGCTCTCTAAGGAATCGTCCCCATGCTTCACCGTTGTATTGATGCTGACGCTGGGGCTGATGGCGCCAAACAGATCCGTGTGCTCCTCATAAAACCCGTACATTTCATCTACATCCAGGGTGCGGGAGCTTAGGTTGATTACATTGACATTCACCTGGTTCACGCCCATGCTGGCAAAATTTTCAATCACGCTGCTCATATAGCCGTTTACCAGGCTTACCAAAATGATCACCGCAGCCACGCCGATGATGATGCCAAGCATGGTCAGAAAGGAGCGCATCTTGTTGCCCCAGATACTTCTAAGGGCCAGTTTAAAGGATTGCAGCATAGTCTTTCACATCTCCGTCAAAGGTTATTTTTCCGTCCGCGATGCGCACCACCCGCCGGGCCTCTAAGGCGATGGAGTTATCGTGGGTGATCATCACGATAGTGTTGCCCTCTTCATTCAGCTGTTTCAGGAAATTCAGCACATCCCGGCTGGTCCTGGAGTCCAGGGCGCCGGTGGGCTCATCGGCCAGAATCAGGGAGGGGTTGCCCGCCAGAGCCCTGGCGATGGACACTCTCTGCTGCTGGCCTCCGGAAAGCTGATTGGGGAGATTCCTCCACTTTTCTGCCAGTCCTACCTTAGCTAAGGATGCCATGGCCCGCTCCCGGCGCTCCGCCGTCCCCACTCCCGCGTACAGCAGAGGAAGCTCCACATTTTCCAGCAGGTTCAACTTGGGCAGCAGGTTGTACTGCTGGAAAATGAATCCGATCATCTTGTTGCGGATACGGGCCAGCTGCTTATCGCTCATCACCGCCACATCCTCGCCGCCCAGAAAATAGTCCCCTTTTGTGGGCACATCCAGGGCTCCGATAATATTCATCAGGGTGGACTTTCCGCTTCCGGACTTGCCTACGATGGCCACAAACTCCCCCCTGCAGATGGTGAGGCTGATGCCGTCGTTGGCCCGTACCTCCTCGTCGCCCATCTGGTAAATCTTATAAATATCCTTCAGCTCGATCAACGGCTGGCCCGTGGCAATCTGGCTGGCCGCTTGTGCTTCTCTGGTCAATTCCGCCATCTCAAACTGCCTCCTATCTGCGGCCCCCCGGGCCTCCGCCGCCGGGGCCGCCGCCCATACCGCTGGGCGGTCCTCCCATACCGCCGCCCATGCCGCCGGGACCCATCATCATAAAGCCGCTGCTCTGGGTAGACTCGGCCACATAGACCGTATCCCCCTCGGAAAGGCCGCTTGTAATCTCCACCAGGCTGTCGTTCATGAGCCCCGTCTCCACCTGGACGGCGCGGAATCCCGCGGGAACAGGCCCCTGAGGCGCTGTTACGGAATCGTCCTTCACATAAACCTGGTTGCCTCTCATCAGGGCGTCCACGGGAAT
>CALWQV010000004.1 GCA_944383785.1 uncultured Enterocloster sp. | reverse complement strand
CTCTATCAGTTTGATGCCGAACTCAGGGAACTGTTTCTGAAATACCTGCTCCAGATAGAACGTCATATAGGCAATCTGATCGCACACTACTTTGTAGAATCACATGGTATTTCCCAAGCAGAGTATATGAATCCAAAGAATTACAACAATAGTTCCCACAACAGGAAAATCATCACTGGATTAATCCGCAAGCTGCATGGCGCAGTCACCACCACAGATTATATCCATGTAAACTACTATCGAACAAAATATGGGAACATTCCTCTTTGGATTACAACAAACGTTCTGACTTTTGGAAGCCTTTCCAAAATGTATAATGTACTGGAGCAATCACTCCGTTCTAAGATCTGCCGTCATTTTCCAAGTGTAAACCAACGGCAGCTTGAACGTTTTTTATCCGTGCTGACAAAATACCGGAATGTATGTGCCCATGGTGACAGGCTTTTTTCCTACCGGACGGTAGACCAAATTTTAGATACGCCGCTGCACTCCAAGCTGAATATCCCCCAGCAGGGGAATCAATTTATTTACGGAAAACAAGACCTGTTCGCTGTCGTGATTGCTTTCCGTCTGATACCATAAAAAGAGGCAGATGCCTGCCCTCCCGGCAAAAGATCTTCCTCTTTTTTATTTCCTTCCCCGCTCCATTTCTTCTTCCGCCATCATCTACGGCACAGCCTTCCCGCTCCGTCTAGCAATCTCTGCCCGCTTCAGATGGAGCCGATCCAGCACAGAGATACGCTCCCCGATCTTCCGTGGTTTCAGCGGCAGATTATTCATGCGCCCGTCGATCATGTTGTAATTCTGTTCTTCCATGATCATTATCCCCGGATGTCCACCACAATAATCTATAAACAGCTCCAGGACAACGTCGAGAATTCCTGTGTCACAGGCTTTTTGCCGACCTGCAACTTCAGTCGTAAGTTATTACTACATCTCGTCTTTCCAAATCTGAGGGGTCCACGCAATATCCGTATAATCACGGATATCTTTTCCTTCACCTTCCGCCTCCAGTTCGAGCGGACCGTCGTATAAAGAAAGTGCTTCGCCTTTTAAGGCGCATAAGAATAAATCTCCGCAATCGTCTTTACCGATATCATCAAACAAAAAACGGATTGCCGAAACAGCTTCTCTGTCGCCGTCGAAGTTTTGAAAGTCTCCCGTCAGCATAAATGTTTTTCCGTAAAATCAAGGCCATCGATATTTTCTGTTGGATAGTCAGGTTTGGTATCCGGGTCGTTTACATCCTCTTCATTTTCCTACTCATCATCCTCATCGTATTCATCGTAACAGTCTTCGTCATCTACAGCATGGTCATAATAATTCTTTTCTTAGATCGGCTTCCTTAAAATTTGATGGAAGGGCCAGGAACTCTATAACATAAGAATCCAGAAACGGATTTCCCTTCAATCCTTTTATTAGTTCAGGCAAAAGTTTTCCTTAGACAGCATGTATCTCTCATAGTATCCGCTATCAATCTGACAGGACAGTTCTCTTGCGGAATAGTTCTCTTTTACACACAGCGCCAGATAAAAATGGCGTTCTTCCTATGTTTTCGCTTTTGAAATAATAGCCAAATGATTCGACCAACTTATTTGTGTCAACAGTGTTATCACAAATCGATTTTTTAATTTCAAAAAAGGCCTGCTCCCTTCCATTTTTTGCATTTTAATCAGGATAAGAGCGGTCTCCAGCCCATTCAGCCCCATTGTCGATCGCCCACAGCAAAAATTGGCAAGCCCTCTCCATATTTCCAAATGCCTCTGCCGGTATTGCCCGGTATTGAACCCTTTTTCCTGGGGATTCCCGGTATTCTAGCGTTACCACCCCCATTTGAATCCGGCAGTCAATCATATTGCTACAAGGCCAGCATTTCCCATCCTTCTGAAGCCGTATTCCCCCCGTCTCTGTTTTAAGAAATCCAGACCGGAGCTTTGGGTTTATCATAATCAGAAGATACATCAAGCCGCCAGCCAGAAAAACCAGCGCCATCACATGGACTCCGGACCACAGCAAGGCAATTCCCAGATTCCGGATTGCCTGAACGGGCTTAAGAAGCCCCACATCCAAAGGCACAGTATAAAAACAGCCCATATGTACTGCTTCACACCATTTCCAAGGAGCCGGTCTTTTACCCAGCACAAAAGAAATTTGGCCCCATCCCCGGCGTTAAGCTGGTATGGAAAGCAAAACTCCCAGACCGCTTTATACTCATCAACCCATTGGAGCTCTTTTTCCCTACAAACTTCTTTTAGCTGCGAAAGCTCCTCCTGATTCGCAATCGCCTCTGCCGGAAGATATGCCAGGCACGTCTGTTGCGGATCAAGAAAATATGCCCCGCTTTCATTCACCTCCACCCGTTCCAGATCCTCCCAGCTGATTTTGCAGATATACTGTCCGTGACGTCGTTCTATTCCATCCTCCCGAAAATCGGTAGCCCAGCGCCCTAAATTCCCATTGTTTTCTCTTCCCCTATGGAGATCAACCGCCGTACTGCCCGGAGCGACAAGGTTTTTTCCCTCAGTCTCCTTCTTACCAAAAAGCAGCTCATGTGCAGATAATACTGCACAAGGCGCTCCTCGCTCACCTCATAATCAAGGGACAGCAGCGTCTCACTTCTCTTTCTGTCCATCTTCCGAAATCTCCTTTGTTTTTGCCTGCTCCTCTTCTCTTAACATATTGCGAATCGCCCTGCAAAATTCCCCGGCCTTCTCCCTTTTGCCCAATGCCTTTACTGGAACCATAACCCAAAGACAGTTTTTTCGTCTTTCCAGATTTGAATAACTACCAATCCCAAATAGATTCCGATCTTCCTGATACTGCTGCAGGCATAGCTGAACCTGCCAATTTTCAGCCATCCTTCTTCCAGCGACAGCGAGACGCTCCCGCGCAGAGCAGACAGCTGTCTATATTTCACCAAGTACATCGCTATAACAAAAATTAGCATCCCAATCAGACTGTTCTTGGTGGCCCTCGAAAGATCCTCAATCCAAACCTCTAGGGGGCTGTCTCCATTTAGAAACAGCCCCCAGTATCCCGGATTAAGCGCAAAGAACATCAACGCAAAAATGCCCCGCCCAAGGTACATTGCCTGAAGCAGAGTTACAGCTGCTATCTGCTCTGCCGCTCCAATCTGGTACGTTATTTTGATTGCTTTTTCACCCATTCCTTACGCTTTCTCACCCGCTACATACCGCCCGATAATATTCCGGTCGTCCGCCAGATGGATTACACGCTCCATCCTCTGTTCCAGGGTCAGCTCATCCAGTTCTACACTTAAAGAGCCATCATCAATCACCAGGGCGTCCAGCTCATTTCCTGCCTCAAAGCTTCCCAGCTTCCCAAAGAACTGTCCGCCGCCCTTGGTTCCCAGGTAAAATGCCTCCGGTATAGTCAGGAAATCGTCTTCCTTACCGGACTGAAGCCAGCGCAGCTTGGAGAGATAGACCGCCTCGGACATGGCCCTGAAGAGGCAGGGGCTGTAGCCGCCTGCAATATCGGATCCCAGGCCAACCTTGATACCCATCTCCAGCATCCGGCGGATGGGCGGGATGCCTGCGGCCACATTGCCGTTGGACTGGGGACAGTGGGCGATGGTAACGCCCCGGTCGCGGACCAGCTTAAGCTCCTGTTCATTCGGGTAAATGAAATGGGCCATCACCGTGTGATCGGTCAGCAGCCCGAAATGGTCGTAAACCGCGCCGTCGTTGTCATATTCCGGATAGCGTCCCCGGACGATCTCCATCTCCCCGATGTCCTCGGAAATGTGGGAGTGTACCGGAACCCCAAACTCCTTCGCCAGCTCTCCTACCCCCTTTAAAACTTCCGCGGTACAGGTGGGAATAAAACGCGGAGTCACGGCGGGCTTCACCAGTTTCCTCTTATTAATATTGCGCTCCAGCCAGTGTCTCGTATCCTTTATAGACTGCTCCGTATCCTCGCAGAGAAAGTCCGGGCTTAAGGTGTCCATGTTGATCTTGCCCGCAAAGCCTCCTACCTTCTCCTCTTCCAGGATGTCCATCAAAAGCTCCGTCGTCTCCCAGTGAATGGTGGAGAAGACCACCGCCCTGGCCGTGCCGTTTTTCTTCAAAGCCTGGGCGAAGGCCCGGTAATAAACCTTGGCATATTCCGGATCCTTAAAACGGGCCTCGGTGGGGAAGGCATAGGTGTTCAGCCAGTCCATCAGCTGCATATCCAAGCCCAGGCCCCGGTACACATACTGAGGCGCATGGACGTGCATATCGTACATGCCGGGCATAATCAAGGCATCCCCCCAATCCGTCACCGGCTGTCCCCCGTACTCCTTCGGAAGTTCCTGATAAATTCCTTGAATCTCGTTGTCCACCGCTACCAGATAGCCGTTTTTGACGCACTGAAATCCCTTAGGCTCCGGCGTGTGGACAATGTTCCCCTTCAAAATCACTACTTTTTTCAAGCTTTTGCTCCTCCTTAATCCTCGTCCCATACCGGCTCCAAAGGCTCCTCTACGTATCCGCTGATATCCGTCTCGCCGTCGGCGGAAATCAGCTCGCCGCTGGCGTTGGTCGCAAACTCTACGCCGTCGGAGTTCTTTACTTCGTCATCGTCCATCACCTTACCGGACTTATTGACCACATAATTCTTTCCATTTACATGGTAGCACATATACTTTGTGCCGTCCACCGCCTCCTGCTTCTTTCCCGCGTAGTAGAGATAGCCGTCCCTTACGCCGGTGTAGCCTCTGCCACTGGAGCTGAAGTAGAAGTCGCTCTTGGTCCCGTCACTCTCGGTTACAGACATCTTGCCGGTCTGGGCACTGCTGGTTTCCTTATCCCCAAAATAAAAAGCCGTCCACTCGTCATCGCTTATGTACACCTTCTTCAAGCCGTACACGGGATTTCCCAGGTCGTTAAACAAATATTTCTTCCCATTGATGCGGACGATGTCGTCCTCTTCCAGCCGGTCGGACTCAGAGGCCCTGGGCTCTCCGCTGTTGGTAAAATAGAACCACTCCACATCCCCGTCATAGCCTCCCAGCTCCTCCGGAGGATACATGGAGTACCAGCCGATCTTGCCCTTGCCGTCCTCACCAAAATACATATAATTCAGGATCGTATCGCTGCCCTCATTGCGGACCTCCTTCCAGCCGGTCTGCATCGCGCCCTCTTCATCAAAGCAGTAATAATACCCCTCGATCTTGCGGGTGCCGTAGTCATCGCCGGACTCGTCCTCGTCGGGCAGATATTTCTTTCCGGTGGGGGAAAAATAATACCAGTTTTTTCCATCACCATACCCCAGGCTGTCCATGCCTGGGGTAACGGAATTTTCCTCTTCATCATCCGGTGAATAAAGCTGCTGCCAGCCGGTGAGCATCTCACCGCTGGCATTGCAGTAATACATATCATCTTCAATCCACCCGGTTTCCATACGGCCATCACTGTCGAAATGATACCACTTATCATCGATCTTCTTCCAGTTATCCTTGATGGCCTTGCCTGTGCTGCCGAAATAGTACCATACCTGGTTCCCGTCCTCGTCCGTAACCTTCAGCCACTGATCCGTATACATGATCCCGTTGGCATCCACGTAATACTCGTCCTCTACCCAGGTACTGGTAGCCATCACGCCGTCCCCGTCCAAGTAACGCCACTTGTTGTCAGCGCCCTTCTTCCAGGTATTGTAAACCCGGTCGCCATAGGAATCGTAATAGACCCACTGGCTTCCTGACTGGCTCCAACCTTCCGCAGCAAAAGCCGTCAGGCTTAAGGTTCCCACGGAAAGAAGGAATGCCAGAACCCACGCAGCTGCTTTTAATCGTCTCATCCCGCTCAACTCCTGTCTGTTTCATCCCTCATATCTAACTCTATTGTAACAGGAGCATGGAAAATATTCAACCCGCTATATCTTTCAATTCTATTACGATGTATTACATTTCCCCCCGAAATATCCCTTCCCGATTCTTGACGAAAAACAGGTTTCTGGATTATACTGAATGAAGTTTAAAAGAAATGAGGTAAATTTCCAGATATGTGGCTTGCAGACCAATGGAAGGATTATGAAGTAATTGACTGCTCCCGGGGGGAGAAGCTGGAGCGATGGGGAGATTATCTACTGGTGCGCCCCGATCCCCAGGTGATCTGGGACACTCCTAAAAAGCATCGCGGCTGGAAACAGCCCAACGGCCATTACCACCGCAGCAGCAAAGGCGGCGGCGAGTGGGAATTTTTTGACCTGCCCCAGCAGTGGAGCATCGGATATAAGGGGCTGACGTTTAATCTGAAGCCCTTCAGCTTTAAGCACACCGGGCTTTTCCCCGAGCAAGCGGCCAACTGGGACTGGTTTGGGGAAAAGATCCGAAAAGCGGGGCGGCCCGTTAAGGTGCTGAACCTCTTCGCCTACACCGGCGGCGCTACCATGGCGGCGGCCCAGGCAGGGGCGGCTGTCACCCATGTGGACGCCTCCAAGGGCATGGTGGGCTGGGCAAAAGAAAACGCCCACTCCTGCGGACTGGCGGACCGGCCCATCCGATGGATCGTGGACGATTGCGTGAAATTTGTGGAGCGGGAAATCCGCAGAGGCAACCGCTATGACGCCATTATCATGGATCCCCCCTCTTACGGAAGAGGACCCAAGGGGGAGATCTGGAAGATTGAGGACGCCATCCATCCCCTGGTTCGGCTCTGCGCGGATCTGCTGTCGGATGCCCCTCTGTTCTTTCTAATTAATTCCTACACCACCGGCCTGGCCCCGGCAGTACTTTCCTATCTGCTGGGCGTGGAGATCATCCCCCGCTTCGGCGGCAGAGTCCAAGCTCAGGAGGTAGGGCTTCCCGTAACCCGGACCGGCCTCGTTCTTCCCTGCGGCGCCTCCGGACGCTGGGAAGCGTAAGACAGGCTATAAAAACAGGCTTTATCATTCCAACAGCAGACGCCCCACATCCAGAAGGCCCCAGCCCTGCTGGTTGTGGGGCCTTCCCATATCCACGGCCCGCTCGATAAGGCGCAGCTTTACATCCCGGTTGGTCATCTGGGGATAGCGCTCCAAAAGCAGGGCCACCGCGCCGGAAACCAGAGGCGTGGACATGCTGGTGCCGCTTTTGGGCATATATTGTCCCGGCTGATTACAGCAGCTGATGATGCCGGAGCCGGGCGCTACCAGGTCCGGCTTTGAGATGCAGGCCATGGTAGGCCCCCGGCCGGAGTAATCCACCATCCGGTTTCCCATCACCTCCACCTCTTTATAGTCGTCGGAACAGCCTACGGTAATCACCTTGCGGCTGATGCCCGGCGTGGTGATGGTCATTCTCCCCGGACCATGGTTTCCCGCAGCTACCACCACTACCAGCCCATCGTCCCAGGCGGCGTCCACCCCGCGCACCAGCACGGAGTTCTCCGACATGTCCTTTCTGGAGAGGGAACCTACGGAAATATTCACCACCCGGATTCCGTATTTTTCTTTGTTCTCCCGAATCCACCGCAGGCCGGCCAGCACATCGGAGGCAAATCCATTTCCCCTGAAATCCAGAACCTTTACCGCAATCAGGCCGCAGCCAGGGGCGACTCCCCGGTATCTGCCGCCGGAGGAAGCGCCGTTTCCTCCGATCATGGCCGCAATGTGTGTCCCGTGGCCGTTATCGTCATAAGGTCCGGGCCTCCTCCTGACAAAGTCCTTAAAGGCCATAATTCTATTTTCAAAATCCTCATGGGGATAGATGCCCGTATCCAGCACCGCCACGCCTACGCCGGCTCCCGTCAGCCCCATAGTATCCAGATCCTCACAGTGAATGCTCTTTCTCGCCTGATTCACATCCGGAATTTCTCCTTTTTATTGTTAGGGTATTCAGGGCGGGCATGGATGGTTCTCAGACAAAAGCCGTAAGAAATTTGTCACCAGTTCGCTGCTCATGGCTCTTGTTTAATCGCTTTTCAAAGGGCTGGATCCAAACGGTATAAAACCTTCAAAAGCGGCGTAAAATCGTTATTTTCAGGGACATTGCCCCGCTTTTCGTGGGTTTTACCGTTCCCGTATAAATTAAGAAAATCTTAATAATCTATTCAAGGAACATTCAAACATTCCGGGCGGATGCATGATATACTATGAACATAAGAGATGCACGATTAACAACTATCCTTCAACCCTTTTTGAAAATCCGAAAATCCTAAGGAAAAGTGCTCCGTACTGAAAAGTATGGAGCTTTTTCTGTGCGAAAATCACAGGATTCCCGTCAGTTCCTTTCTCAAGCGGGCCACGTCCCCATGGTCGAAGCAGTATCCCTTCATCCCCGTCTCCCTTGCGCCCTGGATATTTTCCTCCAGATCATCCAGGAAAAAACATTCCTCCGGCTTTAAGCCGAACCGCTCATATAGGTGCAGGTACATCTCCTTCTGAGGCTTCATGCATTTCACCTCTGCGGAAAAGAGAATCCCATCAAAGCAATCCACAGCCGGAATCACCTCCCGGTAGCATTCTAAAAGACGCACGGAAGCGTTGGAGCAAACGTAAAGCCCGAAGCCTCGTTCCTTTAACTCCCGCACCAGCTTTCCCATCTCCTCTACAGGCCGCATGTTGTAAATATGCCACTGGGCAAAGCACCGGGCCGCCTCCTCCTTTTCTTCCTGTGTTTTCAGGCGGCTTACCATCTGCCTTAAGGCTTTTTCCTCGGAGATGATCCCCATATCCAACTTGATCCACTCCGGGGATACAAAGACAGCGGTAAAGACCCGTTCCCTGATCGCCGCATCCTTAATCAGCGCCTCGCAGACTCTCATCCCATCGTACTCCGTCAGCACGTTTCCCATATCAAATACAAAATTTCTAATCATATGCTTCTCCTTAGCCGAAAAAATGAGGCCCGGCGCAGATCGCTCTCAGCCGGACCTTGTCATTAGGTTTCAGGCTTTTCAACCTGAGCAATGGCGGTTTTCTGCATGGGAATGCGGCAGTTCTTATTGCTGCCAAACTCCACGATTACAGTATCATCGGTCATATCAATAATGACTCCGTAGAAGCCGCTGGTGGTAAGCACCGTATCTCCTACCGCAACACTGTTTAACATCTCCTGCATTTTCTGCTTTTCCTTCTTCTGAGGGCGGATTGCCATGAAATACAGCATACCTACCAGCAGAATCACATAGAAAACCCAAAAAGCCGGACTGTTCGTCATCCTTTTTTCCTCCTTACTGGGACTTACCGCCGCCTCGCCGCGGGCAGTCCTGTTTTAGCTCTGAGACCCTGCCATGCCGGAAAGCTTGGCCTGTTTGTACTCGACATAGCGGTGTTCCTCTATGGCGTCGCGAATCTCTTTCATCATTGTATTATAAAAATACAAATTATGCAAGGTGCATAAGCGCATTCCCAGCATTTCTTTTGCCTTCAGCAGATGGCGGATGTAGGCTCTGCTGTAGGAGCGGCAGGCGGGGCAGCCGCAGCCCTCCTCAATGGGCCTGGGATCCAGCTCATATTTCTGGTTAAAAAGGTTGAGCTTTCCCTGGTTAGTGTACACATGGCCATGGCGGCCGTTTCTGGAAGGATAGACGCAGTCAAAGAAGTCCACGCCCCGGTCCACCGCCTCCAGGATATTGGCGGGGGTTCCCACTCCCATCAGATACACCGGCTTATTTGCCGGAAGATAGGGCACCGTCACGTCCAGAATGTGATACATTTCCTCATGAGTCTCGCCTACGGCCAGGCCGCCTACGGCATAGCCGGGCAGGTCCATCTGGGCAATCTCCTTCGCGTGCCAGATGCGGATCTCGTCTACCACGCCCCCCTGGTTGATGCCAAAGAGCAGCTGCTCTTTGTTGATGGTATCGGGAAGGCTGTTTAATTCCTCCATTTTGTTCTTACAGCGCAAAAGCCAGCGGGTAGTCCTCTCCACGGAAGCCCGGATATAGCTTTCCGCCCCGTGGCTTGGGGGGCACTCGTCAAAGGCCATGGCAATGGTGGAGCCCAGGTTTGACTGGATCTGCATGCTCTCCTCCGGCCCCATGAAAATCTTGCGGCCATCGATATGGGAGTTAAAGTAAACCCCTTCCTCCTTGATCTTTCGCAGGCTAGTCAGGGAAAATACCTGAAAACCGCCGGAATCGGTAAGGATGGGCCTGTCCCAATTCATAAACTTATGAAGGCCGCCGAATTTTTTAATCAGCTCATCGCCGGTGCGCACATGGAGGTGGTAGGTGTTGGACAGCTCCACCTGAGTGCCGATCTGGCGCAGATCGTCGGTTGACACTGCCCCCTTGATGGCTCCCACTGTGCCTACATTCATAAATACTGGCGTCTCTATGGTTCCATGGACGGTCTCCATGCGGGCTCTCTTGGCCCGCCCGTCCCTCGCAATCACTTCATATTTCATCTGCTTAAGCCTCGTCTTCCGCGAGCGGGCCTTTAGTCGTATCGCTGCGCCCGCTCCTTTCCTGCAGCATCTCGCAGCCGATCTCGTATGCGCCGGTGATGGAGTTACTGAAATTCCAGGCGTTGGCCGCGCAGCCGCCGCTGCAGTAGAAGCGTGCGAAGCAGTCCTTGCATTTCTCCTTGGCGTAGACATTGCACATTTTAAACTCGTCCCGCACCTGGGTATTCACAATGCCGGTGTCCACATTTCCCAGAAGGAACTGCTCGTTCCCCACAAACTGGTGACAGGGATAAAGGTCGCCCCAGGGGGTCACCGCCAGATACTCGGTGCCGGAGCCGCAGCCGGCCAGGCGCTTTGCCACGCAGGGGCCGGCATTTAGGTCGATCATAAAATGGAAGAAATTAAAGCCTCTGCCTTCCTTCTTGCGCTTGATATATTCCACCGCCAGCTTATCGTATTCCTCAAGAATCCGGGGAATGTCCTCTTCACGGATGGCGTATGGCTCCGACGGGTCCGCCACCACCGGCTCCATGGACATCTGCTTAAAGCCCAGATCCGCGTAGTGAAGCACATCTTTGGAGAAATCCAGGTTTTCCCGGGTAAATGTGCCCCGGACATAGTAGTTGTTCTGATCTCTGCTCTCGGCAAATTTCTGGAACTTGGGCACAATCAGGTCGTAGCTTCCCTGGCCGCCCCTAAAGGGACGCATCTTGTCGTTAATCTCCTTGCGGCCGTCCAGACTCAGCACTACATTTCCCATCTCCCGATTGCAGAACTCCATCACCTCGTCGTTTAACAGAACGCCGTTGGTGGTCAGGGTGAAACGGAACTTCTTGTTGTAGACCTCCTCTTGGGAACGTCCGTACTCCACCAGACGCTTCACTACATCCCAGTTTAAAAGGGGCTCGCCGCCAAAGAAATCCACCTCCAGGTTGCGGCGGTTTCCGGAATTGGCGATGAGGAAATCCAGAGCCTTCTTTCCCACCTCATAGCTCATAAGGGCACGGCGGCCGTGGTACTCCCCTTCCTCCGCGAAGCAGTAGCGGCAGGCTAAGTTGCAGTCATGGGCGATGTGCAGGCACAGGGCCTTGACCACGGTTTTTCGCTTCTTAAAATCCATAACAAAATCTTTGTAAATATCCCGGGTAAACAGCTGCTCCAAGTCGATCAGCTCCTGGACGTCCTCTAGGGCCTCCGCGATCTCATTGGCGCCGTAGCGCTCCTTTAAAGCGCGGCTTACCCGCTCCTTCGCCTCCCCGGAAAGTTTCTCCGGCTTTTCAAGCTCCGGCATCTCTTCGGCCAAGAGGGCGATGGCGTCGTAGACCACCGGCTCCACCACATGAACGGAACCGCTGTTAACATCCATCACAATGTTGTAGCCGTTATTTTGATACTGATGAATCACTGGTACACTCTCTCTTTCTTTTCTATACAAGCGGACATCAGCCCGCCATACATGGAAAAACCCCTACAATCCACCGGACCTAGGGGCTCTTACTGCATACGCTTTTCGCTTCCGATTAGCGGTTGGGGTTCTCGCAGGACTGATTGCCTACGGTGCAGGACGTCTTGCATGCGGACTGGCAGGAAGTCTGGCACTCACCGCAGCCGCCCTTCTTCATGGTATCCTTTAAGGTATTGGCATTTAAAGTCTTTACACGCTTCATACGCGGCACCTCCTCTTTTTATGATAGATAGTAACTGTTGGGGACAGCTGAAAAGCATACTTATAAGCCAGCTTAACGCCTGCTTTTGTCCCTGTTTTCTCGCCGTCCTGAACTGTTACAATGAATTATAACACAGCAAATGCGGGGACGCAACGAGAAAATGCGGGCTTTTCCCGCATAACCTCCCCTTGTCCCGAATATATTGCATCAACCAAAACAATTAAGAAGGAATCTTTTATGACACTTCGCGCTGTCAAACCTATGATCCGCTCCCTGCTTTTGTCTTACACGCTGTCCGCCCTGCTGCTAGCTCTTTTGGCCTTCGCCCTGTACCGGCTGCGGCTGGAGGAAGGAATCGTCAATCTCCTGATCTTTGCCGTCTACTTCGCCGCCTGCGCCGGAGGAGGACTGGCCGCCGGCAAATCCATGGGAAAACGCCGGTTTTTCTGGGGCTTTCTCTCGGGGCTCCTTTATTTTCTGGTGCTCTTTGCCGTCTCCCGGCTTTTAAACCAGGGCGTCCCTCTGGATCTGAAGCGAAGCTCCTATGTGCTGGGGCTGTGCATCCTGGGCGGGACTTTCGGCGCAGTCCTCAGCTAAGGCCGTCTCTCCTTAAGGCTTTTTAAGCCCTGAGAAAGCAGAAACGCCGCCGCCCCCAGAAAGATAAAAAGATCTCCCAGATTAAAAATCACCTTTTTTAATCCCTTCCACTGAATGGAAAAATAGTCCACCACATATCCCCGGACCATCCGGTCCCAGGTGTTGCTGACGGCTCCCCCCAGAGCAAGGCTCAGTCCCAGCCGCTCCAGAATTCCCACCGCTCCGTCCCTGCGCCCGCAAAGGGCTCCCAGGGCTCCTGCCAGGGCGGAGGTCATCATCAGCGGAATATTGCGCACCAGCTGGGGCTTATCCTTTAAAACGCCGAAGGGGAAGCCGGAGTTGTGGCTTTTGTGCAGGCGGATCCATCCCTTCGCGCAGGGAAGATCCCGGGGCAGCTCTCCCGCCTCCTGTTCCTCTATGTTCTGCTTTACCATCTGATCCAGCCCTCCAAGAGCTGTCGCGATCCAAAAATATGTCATATAGCCACCTTCCTTTCCGATGCTTTTTCACGTATGTCCTTTTGTCTTTTCGCATATATTGGGATAGAAAAATCCTTTGGAGTAAACGCCGTGTCTTCCTGTCCCTTTAATCCAGCTTCCCAGCAGTACGCCGATTTTCTCTACTACTATACCAATCAGAGCCAGCCTCTGCCGAACAGTCTTCTAGGAACCATTTGCCTGGAATACGCTTCCTCCTACTACGCGGTGGTCCATGTGCCCTTAGAGAGCAGTCTCCCCCTGTCCTTTGAGAAATATTCCTACTACAGCATCCCCAGCCTGTTCACCCTCCTTGACACCTCCAGCATGGAGGCCTCGGGAATCCAGCAGGTCCTCAATACCCCGGCCCTGGCAAACGGGGGCCGAGGGACTATCATCGGCCTGGCGGATACGGGGCTGGATTACACCAATCCCCTTTTTCGCAACCCAGACGGTACCACCCGCCTCCTGTGTCTCTGGGACCAGACTCTGCCGGAGGATTTAAGTGCCATCCCCCCTGGGGTGCCGGACGATTTCCCCAACAGCGGCGCTTCCTACGGCACACAGTTTACGGAAGAAGAGATTAACCGGGCCCTGGCCTCCGAAGACCCATATGCCCTGGTGCCCTCCCGGGATACGGAGGGCCACGGCACCTTCCTGGCCGGCATCGCCGCCGGGGGATTTTCACCGGATGGAGATTTCAACGGAGCGGCTCCCAACTGCCGTCTTGCGGCGGTCAAGCTGAAGCCCGCCAAGGACTATCTGCGCCAGTTTTACCTGATCCGCCCGGAAGCGCCCGCCTACCAGGAAAACGACATTATGATGGCCATTAAATATCTCTACGTAACCTCTCTCCGTTTTGGAATGCCTCTGGTGATCCTTCTGGGGCTGGGGACCAATTCCGGAAGCCATGAGGGGCGCTCTCCCTTAAGCTCCACCCTCCAGAGCCTCATCCGTTTTCCCGGCATCATCTCCGTAGCCGCGGCGGGAAATGAAACCGGCCTGGGCCACCACTACCGAGGAGGCGATGGTGATGGCTACGAGGATGTGGAGCTTTACGTAGGTCCCCAGGAGTCCGCTTCCGGCTTCTCCATGGAAATGTGGAGTGCCGGCACCGCCTCCTACTCCATCAGCTTTATCTCCCCGGGAGGCGAGAGGGCAGGCGGTCCCTCCCCCGCCACAAAGGGCCAGGTGCAGCTCTCCTTTTCCCTGGTGGAGACACAGATCACCGTATACGAGATACCGGTGGAGCCCAACTCCGGCCGCCAGCTGTTCTTCATCCGTTTTCAAAAGCCGGCGGAGGGCATCTGGCGGATTCGGGTATATGCCAACCCAAGATTTCCGGGGGAATATAACATGTGGCTGCCGGCGGAAGGCTTCATCTCGCCGGAAACCCGCTTTCTGAAGCCGGATCCCTGGTCCACCATCACCATCCCTGCCAATTCCGCCGCCCCTCTGACCATCGGCGCCTACAACCATACAAACGACAGCATTGCCATCCATTCCAGCCGCGGCTACGCCTTAAACGGCCAGATCAAGCCGGATCTAACCGCCCCCGGCGTAAACGTATACGGTCCCGCCCCAGCCGCGGCCGCCGGAGGCGCAGCTTCCTATCCCATGACCAGGCGCAGCGGAACCTCCGTGGCAGCCGCCCATGCCGCCGGGGCGGCCGCCAGCCTTTTAAGCTGGGGCATGGTGGAGGGAAATGACGTAAATATCAGCCAGGCTTCCCTCCGCTCCTACCTGATCCGGGGGGCCAGGCGCAGCCCATCCCTCTCCTATCCCAACCGGGAGTGGGGGTACGGCAGCCTGGATCTCTATGAAACCTTCCGGCTGCTGCGCTAACCCCGCATCCGGATCAGAGGGCCGCCGTTCTTTTCCAGATAAGGCCGGGTCACCACCACGGAACCGATATTGGGGTCCTTGGGGATTTCATACATAATATCCAGCATAAATTCCTCCAGCACCGCCCTCAGGGCCCTGGCCCCGGTTCCCCGCTTCAGCGCTTCCTTAGCGATCCACTCCAGGGCGTCGTCTTCAAAGACCAGCTTTACCTCATCCATGGCCAGAAGCTTCTCGTACTGCTTGATAATAGCGTTTCTGGGTTCCTTTAAAATCCGAACCAGCATCTCCTCATCCAGCCCCCGAAGGGTAACGGTCACTGGCAGACGGCCCAGAAACTCCGGGATCATGCCAAAGACCCGCAGGTCCTCCCCCGTTACATAGCTGAGGATATCCGGGTCCCGCTCATAGGCGTCCTTTAACACAGAGCCAAAGCCCATAGAGGTCTTTTTCGAGAGCCGCTCTTTGATAATATCCTCCAGATCCGGGAAAGCCCCGCCGCAGATAAAGAGAATATTGTCCGTATTCACCGATGCGGTAGGGGTCATGGCGTTCTTCTGGGTGGAGCCTACGGGGACCTCCACCACGCTGCCCTCCAAAAGCTTTAAAAGCTCCTGCTGCACGGACTCGCCGCTGACGTCCCTTGTGGTAGTCTGCTTTTTCTTGGCGATTTTATCGATCTCATCAATAAAAATGATCCCCTTTTCAGCCCGCTCGATGTCGTTATCCGCCGCCGCCAGAAGCTTGGAGACAACGCTTTCAATATCGTCTCCTATATATCCTGCCTCGGTCAGGGATGTAGCGTCTGCGATGGCCAGGGGCACGTCCAGCAGCTTTGCCAGGGTCTTTACCAGATAGGTCTTCCCGCTTCCCGTAGGGCCTACCATCAGAATATTGGATTTCTGGATCACAACATCCTCGTCTTTCCCATCCTCTTTCGAACCGCTTAAAAAGGCACGCTTATAATGGTTATAAACCGCCACGCATACGGCCTTTTTCGCCTTTTCCTGGCCGATCACATACTCGTCCAGCTTTGCCTTAATCTGATGAGGGGCGGGAATGTCCTTCATCGTCAGGGCGGGCTGTTTTCCGGAACACTTCTTGATTTTCTGCTTTTTGGGAATTTCCACCGGCTGTACAGGCATGTCGCTGAAATTAAGGTTCATATAGGGCATAGGCGGCAGCTTGGAAAAGTCCATCCCGCTTTTGCTCAGGGAGTCAAAGGCCTTCTGCATGCAGTCGCGGCACAGGCACATGCCGCCGGGCATGGAAATCATAGGCCCCGCCTTGCTCTCGGATCTGTGGCAGATGTAGCAGATCTTCTCGTAATTCCCTTCATCCTTATTGTTATTCTGGTCTTCCAATCTGATTCTCTCCTCTCGGCCGGTTGCCCGGCGTCTGTAAATGGGGGAATCATTCCCCCGCAACAATACCTTGCACGTAAGCGCCTAAAAGACAGGCGCTAAGTGCTCGTAACAAACAGGCGGCAGCGGCAAAAACGCCGATGCCGCCTGATACGCAGTTTACGGATTCAATATAACGGAGCCTGGCCCTCCGGCGCTATTGTCCGGAACTGTCTCCGGCTGTACCGGAACCGTAGTCCCTTCGGTGGTCTGAGCCTCGCTGGTATGGGGCGAGGTCTGATCCGGTCTGGTGGGCACTCCCGGGCCTGTCAGTTCATCCTGGGACTGAGTGCTGGAATCGGCGGGATGGGCCACCGTAGTGCTTTCCGGATGCCTTCCGCTTTCTCCCGTCTCCCTGGTGGGCGCCGGCCTTGTAAATTCATAGCCCGGGCCCCAGCCCTCCGGCGGGTCAATATAGTTTCCGTCCTCATCCGTCTCTAACTCCAGTCCCTCCGGATACTCTCCGTCAATCCAGTCGTCCCCGAGTCCCGGGAAGAGCCCGGCAGTCTCATCGGTTCCGGTAGTCTCATCCGGATCCAGGGTCTCCCCTTCCAGAGTCTCCCCTTCCAGGGTCTGGGATTCCTCCGTCTCCCCTGTAGTGGGGATATAGCCGCCGTCGGTGCCCACATGGTCGATAGGCTTGGCCTCCTTATAGCTGCCGCTGTCGGCAGAAATCTTGGCGCTAATCTGCTTTACCTTGTCGCTGGGCTCATAATCTTCCTCGCCGAACAAAAACTCGTGGAGAATTTTCACATTGCTCTCCAGGGTAGCGGGTATAACGCAGGCGCCCTTTCGGCCCATATTCACATTGTCCCGGGCGGTGGGGAAGCCGGTAGTCTCGCTGATATGGTACTTGGTCAGGTTCATAGCGGCCGGAAGAAGGTCATCGTAGCTGATGTTGGTCTCAATGCCCTTTAACACCGTCTCCATCACATAGTTGATGGTGGCGAAATCCGACTTCTTTAACTTCTCGAAGGACTGGGCGATGACCTCACGCTGGCGCTCCGTCCGGGCGAAGTCCGTATCCATATTCCGCAGACGGGCGTAAGCCACCGCCTGGATGCCGTCCAGATGGTTCTCCCCCGCATGGGTCAGCTGGGTGGATCCGATGCCCGTAGCCTTTACGGTCTCCGTAATATAGGCGTTAATATAGTAGAACTCGGCCTTGCTCAGGTTCACGTCCACGCCGCCCAGGGCGTTGATCACCTGGGCCACTGTCTTCCAGTTAAAGGTGCCGTAATCGTCGATCTGCAGGTCCAGGTTCCGGTTCAGGGCGCTGATGGCCTGCTCCGCGCCGCCCAGGAAATAGGCCTGGTTGATCTTATTATAGGAATTTCCCTCGTCAATATTCAGGTAGCTGTCACGGTAAACGCTGACCAGCTTGATCTCCCCCGTATCCATATTGACGTTGGCAATGATAATCACGTCGGAATTAGTCTGGCGGGCCACATTATCCCCACGGCTATCTACGCCGAAAAGAGCTACGGTCCAGTATCCCTTCATAGTTTCCAGCTTCTCATGGGACAGGTTGGGGTTGGTCATGTCCTCCATGTTAAAGCCCACATTCTGGCCGATCAGATTCATCTTGCCCACCACGTAGCGGCTGGCGAAGATAAAGCACAGAGCGAAAACCTCCGCCACGATGATGGCGATGATCCGCATTCTAAGCTTCTTTTTCGCCTTTTGCTGGCTAGACTCTTCCTTTTTTCCGCGCCTGCCGGAGCTATTGCCCCCCGAGCCGCTGCCGCCCAGGCCCGGGGCCCGCTTCGCCCTCAGGGGAGCGGCTGCTTCCCGGTCTCCCTCCAGCTCGATCCAGCCGGCGCGGGAGGGCTCCCCGGAGGCCGCGCTCCTGCGGGAGGCTGATTTATCCCTGGCCCCTTCATAGCGGGAGGCAAAACGGGTGCCGCTTTGTTCGCCCCTGCTTCTGCCCCGGCTCCTTCCCTTCTCGTGTTCCAATTCAGTTCCTCTTTCAAATTCTCGGTTCATCTCTCTGTCCTCATTCTATTCCCGGGGCCCCGCCGCCTGGACAGAAGCCCGCCCGCCCAAAAATCAGTAGGCGTTTTTATTGATAAATCCTTTAAATACCGTCAAAAACAGGATCTTAATGTCAAATCCAATACTCCAGTTCTCAATATAATAGAGATCATGCTCGATCCGCTTGGTAATGGAGGTATCGCCTCTGTATCCGTTTACCTGGGCCCAGCCCGTAAGTCCGGGCCGCACCTGATGCTTGATCATGTAACGGGGGATCTCCTCCTTAAACTTCTCCACAAAAAGGGGCCGCTCCGGCCTGGGCCCTACCAGGCTCATATCCCCGATGAGTATATTAAAAAACTGAGGCATCTCGTCGATGCTGGTCTTGCGTATCACCCGCCCGATGGGCGTCACCCTGGGATCATGGGGCGTGGTCCACTGGCTTTTCTCCTTGCCAGGGTCCTGAACCTCCATGGAGCGGAACTTGTACATCCGAAAGGGACGGTTGTGCAGCCCGATCCGCTCCTGGCTGTAGATCACCGGCCCGGGAGATGTGAGCTTAACCAAAAGAGCCGTAAGCAGCATCACCGGCGAAAAGATAATCAATGCGCACACCGCTCCCACAATGTCCATACAGCGCTTGATGGTGGCGTTAAACATATTGGTCAGGGGCACATGGCGGATGTGAATCACCGGAAGCCCCTGAAGATCCTCCATAAAGGGGATGGTTGGAATAATGTTGTTATAATCCGGTATAAACTTGGTGTGGACGCCGGATTTCTCACAGGCCGCCACGATCTGTTCCAGATTCTCATATTCCTTCAGGCTCAGGGTAATGGCGATCTCATCCAGATTGTTGGCGGCTAGATAGCCGTAGAGGCTGGCAATGGGCCCCAAAACCGGCACCCCCTTATAGGAATACCCGGCCGGCTGGTGATTATCCAAAATCCCCTGAATATGATACCCCCACTCCGGATTCATGCTCACCCGGTCGATAAATCCCTCCGCCGCCCGGCTGTAGCCGATGAGAAGAATATGCTTCTGATTATACCCGTTGGTCCTCAGGGAGCGGAGGAAAATGCGGATCCCCATGCGCTCCGTTTCCAGCAGCAGAATGTTGCAGACAAAAAAGCCCAACAGCAATCTGGCGGAGAAATAATTCATATGGGGGATGAAGCTGCGCCCGCCGAACAAAACCAGGGTACAGATCATCAAGCCAATGGTATTGGCCTTGCAGATATTCGCAAATTCCGAGCGCCGGCCCTGAATCCGCTTGGGCACATATAAATGAAAGGCCCCGTATAAAATCAGATACACCGGTACGATAAAAACAGGAGCCACAAAGTACACCTGGGGCTCCAGTACACCCACGTTGGCCCCCAGGGGAATCACCTTCCCGCTAATTACGATCAGCCAGGCCAGGGCGTAAGCTGCCAACGTAACCAATGCATCCAGAACAACATGAACCCTGTTCAGCTGTTTCTGGTTATCCTTAATCATCTTAATCTCACCTTATCTATGCCGTCCGCGTAAAAAGCAACTGCGGACAGCCTTGTCGGATTGCATTGCAACCATTCCGTATATTATACATGATAAATCCGGGAGAAGCTATAAAAAATATCTTAAAATTCCCGTAATAAGCGTTTCTCTCAACGCCCCAGCACCTTCCGATTGAAAAACTCCCACACATACACAAAGGTTCCCGCAATCAATTCCCCTTCGATGGCAAGGCAGCGCTTTTGCATCTTGGGGTTATCCACAGCCCGCCTGCATTTTCTACGGGTTTTCCACCCTTCTTTTACTCCGTCCACATAATCCTTCTCAAAGCCCAGCCTTTTGAAGAACTGATACTTCACCGCCATTCCCAGGCAGATGGGAAGGGCGTTTAAGGCTAGCTGCCAGTCCGGCATGTTTTTGTAATTCAGGTAAATGTTGTTGCGGGCCGCCAGCCGCACCTTAAAGGCATTGTACTTTGAGCCGCTGGTGCCGCTGCCCACATGATACACCGCCGCGCCGGGACAGTATACATTGTCATATCCCGCCAGCCTGGCCCGGTAGCCGATGTCCAGATCTTCCAGGTAAGCAAAATGCAGCTCGTCAAAAAGACCGATCTCTTCAAAGACCTTCCGCCGGTAGATAGCGGCTCCGGCGCAGGCGGAAAAGACCCGGCAGGGGCGGCCGTAGCGTTTTACCGGGCGTCCTACCCCCCGCTGGAAGGCCCAGCCCAAAACCGTGTACATATCCCCGGCGTCGTCCATTTTATCCTTCTGATACAGCTGGATCATCCTGCTGCTGACAGAAAAAATCTTCTCCGACCGCTCGATGGTCCGTACCAGCTCCTCGATATACATAGGCTGCGGCTCCGTGTCGTTGTTTAAAAGAATCACATAAGGCGTTTTCGCCGCCCGAATTCCCACATTGACCGCGCCGGAAAATCCCGTATTTTCCGGAAGGAAAATAGAGGGAACCTGATGCTCCTTAAGCCACTCCACGCTTCCGTCGGTAGAGCCGTTGTCCACCACCAGGAGAGCGTAATCTTTACAGGTCTGCTCCTTTAGGGCGGCAAAGCAGGGCTCCATAAATTTCAGGCCGTTATAATTGGGGATGATCACCGTCACCTTCATGATTTTTCCTCCGGCGCAAATTTCTCATAAGCGCTTAAATCGTAGGGTTCCCCGATTTTCTCCTTCAACAGATCCCGCAGGGCAAAGTTGGACTTGCGCAGGGTCAGGTTGGGGTTGTAATAGGGATCCCCTTTCCTGATGATGTCCGGCCACTTCTTAATAAAGATGGCCACCTCCCGGTTAAAGCGGGCCACCTTTTCAGGGGTGTCCTCCAGGCCCCTGGACTTGGATTCATAGTGGTACAAAAGGGCGTAGGGAGCGTAGACCACCAGCTTGCCCAATGCCCGCACCTTCATGCAGTAGTCGATATCGTTGAATGCCACCGCCAGCTCCTGGGAAAGGCCTCCCACCTGATCAAAGACAGATTTTTTCGTCATCAGGCAGGCGGCGGTGACGGCGCTGTAGTCCTGGGCGCACATGGCCCGGTGGAAATAGCTGTTTTCCGCCTTATGAAGGCCGATAAAGGTGTGGCCGGCAATGCCGCCGAAACCGATCACCACCCCGGCGTGCTGGATGGTGTCGTCGCCGTAAAGGAGCCGGGCTCCCACAATCCCTACGTCCTCCCGCTGGCAGAAGCCCAGCATCTCCTGGATAAAATCCGGGTTAATGGCTTCCGTATCGTTGTTTAAAAGCAGCAGGTACTCACCCTTGGCAAAGCCCGCGCCGAAATTGTTAATAGCGGAATAGTTGAACTCCCGCTCCCACCTCACCACCCGCACGCAGGGAAATTCCTTTTGGATCTGCTCATAGTAGCGGAAGGTTTCCGGCTGGGTGCTGTTGTTCTCCACCACAATAAACTCCAGGTTTTTGTAAGTGCAGCGCTCTAAAATGGAACGCAGGCAGGTATCCAGATCCTGGCTGTGATCCTTGTTAGGAATAATCACAGATACAAGAGGATTGCCCTGAATCTCGAATTTCGTGTGGTAAATGCCGTAATCCACACCCTTTTCCACCGACAATGCCTTGATCCCCATCCGTTCATAATGGGCCATTATGGCTCTGGCTCCCGCCTCAAAGGCGTAGCGCTTGCTGTCCGGATTGCTTGCGGTGGAATTCTGGTGGCAGCGCCAATGGTAGAGCACCTTGGGGATATGGTATACCTCCTTAGCGGCTTCCGTGCAGCGGAAAATAAAGTCGTAATCCTGGGCCCCGTCAAATTCCTGGCGGAACAGCCCCACCTTCTTTAAAAGATCCATGCGCACCACAAAAAGGTGACAGATATAATTGACACTGGTTAAAAGATCCGGGTTAAAATCCGGCTTAAAATGGGGATCAAACAGAGCCTTCCCGTCCATGTCCAGCTTATCCTCATCGGAATAAATCACCTGGCAGTCCGGCCTCTCCCCCGCCGCTTTCGCCACCTCGTAGAGGGCGTGGGAGGGCAGCGTATCGTCGTGGTCCGCCAGAATCAGGTAATCTCCCTTGGCCATGGCGATGGCGGCGTTGGTATTGCCCGCGATGCCTAAGTTCTTTCCCAGGATCTCATAGCGGAAGCGGGCGTCCTTTCCGGCGTACTCCTTTAGCACCTTTTCCAGGCTCTCACCGGCTGGGCTTCCGTCAGCGATGCACACCTCCCAGTTTTCATAGGTCTGGGCCAGAATGGAATCCAGCATCTCCCGCAGATACCGGGGCGGCGTCTTGTAAACAGGAATGGCGATGGAGAGAAGCGGCCGATCGGGCAGGGGCGTTTCCCTCTGCCTTTGCAGCTCTTCCTCAGAGGGCTTAGTCAGCTCATACCACTCGCCGTACTCGTAATCATTGTCAATACCCTGAAGCTTGTGCTTTGATTTCACCACCAATGCCCGTAGTCCGTGCTCCTTAAAGAAATTCCAGGCCACCCGGACCGTCTCCATATTCATCAGATCCCGGATCTTCTCCATCCGCTTGTGAGCCACGCTGGCGCGCTTGGCAATCAGCTCCTCGTTGTACTTGACGGAAGCCTGGCGTCCTTCGCAGCGGATCAGCAGCCAGTAGGTCTTTCCCCGCTCATAGGGAAAACGGATGTCAAAGCCGAAATCCTTATCGTAAATCTTTTTAAAATAAATATGGCTCACATCGTCCCGCCTGGTGGAAACGCATTTAAACTTTACCGGCTGCTTCTTTTCGTCCAGCACCCGAAAGGTGGCTTTGCTTTCAGGATTCTTGCCAACCACCCAGCCGTTGAGCTCGATGGAATTTTCCCGGATGCGCACGACGTCGATCTTGTATTTCATCACTGGTCCCCGCCTTTCTGCCCGGCCTCAAAATTCAGCCGTTCCTCCTCGATCACCAGAGGCCGCTTCATCACCCGCTGGTTGATGCTCATAATATATTCCCCTAAAAGGCCGATAAAAAAGATCTGCACGGAGCCCAAAAACAGCATGCCGATGAGCATGGGAGCCATGCCGGCCGGGAAACGGTCCCACCAGATCAGCTTCATCACCAGGTAAACCAAGGCAACGCACATGCTGGCCAGGGAACAGAAAAAGCCGAAAAAGGTAGCCAGCCGCAGTCCCGCCTTGGTGTAGGAGGTAACGCTGAGCATAGCGGCGTCGTAAAGCCGGTAAAAATTGTTGTGGGTCTTGCCCGCCCGGCGTTTGGGCTGCTCGTAGGGAATCTCCTTGCGCTTATAGCCCAGCTCCGCCACGATTCCCCGCAGGAACGGGGTGGGGTCGTTTAAGTTTCGCAGCACCTCGATAAACTCCCGGTCATAGAGGCCGGAGCCGGTAAAATGCTCGATCTGCTCCACATCGGAAAGGCGCTTGATGGTTCTGTAGTAGCAGCTTCTCAGCCAATACATCACCTTATTTTCCTTGCTGCTGGTCTTGATGCCGATGACGATCTTGTAACCCTTCTCCCACTCCCGCACATACTTTGGGATCATATCCACCGGGTCCTGGAAATCAGCTACCATCTCCACAACGCAGTCCCCGGTTACCTGGAGCATGCCGTAGTATGGGGAATTAAACTGGCCGAAATTCCGAGCATTGAAAATGGCCTTGACTCGCTTATCCTTTTCGCACAGCTTTCGGATCAGAGGGCGGGTATTGTCCGTGGAATCATTGTCAATAAACACCAGCTCAAAGGCGTATTCCGGCAGATCCCGCTCCATGGTTTCGATCACCGCCTGGCTGATGGGAACAATATTTTCCTCTTCATTATAACAGGGAATTAAAATGCTGATCTTTTTCATTCCGTACTCCTTATGGTTTCTTCTATGCCCTGGCGGAAGGCATAACGCTCCTTCCAGTCCCCCCTGGTAAAGGCCAAAAGCCGTGAAATATCAGGGCAGATGTCCGGGGCTCCTTCCTTTGCCTGGACAAAGGTTCCGTATTCCAGAGTCCCCCGCCTTCCAGCAATCTCGTAGATTTCCTCCACAAAGGACCGCAGGGGGCGGGTGTCGCCTCCCGCCACATTGACAATGGCGGAGGGGTTCTCATTTCCATGGCGGTATAATGCATATACTGCCTCCGCCGCATCCTGAATATACATAAAATTCCAAAGATGGCGGCAGGCGCTTAAAGATACCGTCTTTCCCAGAGGCAGATCGCGGCACAGGGTGGAGATAATGGACCAGGGATGATCCCCCGGGCCGTAGACACTAAAAAAACGCAGATGGAAAAAGCGGATTCCCAGCTGTCCGCTTAAAGCTGCGGCCTTCCGATAAAATTCCCACTTGGCCCTTCCGTATTCATTCACCGGAGCGCAGTCCATGTCCTCCCGGAAAGGAGCATTCGGCGTGCCATACTCCACCCGGGAGCCGGCGTCCATAAAAATGCCGCAGCCCAGACGGAAAGCCGCTCCCAGGCATTCTAAGGACATAGCCACGTTGCGGGCCTGGACCTGGGGAGAGTCGATCTCCTGCCGGTTCACCCCTGCCCAGGCGAAGTGGAAAAAGCCGTGGGCGCGGCCAATCCGGCTCTCCCACTGGCTGGTCTGCTCTAAGGGAGCCTGGATCAGATGAAAATTCGGATGGGTTGGCAGCAGCCCCAGATTGGGGGACTGGGGACGCACCACCGCAAAAACCTCATAGCCCTTTTCCAAAAACAGAGCCGCCAGGTTCCGGCCCAGAAAACCAGTAGCCCCGGTGATCACAATTCGTTCCATAGACGTTTCTCCTTTAGCTAGGACTTCGGGCCCTTCAGCCGCTCCAGATGGTTGGAGCGCATAGCCATCACTTCCACTTTGCCCCCGAATTTCTCTTCAATGATCCCCGCGATCTCATCGGTATAGCCGGGAGCCGTAATCACGATGGCGTCCACCGGCTCTTCATGAAAATGCTCCGGGCTAACGATGGGCAGATGGGAGGCCGGGGCGAACCGTCCCTGCTTAAAGGGGGCGGAATCGATGATGTAGCGGGCCTTCTGGCCCAGCTTGGTAGTGGCGGCCAGGGTAAAGCCCTGGTGGCTGGCTCCCCAGATGGCGGCAGTCTTCTTCCAGGCAGACAGGTATTTTAAGTAGGTCTCCATCTCCTGCTTTAAGCCCTCAAATCCGGCCTTGAGATTGGAAACGTCAGTTAAGGGGCGTTTCTTTACCACAAAGGATAATGTGTCCCGGTTCACCATCTCGCACTCCAGCACCATAAAGCCGTTGCGCTCCAAAAGGGAAGCCAGGGTGTCAAAGGTATAGTAGGCGATATGATCCCGGATCAGCTCATAGTAGCCGTTGTGCTCCATAATATACTCAAAGCTCGGCACTGTCACCAGCCCTATGCCCTCTGCGCTCAGATTGCGGTAAATGGACTGGAGCATAACGCCTGGGCGGGGCTGGTGCTCCAGGAAGTTAAAGGAAAGAAATACATCGTAAGGGCCGCCTGCAAAAACAGTTTCCTCCGTCTCCGTAAAGCCCTGCTCCACCGAAAGGCCCTGGGCTCTTGCCAGCTCAACCAGGCGGGCGTCGTGCTCCACCCCGTGGGCTTCCACCGGAAACTCCGTCAGCACCTTCAAAAACTCGCCCTGTCCGCAGCCTACCTCCAGGAATTTCTTCCCCTCCAGATGATAAGACTCGATCAGATGGCGGTACTGATAGCGGCGCAGCTCCACCATGGTGGTGGAGTATCCCCCCGCCCGGATCACGTCCCGGTAGTAAGACACCGGCTGGCAGTCAAACTGCACCAGGCCGCAGCCGGTACACTGGCACAGGTTCAGGGTAAGGCCCTGATCCTCCTTTACCTGATCTGCTGCCGGTATGTGCTGGGCTGCGGCCGGCATATGGTCTAATGTAAGAAGCGGGGTGTCCCACAGCGGGGCCCCGCAGGCAATGCAGCGCTTCATGATTGATCTTCTCCTTCGCTTCTTTTTTCTTCCCGCAGGCGGATCATCCTGCCGATCCCCTCATGGAAGCTGACCTGAGGGCAAAAGTGAGCCGCCTCCTTCAGCCGGGTAATATCCGGCCTTAGGGATACGGTTCCCTCGGCATTGGGCGGCCGGGTGCCGTAGACATAGGATCCCTTCCTGCCGCACAGCTCGTAGATCTCTTCTATATAAGATCGTAAGGGGCGCGTGTCCTCCCCCGCCACATTATACACACCTGCCGGCCCTTTGCCAAGCAAAAGTTGCACCAAGGCCCGGGCCGCATCCTCCACATAGAGAAAATTCCATATCTGGGTACAGGGCCCCAGCTCCATCGACTCTCCCGCCAAAAACTTGTCCAGGCAGGTTTCCACCAAAGACCAGGGATGATCTCCGGGGCCGTAGACACTGAAAATCCGGGTGTGGAGATAAGCTACCCCAAGCTCGGCGGCCCTAAGGGAGGCATTTTTCAGAACCTCTGTCTTCATCTTCCCATACTGAGATACTGGACGGCACTCCATGTCCTCCCTCATCACCCCTTCGCAGATTCCGTACTCCGCCTGGGAGCCAGAAAACAGGAATCGTCCGCAGCCCAAACGGGCCGCTGTCTCCAGAGAGTCAAGGGCATAGCCGATATTTTTCCTCTGAAGCTCCGGATTCCTGCGGTTGTCGCTGCCGGCCCCTTCCCAGCCCAGGTGAAGCCAGGCGCACTCTCCCATCTGCCCCAGTTTGCCCTCACGGCCAAGGAGCCCCGGAAGGGCGGAAATCTCCGACAAATTTAAGGAGACAACCTCCACCCCTTCCATCTCTTCCAGAGCCCTTCGCCCCGGAGAGCCGGGGCGGACCACAGCTGTCACCTGACAGCCCGCTTCCAAAAGCTGATCTACGGAGGCCCTTCCGATAAAGCTGGTAGCCCCGGTTACAAATACGTTCATCTTAGTCCTCCCGGCATCTTTCTACTCCCGAATCCGTGGGATGATCATATTGGCATCCATCTCTTCCTCCGGCAGGAAGGGAGACAGATCCTCCAAGGGCGGGGACACCATGGTCCCATCGGGCAGGCGCTTGGCCGAGGATTTGGGCTCAAAATTCTGGTCCATGCTGACAAAAGCCTCGCAGATCACCGGCCCCTCCATGGCCAGCGCCTTCCGGACAGCTTCCTCCAGCTGGCTGTTGTGGTAGGCGGCGATATAGGGATAGCCGTAGGCGGCGGCCAGCTTTCCCATATCCGGGAAGCTCAAGTCCCGGCTGTCCACGCCGATTCCCACCAGGGGCTCCCCGAAGAAATTCTTCTGGGTCTGGCGAATGGAATGGTAGCCGCCGTTGTTAATGAGGAAAATCTTAATATTCATCCGGTGGTGGATGATGGTCTGAAGCTCCTGGAGGTTCATCTGGATGCTGCCGTCGCCGGTAAGCAGGATCAAATCCTCACCTTCCGGCACACAGCCCTGGCTGTGGCAGCGGCTCTCCCGGGAAGCGGCCCAGGCCCCGATGGCGGCGGGCAGATCATAGCCCATGGCGGCCACAGCGGAATTGGTGATAAAACGCTGGCCCGGCTTCACGATCCAGGCATGACCTCCTACCACGCAGGCGGAGCCATTTCCCACCACCGTAATCTGGCCCTCCTTCAGGCGGCTACTCAAAACACCCACCAAGGCGTAGACATTGGCCGGCTCATCGTCCCCGTGGGCGAAATGCTTCGGCTGGATCACCGGATACTTTTCCTTCCACATCCGGCAGGTATCACTCCAGCTCATGCCGGGAAGCCCTTCTCCCCCGTCGAAAATCTGCTTTTCGCCGGCAGCGCCAAGACGGTCCGGAAGGCTCTCTCCCTCTGCGGCAAGAATCCGGTCCAGCTCTATCTCCAACTTCGCCAAAAGATCCGCCGCGTCAGCGTGAACCCGCATGTCGCTGTGAACGGAAGGCTTCTTTAACTCCTCTTCGTCAATGTCGTTGACAATCACATAAGCAGCTCTGGCCCAGGTCTTATAGTTGTAACCCACCTGGCGGATGCTTAAGCGGCTTCCGATGGAAAGCACCAGGTCGCTGTTCTGGATGGCGAAATTGCCGGGGCGGTCCCCCATATTTCCCGCCCGTCCCACGTACAGGGGATCCTCATCGGCCATGCAGTCCTCGCTGTCCCAGCCAGTAATCACCGGGACTCCAAACTTACGGGCCACCCGCAGAAAGATGTCGTGGGCTCCGGCGATGCGGATGCCGTTTCCGGCGTTGATCACCGGACGGCGGGCTTTACGCACCCGACGGATGATCTCACGCGCCGTCTCTTCACTTACTGGCTTTGGCAGTACCTGGCGCTTTTCTCCGGCTCCGGCCTGATCCTCCGGGATGCCGTGTTCCCAGCGCTCTCCATCCATTTTCCAGCCCGTGCCTCCGGCCTCGTAATCCTCCGGGTCAAAGCCTACAAGCTCCTCCGTCTCGATCACAGCCGACTGGACGTTTAAGGGGATGTCCAGCCAGCAAGGGCCGGGACGCCCAGACTTTGCCAGATACAGGGCCTTCTCCAGGCAGAAGCGGATCCGCATGGGATCAATAACCATCTCGCAGTATTTGGTCATGCAGGCAATGGATTGGCAGATATCAAACTCCTGATCCCCCATAGCCCGAATGCCCACACCGGACCAACGGGCCGTGGTGTCGTAGCGCACCTGGCCGGAAAGCACCAGCATGGGGATGGAATCCAGCCAGCCTCCCACCACGCCGGTGATGGCGTTGGTCCCACCGGGGCCGGTGGTGACGCAGAGGGCCGCGATCTGGTTGTGAATCCTTGCGTAGGCCTCCGCCGCAATGGCGCTGGCCTGCTCGTGATGGTTGTAGATGCAGTGCAGCCCTTCCTTATGTCCCAGGGCGTCGTTTAAATGCATAGCCCCGCCGCCGGTTACCGTAAATACCTGGCGGATCCCCTCTCCTGTCAGGCGGTCCGCAATATAGTCTGCCAGTCTTATTTTCATAATCGCTTCTCCTTGTGGTGGTTTATGTTTGCTTGGTACACAGTATAACACATAGACTACTATGTGAAAAGCTTGATATTTTTGATTAATGCCTGTACTTGCTCAAATGCATCTCGCCGCAGCATGTCTGCCTCCTCTTCATCCAATATATCCTCAAAGATCACAACGTCTGTTGGCCCGGCATGATATTCAGAGGCAAATTTATCTTCCAATTTGCTGAGCATTTCCTTGACAAGTGATAAATGGCTGCAACCCGAAAATTCTTTTGCCAATTCCATCACCCCGCCATGATAATGTTTCAACAAAAAGTATATATCATAGGCATCCTTTGCTTTTCCTCTTCCCATAGCCGCTGTTTTCATTACAAGGTACGGTACTACCGCAATTACATTAACATTTGCAACATCCATTGCTCCGTCTGGTCTTTTTGCTTCAATGCGAATTTTCTGCGGTGCGAAATCAAAAGCGAAATTTCCTCCTGTTGCCTTTAAGGCCTTGATTCCCTGTACATGCTGGCTTCGTTTTTTCAACTGAGTTCCACCATACATTCCCGCAAGAATATCCACGTCTACATCATATAAAATACCGTTTATTTTTACTGTCTTTACAAATGAAAAGTATTTTTCAGTATGCTCTTGATATCCATTCCTCAGCAGGATTTTAGCCATTGTTTGGTATCCCGCATCCTTTAGGGTAAGATGATTAATCAAAACGTCTACATCCACGCTTCCAATGTGCCCTTCTCCCGGAAACATCAATTCG
Source organism: uncultured Enterocloster sp. (assembly GCA_944383785.1). GTDB lineage: Bacteria > Bacillota > Clostridia > Lachnospirales > Lachnospiraceae > Enterocloster. Next base: position 44,502 of record CALWQV010000004.1, on the reverse strand, counting down.
GGAACCCAACCGCCTACAATTCTAATATCATCGCGATATTCCGTAAATAGGTTAATCAACTCTACTAATACTCGATATGCCGCTTCTTTTTGTCCTTCTGAATAGTCCAAACTGTTTTTTAAATCTTCATCGCGGATCATTTCCTAATCTCCTTACTATAAATAGCCTCCGCCAATTCTTCCCCTCTTCCCTTTAATTGCATGCAATCCAGATAAGCCTGTACTGGCGAGACGATTGTATTATCATTTCGGATCCGCGCATCCGCCGTTTTATCCTTGCTTGCCTCTAAGATGATAACGTTTGCGCCGGAATCAACTCTTTTACAACCACTATACTGTATAAATTTTTCAAAATCCTCAGCCTCTATCATCACATGAATTTTATTGTAACGGACAACCGGCGCGTATCTTACACCACCTGCAAACCCTGTAAGATAGCTCCGAATTCCATATTTATCTTCTAATTCACTTAACCTCTTTTCAAAAGCAGGAATCGAATCCAATGTATAGCAAGAAATTCCTGGCTGTAGTTGGTATTCCCTGCTCCACGCCTTAAGCAATCCTTCGGAATCCGTAATCTTTAAACCTTCCTCTGTCATTTCTGCCCACATTTGATCGCACAAAGTATTTTTTACTCTTGATACCAGGCCAATGCTGCACCCAACCTCCTGAGACAAATACTTTAATTTCCACGCCCGGTTTGTATCCTCCAATAGTTTTCGCAAAACAAGCGCCGATGTAGTAGCAGAGGTGCGAAACAAACCGCCGGTTCGGCGCGATTCTGGAGCTCTATTGGGATTTCCTTTGATACAAATATAGGTTGTGTCAAACATAATTTCCATATTGCCCGCTTCATCTATATAACCGACCTGCTTCTGCCGGCACAGCTGCGCAGCTTCCTCTGATATAAATGGAGCAAAAATCAAATTATATGCCTCCGACGGATACTGACGAAAACGTTCAAGCGCAATCGACACATGTTTTGGATATGCGTGTTCTAAAATTTCTACCCTAATTCTTTTCTCTTTTCCAGCCTTAAATCGGATCATCAAATCACAATCACTTTGACCTTCAGAGTAAGGACGGCAATTTTCTACTATTGGGAGCTTTAAAAAACATTGACATATCGTATCTTTAGGGTTTTTATAATTTCGTTTCACTATAAATTCACCTTTCACCATTTTGGTGAAACCAATTATATCATTGAAATTGAAAGAAAACAAGTGGTCTTTCGTAATATCACGCCAATGCCCAGACCCCTATCGTCTTATCTTTAACCATTATATACTCCCCCGCCAGCGCCTTCCACCTCTTCCAGCAACCTTCACTATTCAAAGGGGCATTTATCCGCTATAATCACCCATGTAATGCAACGACGGATGTTCGGCCACAAAGAAAACCTGTTTTCACATTTCAAAAAGGAGAGATTGTTTATTATGAAGAAACACATGAAAGTTATGGCTGCATTATCCACTACCGCTCTGATGGCTGTATTTGCTCCCGCCCTGGCAATGGGAACGGACGCCGCAACCGCTTACGCCGCAGCCTCCGGCTGGGTCCAGGAAGACGACGGCTGGGTCTACTATGACTCCGACGGGTACCGCCTGACCGACACCTGGAAGAAGGACGGGGACAACTGGTATTATCTGGATTCCGACGGAATGCGGGCAAGCAGCATGCAGGTAGACGAGTATTACGTAGGAGAAGACGGAAAACGAGTTGCCAACACCTGGGTTTCCATTGAAAATGAAGACTACAGCTACGGCGATGAGGAACCGGAAATTTATTGGTACTATTATGGAAGAGACGGGAAAATGTCCGCCTCCCGCTGGGTCAAGATCGACGGCTATTCCTACTATTTCAATGAGGATGGCCATATGATGACCGGCTCTGTGGAAATCGACGGAGCCAACTACTACCTGGGCGAAGAGGGCGACGGCAAAATGAAGACCGGCTGGATCCTCTTAGAGGACGAGACGGACGATCCCGATGTAACCGAGTCCTGGTTCTACTACGACCGCAACGGACAGAGGGTAGAAAACCAGGTGGATAAAAAAATCGACGGCGCTTATTACACCTTTGAAGACGGACGCATGGTAACCGGATGGTATAAGCTGCCCGAGGAAGCCGCCGAAGCAGCGGCGTCTGAGAACGCTGATTCTGAAGCTGTGGTTTCCGGGGAGACCGTTTCTGAGAGCGCTGATTCTCAGGCCCCGGCTTCCAGCGAGGCCTCCCATGAGGACACCGCAGCCGGCTATCAGTACTACGATGAGGACGGAAAGCGGGCCTCCGGCTGGAGAACCATCCAGGGCATCGAGGGCTTAAGCGACGAGGATGAAACCTACCGCTTCTATTTTAAGAACGGTAAGCCTTACCATGCTGAAAGCGGCCTGGAGCTCTTTACCATCGACTCCAAGCGCTACGCCTTCAACACCAAGGGCGAGATGCAGACCGGCAGACAGTCCATCAGCGATGAGGATGGAACCGCAGCCAACTACTACTTCGGCGAGGACGGCATCATGAGAACCGGCAAGCAGGTGATCGAGGACGAGGACAGCGGCGAGCGCCAGAACTGGTACTTCCGTACCGATGGCGCGAATAAGGGCCAGGGCTACCACGGAATCAAGGACAATGTGCTCTATATCCAGGGCCTGCGCCAGGAGGCGGACCGGGATCTGCGCTTCGCTCCCGTAGAACTGGACGGCGTGTCCTATCTGATCAATGTGAACGGCTCCGTGCAGAAGGCCAGCTCCAGCTCCAAGTCCTCTGAGCGGGCGGATCTGGGCGCCGGATACAAGGACTTTGAGGACGAGGACGGCAATATCTGGGTCGTTGATACCCAGGGCCGGATCCAGAAGTAAAACCGCATTTTTTACCTCATCCGTTCAGCGGCAGGGCCTGAGTGCTCTGCCGCTTTTTTGTGCATTGTGCCGAAATTTACATTTTCTTCAAGAAAATAGGTATATTTTGGAATTTTTCTCGTTATACATTATCGTATAGAATGAGATTGAAAGCGAGGAATTTTTCAATGCGAGAACTTGCCGTATTTTACTGTCCGAAATGCGGGCATTATGCTTACTATCAGACCTCCAGGCATCCCCTGTGCCCCAAATGCAGCGGCAACGTGTCCATGCGGATGCTGAGAATGTACTATACGGAATTTATGAAAATGACCTGCGAGGAGCGGGACAACTATCTGGCCGATGAAATGCTCAAGCAGAATCCCTCCATTTTACAGCGGATCTCCGCCTCACATAAGCGCTTCAACAGCCGCGAAACCATCGCCCAGCTCTGCAATGTGATCATGAGTCTGGATGCGGAAAACAAGATGCTCAGCGACACGGTCAACTGGATGCACGATACCATCTGGGAAATGATGCGGGCCCAGAGGGCTCAGTCCGGCCAGGCTAAAGCCATGGAAGAATGTTCTGCCTCCGAGGAATTGGACGAGCAGGCCCCGCAGGAGGAAGAGGCTGTAAAGGCGGGAGGGATGTAATAGCAAGCTCGGGGCAGTAAGCTTTTTTCTGAATTTTAATGCTTTTTTATTGTTTTTGCTGTATAATCAAGGTATCAGGCAAGAAATGTGTCTATTCAGAAAGGAGTGTGCTTATGAGCCATAAAATTATTACCATTGCACGGCAGTTTGGAAGCGGCGGGCATGAGGCAGGAGAACGTCTTTCCAAAAAGCTGAGAATCCCCCTCTACGACCGCAGCCTAGTAGAAATGGCTGCCAGAGAGCTGCAGCTGTCCCCGGTCAGCGTGGAAAAGGTGGACGAGAGCGCCCTTCATTCCTTCCTGCGCACCTACCATGTTCCGGAAGACCCTAAGGAGGCCGCCCGCTACGGCCTGCCCTTGACTGACAATACATACCTGGTGCAGACCGCCCTCATCAAGAAGCTGGCGGCCCAGGGCCCATGCATCATTATAGGGCGCTGCGGCGGCTTTATCCTGCGGGATGATCCCGGACTCATCGATGTTTTCTTATGCGCTTCCAGGAAGGAGCGCATCGCCCGCATTATGGAGCGCTATGGAATCCCTGAGCGGGACGCCGCCAGCGCCGTCCGCCAGACGGACAACCGGAGAAGACAGTATTATGAAACCTATACCAAGGAGGAATGGGGCAGCATCGAATCCCATCAGATGCTGATGAATGTGAGTATGCTGGGGATGGAGAGAGTGGTGGAGATTATTGAGGGGATGTATCGGGAGGGATGAGTTAGTTGGCGTATGGGCGTTAAGAGAGGGGCCGGTGGGGGCCCCTTTTTCTTGCTCCCAATCCAAATCGTTCTGTATTTGAAAAAAGTGGAAAATGGTGTACAATATATAGAAGCATATTTCGCAGATTTCAGTCTGCCGCCATCCCAGGGAGGAATATTTATGTCAGCATGCGCCCCAACCGTCTCCATCATCATGCCCGCCTACAATGCGGAGGCATATATCCGCCAGGCCATCCGGTCTGTCCGGGAACAGACCTTTAAAAACTGGGAGCTGATTTTAATTGAAGACTGTTCCACAGACAACACCCTCTCCCTGATTCAGGAAGCCCTGACCAAGGATTCCCGGCTGCGGCTGATCCAAAATCCGAAAAATCTTGGGGTTTCCCGTTCCAGAAATGCAGGAATGGATCAGGCAAAGGGAAAATGGATCGCCTTTTTAGACAGCGATGACTGCTGGGCGCCGGAAAAGCTTGAAAAACAGCTGGCATTTGCCAAAGCCAATCATTGCCCCTTTACATTCACCGGCTCTGGCTTTATGGATGAGAATGGGAACCGGCTCTCCTACTATCTTCCGGCTCCGAAGCGCCTGGCCTTTCGGCAGCTGCTAAAGCAGAACCTGATCTCCTGTTCCTCCGTATTGATCCGCCGGGATCTGCTGTCTCATTTTCCCGCGGATTCGGAGCGGATCCATGAGGACTTTGCCCTATGGCTGCAGATCTTAAAGGAGCGGACGCCAACGGCCATGGGACTGGACGAGCCTCTGCTGATCTACCGGCTCAGCGCCGCTTCCAAGTCCGGCAATAAGCTTAAGGCCGCCTGCATGACCTTTCGGGTGTACCGGTATGTGGGGCTGTCCCTCCCGGCGGCAATTTATTACTGGGGATGGTATACGGTGCGGAGTTTGAGAAAATATGGGAAGTTGAAGGGAAGGTGATTTCCATGAAGCTTTCGAAGCGTCAGCATTTCATTTATGACATCATCATCAGTTCCCTAGCCGTTTTTGCGGTGGCGCTGATTATCATTGATCTATCGGAAGGGTTAAAGGGCTGGGAGATCCGCGCCGACCAGGTGATTCTGGCAGTCTTTGTAGTGGACTACCTGGTCCGCCTTCACGCGGCGGCGGATAAGGGGCGTTTTGTCCGCTCCAACATCTGCGACCTGATCGCCATCCTCCCCTTCCACACGGTATTCCGGGCCTTTAAAATTGTGCGCTCCGCCTCGCTTTTAAAGCTTTTCAAGCTGCCCCGGCTTTTCGCCTTTCTCTACAGGCCGCTGCGGAAGGCCAAAGCCTTCTTTAATACCAACGGCTTTAAATATGTGGTTTTCGTTACCGCCCTTCTCATCGGCCTTGGCGGGATCCTGATCCATTTCGCGGAGGGGATGAGCCTTGGGGACGGCATCTGGTGGGCCTTTGTCACCGCCACCACCGTAGGATACGGCGACATCTCCCCCCACACCCTCTATGGACGGATCATCGCCATGTTCCTGATGATCGTGGGCATCGGACTTCTCGGTACGGTCACCAGTACCATTACCTCCTATTTCCTGCGGGCCAACCGGAAAACAGTCCGCAGCGCGGCCCTAGACCTGGTGCGGGAGCGGCTGGATGATTTTGAGGCGTTGTCGGAGGAGGATGTGGAGGAGATTTGTGGAATTTTGAAGGGGTTAAAACAGAGGGAAAACGCAGCGGCTCCGAACATAAAAGGAAGCCGGGAGCGGCGGAAAACCTGATTGGTTTCCGGGACTCCCGGCTGGCTGATATAGAGCTAATCATTATCCGGCAGAAGCTTCACCGTAACAGAGATCCGCTTCAGCAGCTGCCCTGCCTCAAGATGGATATCCTCCTCATGGCTGGCATGGGGCAGCTGGCCTTCCTCATCTTCCAATTCCACCATAATCCAATTGTAGGCGGCATATCTGGCTTCCTCCACGGCGTCTTCCAGATCTCCCGCGTCAACCTCGCAGCATTCCAGATCCGGGAAATGCGCGTGGTAGCCTTTGTCTTCTTTGTGAGGGGTAAATATTGCTGGATATACGAATGTCATTTTTCTGTGCTCCTTCTACTTTTTGAATTTAAGGTTTTCCATTAAATATGGATTCTGCATTTCATCTATTATGTAATCCCTGATAAACTCTTCTCCAACTGAATTGACGATATACGAAAATTCTCTCCGATTTTCCATCTGCTCACGATTGCCGGAACGTGCAAATTGAATTGCAGAATTGATTTTCCTCTGCGCAAAGAACCCCGTAGTCCCTTCATCCATCGATAATCCTCTGCAAAAAAGATCATAAAGATTCGCTCCAAAGGTCAGCATCTCTTCTTTTTCGATCTCTGTACCGTCTTCATTCTGCTTAACTTTAAACACGCGCCCCGCTGTCAAATCAGACAATACAATCGGCGAATTGGTCGTTAATAAAATCTGAAAATGGCTCTCCGGCAATGCATGGCTCAAAAAAGCTGTCAGTTTCTCAATCAAGCACTGCTGCTGCTTTGGATGCAGCCCCGCCTCAATCTCATCTAGGAGCAGCAAAAACGTATGCGGCTGCTTCGAATTTTTTATTTGTTCATTTACAAATTTTGTAATACAGCCGAACAGCTGCATAAATTCCTTCTGCTGTCCGGATTCCTCCGGCAGTACAATTTCAAGAGCCCCTCTCCACAGCGGACTTTGCCGACAAACCAATCTGTCGTATAGTTCTAATAGTTCCTTTCCTTTTGCCGAAGTCATAGGATACTTGCCGATTTTATAGCGATATGCCTTCGGTTCCTCTTTTAAAACAGCCTGTATTTCCCTGATTGCCCGAATAATCTGCTTTGACCAGATCTGTTTTTTAGAATATCCTGTCTTCTGCTCGGATTCAAGCAGAACCACCAGCTTCTTCAGCCATTCTTGGTCAAACCTAAACTCCTCCGTATTTTCTAATCGTGTTATTTCATCTGCCAAAAGCTTTCCAATTTCTGTCCATCCCTGATGATCCGTTCCATAAATCAAAAACACATTCTCTAATATCAAAATATAGGCTCTTTCTAAAACGCCTGTTTTTTCTTCCAATCTTCCAAACAAGAAAGTCAGGCTTTTCTGCTTCTGTTCTGGCAAAGTATCTCCCGAACAATAGACGGGACTTTCCCCGAACAGCGGAATTTTAATTTCAAAGGTTCTGTCCTTATAAGGCAGATCATAGCCCAGGCATGCCCTGATCGCTTGCAGTTTAAAGTAAATCCCCGCATACTTTGCTCTTAACTCAGTCCGCTCCAGAGGGAAGCCGAATACCCCTGTTTCTTCCAGAAAAGCTTCATCTGTCCACCTCCCGATCGTCTCCATCATCGTCACTGGCGTTTCCTGAAAATGAAGTGTTTCTTCGTTTTTATACTTCCCCCATTCCGTCAAGGCAGATACGGAATTTGAAAAGTAATACGGACATATTGAGAAATCCGGCGCGCTCGCATTTAGAGTTCCTAACGGAACCAAGTGAATCTGGAAGCGGTCACCCTGGGTTTTCCAGGTAGCACTTCTAAATGTCCTGCTTTCATTTTCAAGTACAACTGTCTGTAACCGTTGATCGTTGCTCACCACAAACAGGCTGTTCTCTTCTAACCAAATCCAGCCTCCCGCTGTCATCTGCGCTCTTTTTTGACCTACAAAAATGTCCAAAATATCTCGGCAAATCCGAGTCTTCTCCGCACCATCTTCCCCAACCAAAGCCGTTATGCTCTCAATATTGGGCCCGTAAAAACGCTCAACCTCATTCTCATAAATGGATATCTCCAGACTTGTACACTCCTTCGACTGCCCGCTTCCGTTCCACTCAATTTTCACGCACGGTTCCAGAGCAATCCCTAGGGGTGTTTTTCCTTGCATATGTTCCGTCCATATATACACTAATCCCATTTTTCTTCCTCGTCAGTCTATCAGTTTTATCTTTCTTCCAATATCAGCCATCATCTTAGCCAGCGGACGTTTTCCATAAGAATCCGGCGTTGTATAATTTCCAATTACCAGCCTTCCCGGATCTATTTTTATTCCCGGATATTGTTTTTTCAAATCATCCACATATTCTTTTGAATAGATCATCTTTTTATATAAAAGCTCCTGAACAATATCTCTGTGTATCTGATACAGCTCCGGCAACTCCAGATGATATATATTATCTTCCATACACTTCTCTTTGCTTTGAATGACAATGGATGTTACCTTTTTCAGGCCTTGAAGCTCCCTCTCTGTCTCTGCTGTAAATCCAAACTCAAGCAGCTGGTCAGCCGAATCAAACCGGGGATCGTAAGGCGAATATCCCAGCGGTTGTTGTTTCTTTGTCAAATTACAAGTTCCGCACGAAGGAATCAGGTTATAAAAGGAAACTGCCATGATCGGATAAGCGGCTTTATCAAAAAAATGATCCAGCTGGCAGACCGTATGGTTTTTACTCCGATTAATATAAGCGCGGTTACAGTAAGGACAGACGGTTACATCTAAACAGTCGATCAGATAATTTCTGGGAACATGTTCCTTATACAACGTATTAATCAAATATTTTTTGATGGGATTCGGAAGAGAATACCTGCCTTCATGGTCCGGCGCAGCCAGTTTTTCCTTCAGTTCACACAGTTCCTTGTAGGATGCCGTAATAACTGTCGAAAAGCTGCGCGAAAGATTCATCCGGCACCAGTCATCAATCTCTTTGATTTTCTTTTCATTTGCTCTGGCCAGCAGAAGGGAGCTGTACTTCTCTACACATTTCCTTTGCTCTGCCGATGATTTTTTATTAAATTGAAATGGTATCATTGAATCAGCCTCCAAATTTACTGCCATTTTATCAAATTGGGCGGTATAATGTCCAAGACCTCTTTCATCGAGCGTTCTTCTAATAAAAATATAATCACGATCCGCTCACCTCTTCACTTAAAAGCCCCTGCCGCCACAGCTGTCCCAGCTGATCTCCTGCGCGGTATAATTCCCGAATCGTCCCACACTCCGAAGCTTTATGGATCTGCGTATATCCATCCTTCTTTACCAGAAGATACAATTCCTCCAACCGCACAGCATTTAAAAAATCCGGAGAATGGGTAGAAATAAACACTTGACCACCCTCTTCTGAATAAAGTCTGAATTCCTCTGCCAATTCGAACAGCAGCTGGGGATACAGCTGATTTTCCGGCTCCTCCACACACAGCAACGCATGTTTCTCCGGATCTTTTAAAAGAAGCAGATAAGTAAACATTTTAATCGTACCATCAGAAACAAAGCGTGAGATAAACGGATCTTTAAAACTGCCATCCTGAAAGCGAAGAACAATCCTTCCATCTTCTGTCTCCTGGGGTGTCCACTCCGCCAGCCTTACATCTTCGTAGCGAATCAATTCCCCATCCGCCGCAACGCCAGTACCAAGAGAAAACTCCAGCACTTTCCACGGAGCGCCTGTCTGGCCCCTCCGAAATTTCATCACTTCTTTTTTATCGCTGGCTTATGCTTCTCCAGCAAGCCGATCGCCAGGTAGTAGGTGATCAGCGGCTCATCTTCTGACGGGCGAAATTTGATTTCAAATTCGATGTCTCCTGTCTGCCCGCGCGAAATCACCTCATTGAAACCACCCCGCTTCGCAAGGGCTGCGCGTATATTAGACTGAATCGCATCGTGCAGGAAGCCAAATATATCAAAAAAAGTGGTTTTCCCCACGCCATTCATGCCTAGAAATACCGCCATATTGGGGATATCCCGGACAACCACATTTTGAAATACTCTGTAATTTTTAATTTTGATGGATTCTATTTTCATAGGGGCTCCTTGGTCTATTTTTTATATGAACCACTGACGTGTCAATCTATAGTTAATTGTAGCACGAATCTGTCTTGTTGGGAATTGGAAAGTTAAAAAAGTGGGAGTAGACCATTCCTAACTCCCACATTCTTATTTATTACAAACCGATTATCATTTGTAGTTAGTCTTACATAAATACTGATTTCTCACATAAACAAAGATCATTCCCGCTAAAGTTAGCAGCGATATCGCCGTTCCAATTCTTAAATAGGGCGTACAATATCGTAATTCGAATATATGGCTCCCTTCCGATAATTCCAAAGCCATATACATGATATTGGATTGGATAATGTCTGCCTCTTTCCCGTCTACATATGCCCGCCAGCCATCGCTGTATGGAATCGAAAGCTGCAGCAGACGGTCACCATCGCATTCAACGGTTCCATAAATGTAATCATCCTCTACATATATATCATCACATGCCGTAGTGCGAAGTCTCTGAATATCCTCTTCATATTTAGACATAGGATTAGTAAAGAGCCCAATGTGAGAGAAAGATAATGTTCCTCTATTCGCAAATTTGAGAGTACAATAATTTCGACCTTCCTCACCTATATACCCTAAGTTGAAGGTTATTCCATCCATTTCAGCATACCATGTATATCTTTGTGTTTGCGCTCTTCCAAATTTGCTGATCAGCTGCTTCTTACGGTCACCTTCTTGGCAGCCGCTTGTAACAGTGATATCAATATTGGCCTTAGTCGGATCTAATTGTAAGTCCTTCAGCCATAAATACAACTCTCCGTTTTTCGGAGCCTCAAAGGCTAACGTCAAAGTCCCATTATTTTCCTTTACTATAATCTCATTGTTGCTGATTTCTACGCCCTCTGCCTCTGCAATTGAAAATGGTATTTCACTCATCCGTTTTTCCGGCTGAATTGAATGAACCGCTGTTTCAGCTGTATTCCCTTCTATGACAGCCCCTTGTAACATGGCCTGCTGTCTTTCCAAAGGAGACAGATTTTGATACACATTTTCATCAATATAACTATCGTATAAAAATGCAGCTGGCAGGAAGTATTGATTTTCATATACCTGATCATCTACCTTTTGAAAGCCAAAAGGAACAAAGGCTTCAGCTCCCTCTGGAGCAGTATAATATTTGACAGAAGCCAATGATAGTAAAGATGTTCTGCCGTCTAATCCTTCAAAATTACAGTTCTGATTTAATGTGTTTAACTGAAGATCTGTATAAAATCTATGACTATTCCGCGACATAATACTCCACCAGAAGTTAGTACCTCTAGCGCTATTGTAACCTGTTAGATTCGTTCTATTTTCCTGGCTTTCAATTCTGTAAAATTTTCTCGAATTTGCTGTCCCATTTAATCTAGCAATTGAATACTTATCAAACAAGTCTTCCCATCTATTATTTTCTCGAAATTGCCCTACATAATTCACATAATTAGGAGAATACAACAAATTCATATTTATAAGAGTAGAAACCAAACATAAAATAACCAAAATAACGCTTCCAAATTTTAGCGGGCAATATTTCTGGTTTACAATAAAAATAGAAGCTAATGTAACCAATACCAGCATGATTGGAAGATATTTTCGTGTATTATAACTCTCGTCATGCAGGCACACGATCATCCATAAAAAACACACTATCAAAATAGACATACTCTCTTTTACGGACAGATTTCTTATGTGCTCATATGTGACTACATAGACAAAAACAACAATCCATGCAAAAATATAATTCCACCGATTGCTGGCGTAACCAAATCCATTCATCATCAGCCCAAAAAAGGGAATACAAAGAAAAGTTAAAAATATCAAAAAAAGCAGTCTCAGTTTATTCCATTCCTTCTTTTCCGATGTAAACAAAATACAAATACTTGGAATGGCAATAGGAGCAAAACTCAAAAAATTCCAATGCCCGACACTAAAGCCGCTACTGATTAACATCTCAAACATCTTCCGATAATAATCAGCCGGATAATATAATAATGAATCAATATAGCCTGTAATCAAACCAGCACGAGCATTATTTAAAAATGCATGAATCGTTGGGAGTAATGTAAACGATGATAAAAGAACTCCAACCGCAAAAATTGCAATTAAATTTCCGATTGTCCTTAAGCTCATTTTAATCCCCTGCCGCTCGGTTGTAAACACTCGTACCAAAACGTAGACCGCAATGGCTATGGCATCCATATAAAATGAGTAGTAACTGGTTAAAATCGAAAAAAATGTTGCCAAAATAATTGGAAGCTTTTTTCCTTTTTTTAAATACAGCTCAATTGCCGCAAAGGTGAATGGAAGAAAGTACATTCCACTCATAAAATTGGGATGCCGGGCGCAGCAATAAAGTCCAAATCCAAAAAATGTATAGATCATAGCGCCCGTCGCAATTTTAACCCTGCCTTTAATGTTCATTGTATAGCAATATGTGCAAAACGCTATGCCTGCTAGGAACAATTTAGCAAAAATCATTGCTTCATAGCCTTTTAAAAGATCATTCTGGAAAAGGACAATCATAATCCAGCTGACCGGATCCATAAAATCATAGCTATTTAAAGTGGTGATAATGTCTGCTCCCTGCCCCAAGGTATAGTTCATTAAAGGGATGGACAATGGCTCCCCCTGCAGGACTGCCTTTGCAATCGAACGAATATATTCATTCGCATAAAGAAAGGAATTAAAATGCTGATAGACTCCATCATTAGACCAGAGCCAATTTCTGTCAGCTTTAGCAAATATTCCATTGACAAATAAAAACGCTGCTATGAATAAAATCGCATAAATTAAAATTCCCCAATATTTTTTGATCAGTTTTAAATAGTGAGAGGGCTTCATTTATGTACCCCCCCCCTCCCACTCGCGCAGTGGTATTATCTAATACGTTAGCTTTATTATTAATCGGTATATCTCCCATTATATCCGCTATATCCCCATGCGTTAGCAGTTCTTTTTCAATAGCCGCAGAGACGATCAGGCGAAACTCAAATTCCCGCTTCTCCTTCTGTTTAATCGAATCTAATACCATTCCATTAAAGAAGGAGAGGAGCGCCGCAATTACTACAAAACCACAAACAATCAGTGTTGGGAAGCGCTCTACCATACCAGTATGTAAATATGGCAGCCATACCAACGGAACAAAGCAAAGGGTGGCAACAGCACATAAAATTATGCTGATGAATGAGAAAAAGAACATGGGTTTATAGTTCTTAAACAGGTTAAATATGGTCATTAAAACTTTAATCCCATCTTTTACCGTATTTAATTTTGAAACACTTCCCTGCGGGCGATCCCTATATTCCACGACCACATTATCCATCGCCATATTCATAGAAATTGCATGTATGGACATCTCCGTTTCAATCTCAAATCCTTTTGACAATACAGGAAAAGTTTTAACAAAACGATAGCTGAATGCCCGGTATCCTGTCATAATATCCTTGATATCGCTTTTAAAAATTCGATTGACACAAAGGCGTACCAATGAATTTCCAAAATTGTGGAACCTTCGCTTATTCTCTTCAAAATAGGTCGATGATAACCGGTCGCCCACTACCATGTCTACATTCTTATACAAAATTTTATCAGCCATCTCACGTACGGATTCCGCAGGATATGTATCATCGCCATCTACCATGATATAACATTCTGCATCAATCTCCTGGAACATCCTGCGGACGACATTGCCCTTTCCCTGCTGATATTCGTGGCGCACAATAGCCCCGGCTTCTTTGGCAATCTCTGCGGTTTGATCTGTCGAATTGTTATTATATACATAAATTACTGCTTCCGGCAATTCACGTTGGAAGCTTTCTACCACATTTTTTATCGTCTGTTCCTCGTTGTAGCATGGAATTAATACTGCTATTTTATGCATCTGCAACCTCCTTATCGTAATCCAATCTCCGCTAATATCCGTCTACTTGCCTGTCCATCACAGGCTTCCATGTATTTCTTTTTACATCGCGTCAATTGTTCTTTTTTCTCATTATCCCAAGCGGTCATAACTGCTAAGTATAATTCCTGAACTGTCCTAGTTTTCTCTCCCGGAAATTCATCCAGAGACATATAAAGTCCTCTGGTCGCTAAATATTCTTCCAAATCTGGCACAAAAAAAGCAAAAGGTCGTTCAAACAATAAATAATCAAACACGATAGACGAATAGTCTGTGACTAAATAATCTATAACTGGCAACAGTTCTTCTGCACTAAACGAATTACTAATCTCATCTTGCTGGCAGTCTATATGCGGATGCAATTTCTTAATTATTTTCCAAGATGGCCCTAACATAACCTCCAATTGCTGAATCTCTCTGTATCCCGGCACTTTTCTATTCTTTGGATTCTCTCGGAATGTAGGTGCCCAGAGAAGCAGTTTTTTCCCAATTAAATCGGGGAATCTTTCATACAGCTTTTCCTGACACATCTCTATATATTCATTTTTGAAATAACAGTCTGTTCTGCTAATTCCCAATGGACGTATTCTCTCTTCCCCTAAACGCATAGCTGATGCAAAATATCTAATACAACTTCTACTACTCACTGTTACCAAATCATAATTTTTAAATACATTTCCCAAATACCAAGAAGGAATATCGGCCTTCGTATCATACCCAAATTTTTTTAGAGCACCCCCGCCATGCCACAGCTGAACTACTATAGTTTCTTGTCTTTTCTTACATGAAGCAACCGGAAGAAAATTATCGCAGATAAACACATAATGGGCTTGAGAATATAGATTCATAAAACGGCTCATTGCAGATAAAAGTTCTGTTAGCGATAGTCGCGCATAATCCTGAATACATTCTTCTACCCTAAGCCCTTTCGATTCGATTACCTGCTTGATCTGCCACATACTAGACGGCAAATTTGTATGATGTGCATCTGCTAAAAGCACTAATTTCGGATTAATTTTAGGATTTTGCAGGCAAAAATAGCGGTAAATAATTGGCAAAATGAAATTTTGTATTATAATTTTTAATATTTGTTTAATTACAAAAAATAGATGCTTAGTCATCACTATTTATTTCAAAATATAAAAATTTGTTATAGTTAACGAGAGGCTCTACCACTTAAGTACTTTCCTCCATAAACTTTTCGCTTTTCAAAAATATTAACGGTTTTTCAAAAATTGGTGATATCAAAATTAGTGTCAATACAACTCCTACCATTAACCACGCTGCCCTTCCCCATCTCCACCCTAAAGTCTGCTCAAGATATTTATATACATTTCCATATACTAATGCATAAATAATTACCCGATGCCACATATAGATCGCAAGCGTGCGTCTTCCCACTAATGTAAAAACTTTAAGACTAATTGATGGTGTAACAGACATCACTGCTAATGAAATACTGATACTTAAAGCATATGTAAGGATTCGATAGAAAAATCCGTAATAAAACAGCTCGTCCAACACCTTAAAAGAATGTCTTCCTGTAAATAATGGCCGCAAAAAATATACTTGTTCTGTAAAAAGAAAACAGCCGGTCAGAAACAGGAATAATATAATTATCATGCAACACTTAACATGTTTATTACGAACACTCCTTAAAGTATCAGGTTGTGTAATCCAGCCCAAAACAAAAAACGGAAAAAACACTATGATTCGAGAGAGTACCAAAAAATCTCCAATATCTCTATCATATCCTGAAATGCTTCCTATTACAAAAGCAACCATTAATAGCCACTTAGAGTTTATATTTCTCAGCAAATTGCAAATACAATAATATACGCCCACTGCAAATAAATACCATGGAATTCCTCCCTCTTCTAGCAAATGGAAAGATGGGGCTTTTCCGAATATAAGCTTAACGCCAAAAATACACAGCTTTAAAAGTACATACAAAATAAAAAAGTAACTTACTTTCTGTATAACTCGTTGCCTATTTTGAATCAAACTTTTACCAAGAAACCCATTTAAAAAAATGAATAGCGGCATATGAAATGAATATATAAATATGTAAATTGCTTTTGAAACAGTAGATCCTGTAATACATTGATCCAGGAAATGTCCAAGGACAACCAAAAAAATTAATATAGATTTTATATTATCAATATAGATGTCCCGATCTTTTTGAATCTCATAATGTTTTTCCACACCCCACCCTCCACTATTTCATATTAATGGCTAAAATGATCGTATAGCTTTCGGTACTCTTCTATATATTGCTTGCGATCTAGGCTTAAGGAATTCCCTGTTTCAACTGCCTTAATCACATCATCCGTTGTCTCAAAAAAGTACCCATTCTCACGCAAGAAATCTGTTGAATCTTTATAATCTTCTAAGCTAGAACAATACCAACGGTAATCTGGCGCAAAAACAGCTGCAGGCAATTTTCCCCCTTGATAAGCGGCAGCCTCATATACAAAATCTGTAATTGAGAAATCAGCGATTTCTAATAATTCTGCCCCTGTAAGCAATCCTTGACATGAAACGAAGCGTCCTCTTTGATGCTTTTCAGGCAGATTCGCAGCGGGTATCTTCCCTTTCCGAATATACAAAACTGCATACTGCTCATCTAAAAATTCATATAGTCTTTGCCAATCTATGTATCTCTGTGATAAAGGATACCCCTTTCGAGGCCTGCTTCTCATAAAATACGCAATTAGCTTTTTACCCTCTAATTGCGGATATTTTTCATAAAGCTTGGCTTTTATTTCTTCAATCGTTAATTCCGGTTCTACCCACGGTTCTGGCTCTATTGTTTCAGGTATTTTTTGCATCTCCTTTTCTGGACAACGATGTTTTTGTAATTCGTCACCAAATACATTTTTTAAGATACGCTCTGTACTATGGCCATCACAGGCAGACATAAATTTATTTCTGAAATCAATCACTTTTTGGCGATCGAACCGCTCATCAATATGTTGGATATAATCAATCATTTCTCGATTTGTTTTAAAAACCGGCCCTGGCGTAAGTTCATCGTAGTTATAATAAAAGCCTCTCCAATCAAAATATTCATCAACATCATATGCAAAGAAAATCATTGGCTTTTCAAACAAAGAGTATTCAAATATCAGGGAAGAATAATCCGAAATACAAATGTCTGCCACACATAGAAGCTCCTCAATATCCATAACATTGGTAAAATCAACCGCGAAATTTCTATATTTTTCTGCAATCACTGGTGGCTTCTGAACATGTGGATGATGCTTTATTACCAAAACATACTGTTCCGACAATGCTTCAAAAAATTGTGGAATCGAAAATGCTGTAGCAGTTTTTGCTGTTTTTACTCTTCCTCTAAAGGTTGGAGCAAATAAAATTACTTTTTTCCCTTTCGCTTGGGGCATAAAAAGTTCAAATTTCTTTCTGGCATTTAAAATATAAGCAACATCAAAAAATACATCTGTTCGGCTCACTCCTAATGCTTCTATACGAGTCTTCTCTATTCCCATTGCTTCAGAATATGCCCAAATCACCTCAGGACTACTGACCGTGACCAAAGAACAGTAGCGGTACTGAGGATACCTCTCCATTACTTTTCTTGTTGCCCCAAATATAAGATCTGCTGTGCTATAGCCGAATTTTTTGAAAGCACCACATGCATGCCATAACTGAACTATTTTTGTCTCTTTACGAAAAGGTATTCTTCCCAAAATGTTACTAGCCTCATCCATAAACACATATTTCGAAGTAGATATATCTTTTATTAAAGCAATGCAATTTCTTTTAAATTCCCTTTGCGAACAAAAAAACTGTTTCAGAAAATGTACATGTATATTATAATTAGTCTGTGTATTTAGATAAGAATATATTACTGCGAAATTATCGCTTACATATTTACGTGTGGGTTCAATAAAAATAACTTTATCCGAATCAATTTCGGCACGGCTATACCACTTATAAACCAATGGATAGAAAATCGCCAAGCGGAAATACTTCAATATCGCATTCTTCCACTTTCTAATCGGATGCTTTTTCCTTGCCTTCCAATACCATTTTTGAAGTCGCGTATATTGTTCTGACGGCAGACATATTTTCAAACATTTCTTTAGAATACTAAACATTACTTTCTCCCTCACCCATGCTAAATAAGTAACTCAAAATCCTCCCCGTCGCCCTCCCATCGCAGGCCCCCATAAACTTCTCCCGGAATCTCGCCACCTGCTCGCGGTCAAACCGCTCACCAATGTTCTCAATATATTGAATCATTTCTTCATTGGTCCTGCATACCGGTCCGGGTGTTAATTCATCGTAATCATAATAAAAGCCTCGCCAATCACAGTAATTTTCCCGATCGTAGGCGAAGAATATCATCGGCCGCTCAAACAAGGAATACTCAAAAATCAAAGAAGAATAATCCGTTATACACAGATCAGCCGTTATTAAAAGCGCCTCGATATCCATCTCACCTGAGACGTCAACCGCAAAATCCCGGTATTTCTCTGGGATAGCGGGGCGTTTATTTACAAATGGATGGTGCTTAATCAGCAGCACATATTCTTTTGACAAAGCTTCATAAAACATAGGAATTGACAACTGATCCGGGGCCTGGGCGCCTGCTACTCGTCCCCTAAAAGTAGGCGCATATAAAATTACCTTTTTCCCTTTGATAATAGGAAATTTTTCTCTTACTCTTTCTCGGGCGCGCTGCAAAAAATGGGTGTTAAAAAATACATCTGTCCGGCTCACTCCTAAGGGCAGAATCTTATCTTTTGAAATACCCATTGCTTCCTCATAAGCCCATACCACTTCCGGGCTGCTTACTGTCACAAAGGTGTAATTATTACTGGTTGGGTAAAAATCAATCTCTTTTCTTCCCGCCCCAAACAGCAGATCACTGGTACTATATCCAAATTTTTTGAACGCCCCACAGCCATGCCATGTCTGGACCATCTTTGTTTCTTTTCTCAGCTTCAACCGCCCGAGGATATTAATTGAATCGTTAATAAAAATATACTTGGCATCTGCAATATCCTTCACGTAAGCAGCGCAATTTCTGATATAATTTAAGCCCGATGAGAAACCAGAGCGCAGATAATGGTTGTGGATCACAAAACCTTTCTTTCTCATCGCCCGGTGCAGAAGCAAAAGGCTGTCGCTCAGTTTCTCCATCCGTACTTCAACAAAAATCACTTTATTCTTTTTTACAGGCTTTAAACTACAAAAATAGTAAATTGCTGGATAAAGCATACCAATCGTCAGAAATTTTAAAATGCGTCTTTGATACCCTCTGACCGCTTTTGCAATTTGCTTTATACATTGCCAATTCATCACGCGCTCCCAGCCGCCTTCTATTTCATAAACTCCAAATACTTCTCCACCACTTCCCTGCTCTCACCATACATTTTCACTTCTCCGTTATGGATCCAAAGGGCCTTACTACACAGTTCTTTTATGGTATCCATGGAGTGTGAAACGATGATCACAGTACGGTTCTCATCGCTGATCAGTTCCTTCATTTTATTAAAACTTTTCTTTTTAAAAGAAGCGTCTCCTACACTCAAAACCTCATCGATGAGCATAATATCTGTTTCCAAAATCGCCGTAATAGAAAATGCCAATTTTGAATACATTCCGCTGGAATACGTCCGCACCGGCGCATCGATGAAGTCGCCCAGCTCCGAAAATTCGATGATCTCCTGCTCCTTTTCCTTTACCTGTTTTTCGGAAAATCCCAGCAGCATACCTGAAAGGACGATGTTTTCCCGACCAGACAATTCCCTCTGAAATCCAACCCCTATGGAGAGCAGGGACACGCTGTTGCCATGAAGATCGATCTCTCCTTGGTTCGGCGAAAAAATACCTGCGATGGCCTGAAGCATCGTTGATTTTCCACTGCCATTTTTACCTATAATTCCAAGAATCTCACCCTTTTCAAGCGTAAAGCTTACATGCTTAACCGCATGAAAAACCTCCGCGCGGCTGCGTTTTAAATGCAGTAAATTCTTCTTAATGGAGTAAGTTTTTAGTCCTCTATAATCAATACAAAGATCTTTAACTTCGATTGCCGCTTCCTTCATGCTCAAATTACCTTTACATAGCTATTTTCTTCTTTATAGATGCGCCGAACTCCCCACAGCGCCAGCAAAAAGCTGATTACAAACCAAAAAAGCAGCAGCTTCCTGTGAGGTACTTTCTCATAAATAAGTGCCTGCCGCATGGAGGTAAGCAGAAACGCCATCGGATTATAGCGGTTTAAAAGCTCCCCATAAGGAGCCGGAACCCTTCCCGCCACATCATAAAAAATGCCGGTTAGATAAAATACAAATCGGATTATAATTGTGACTACATTAGACAGATCTTCCACATAAACCCCAAAATGCAGCAGGTGCGTGGAACAGGCAAATGTAAAGAGTACCAGCACAAACAAAATCGGAATAAAATACAGGATTGCAGCATTTATAGGCACTCTCCAAAACACCATCATCACCGCGACAATGCCGAAGGAAATCATCATTTTAAATCCATTTACCCATATCTTCGTCTCGATCAGCACATATTTGGGCAAATAGACCTTTGAGACAATGGATTTATTGTTTTTTACAATCTTTACGCTCTGATTAATGGTCCGATTGAAAAAATCCCACATGGATAATCCAATGAAAATAAAAATCGGGAAATATGGCTCCCTCGAATTAAACACATATCCAAAAATAAAGGTATAAATCAGCATAAAGCACACTGGATCCAGTATCCACCAGATCCAGTTCAAGTAAGAATTGGCAACCTCCGATTTTAGCTGTGCCCGGGCGGAAACAATCGAATATGAAAAATATTTCCGCATATCTTCACAAAATCTGGCCGCCATACTCTATTCCTCTGCTTTTCTCTCGTCATCTAATATTTCCAATGTTCTTCTGATTCCTCTGCCAATGTCCCACTCTGCCTTCCAGCCAAGGCTTTTGATCTTTTCCGAATCCAAAATTGCTTTCGTCGCTTTTGAATAGCCAGCAGCTTCCAATCGATCCGGAAGCTGGAAAATAACCTTTTTCCCTGCCGTTTCGGCAATCAACTCCGCCAGTTCCCTTAGCGTGAGATCAGAGCGGGAATCTGCGATATTAAATGCCTGTCCGCATTCGCCCTTTAGAAGAACCGTCAACAATCCCGATACTGCATCCGCCACATAGGTGTAGGAATAAAGCTGCGTTCCTTCGCTCTTCAGCACAATGTCTTCCTTATTAAGACCATTCTTAATAAATTGAGCGATGGCCTTGCTGTCCTCCTTCAGCATCGTCGGGCCATAGGTTCTCGCCAGCCGCGCAATCACCACATCCATACCATATTTTGCGTGATATGCCTGGCACAAAGCTTCACTGACCCGTTTGCTTTCCGGATACCCTGCTCTTACCGTATTACAGTCGATATATCCGCAATAGGATTCATCAAAATAATCCTGGTCCCCTCTGTTCTCCCCGTAAATCTCTACACTGGAGGCAAACAAAAAGCGCTCAACCCCATTCTTAGCTGCATACTCCAGCATATTGATACTCCCAAGTACATTGGTTGTTACCGTACCAATCGGGTCAGAGGCATAGGCCTTCGGATGTGTGTTGCTCGCCGCATGAATCATAAAATCAATCTTGCCCATGTCACCAAGTGGAGTATTGATATCATGAGAAAGGAACCGGAAATTCTCCCGCTCCCAGTACTTTCCCAGAGATGCTTTCGCCTTTGCCTCGCTTCTTCCTAAAGCAATCACTCTGATATCCTCTTTGCGCTCCATCAAAACATAAATCAAAAAACTTCCGATCATCCCGCTTGCGCCGGAAATTAAAATCTGTTTATGATCTAACTGTTCCCACGGAAGCGGCAGAGCCGCCACCTTCCGCACATCTTCCAATAATTTTTCATTTATTTCAGCCATGTGTCTTTCTCCATTCGTAAGTATGCTTTAAAAATCTCCAGATCGTCCTTTGTTGTCAATTTGATATTTTTATCAGAACCAGCCGCAAAATACAGCGTTTCCCCTAAGTCCACCATCATCGTATTCGTATAAGAAGAACCATAAATTCCAATCTTCTTTTCAAAGGCCTCATGATAAGCCCAATCCAGCTTTCCAAAGCGGTAGGCCTGTGGGGTCGAAACCCTTCTTAAGGTTTCCCGTGGAATATATTCCGTTGTGGTAAACTCATCTTTTATACGGAAAATCTGTTCGTTATAGGGTAAAGAACTCACACCGTTTCCATAGGTCTGGCATTTTAAAATTACATCTGTTAATACGTGATCATCTACCATAGGCCTAATGCCGTCATGTATAACGACAATATCATCATCCTTACAAACTTGCTCCAAATGATAAACCCCATTTCGGATGGATTCCTGGCCGCTGGCTCCCCCCGGCACAATCCAGCGCAGCTTGTCAATCTGAAACTGCTTCGCATAAGCCCCTAAAACATCCGCCCATCCTTCTAGGCATACTACCTCAATCGCGTCAATCTGCGGATGCCTCTGAAAGCCTTCCAACGTATAAATCACAATCGGCTTATCATAAATATTAATAAATTGTTTCGGTATGTCCTGCTGCATACGGCTGCCGCGCCCTGCGGCGATAATCAAACCGATATTCATGAAATTAAATTCTCCTTTTTGGGGGCAAATCGCACGAAATTTCTTTGAAGAAAACACTTTGGGGACAAATGTTACCCACTCCAACGTATATTTTTCTCATTCCCGGTTATAATAACTTTATAAAATCAAAAACTTTTTATAATACACTATAAAAACTTGCTTTCCAGTTAAAAACATGTTACCCTATAGTTATATTTCCTTTACAATCACCGTACTAAGTCAGGAGGCAGTTACCATGGTTGAACGTCAGGAATACATGCAAAAATTAATTCAATGGAAGGATCGCCAGGTGATTAAGGTCGTGACAGGCGTGCGGCGCTGCGGCAAATCGACTCTTCTTTTGATGTTTCGGGATTTTTTGGAGAAGAACGGCGTGGATTCGAAGAAATGTATTTCGATTAATTTTGAGGATCTGCGCTATGAAGAGCTGAAAGATTATCACAAGCTGTACGTTTATATCATGGAGCATGTGACAGAAGAGGGGCGCTATTATATTTTTCTGGATGAGATTCAGCTGGTGCCGGATTTTCAGAAAGCCGTAGACAGCCTTTACCTGCATGAAAATGTGGACCTGTATTTAACCGGTTCCAATGCGGCTATGCTGTCCGGAGAGCTGGCTACCATGCTGTCCGGACGTTATGTGGAGATCCGCATGCTGCCCTTGTCCTTCCGGGAGTATTATGAGCTTGTGGGGGGTGACAGGAAGGAAGCATTTAACGCCTACTACCGAAAAGGCGGTTTTCCCTATGCGGCTCTGCTGCAGGAAGAGGCGATCCGTAGAGATTATTTAATGGGAATTTACAATACCGTGCTGTTAAAGGACATTGTAGAACGGAAACGGATTGCGGATGTTCCGCTTTTGGAGGGGATTATCCGTTTTTTAGCGGATAATATTGGAAATGTGGTATCCGTTAAGAAGATTTCCGACAGCCTGACCAGCGACGGCCGCAAGACTACGGCCATGACCGTAGATGGATATGTTCAGGCCCTAAAGGATGCATTCATCCTATACGAGGCCAACCGCTATGATGTTAAGGGTAAGCAGTATCTGCGTTCCCTGGAGAAATACTATTTAGTGGATATCGGCCTGCGCAGTCTCCTTTTAGGCGAGCGCGTCCGAGATGTGGGACGCATTTTGGAAAATATCGTATATCTGGAACTGCTGCGCCGCGGCTACCGGGTCAGCGTGGGAAAGGTGGATACGCTAGAGGTGGATTTTGTTGCGGAGTCAGGTGATGAACGAATCTATTATCAGGTTTCAGCCAGTGTACTGGATCCGGCCACATATGACCGCGAGTTCCGTCCCCTGAAGCGAATCCACGACAATTATCCCAAATATGTTTTATCCATGGATGACCTGCCCATGGGAGAGGACGGCATCCGCCAGATGAATATCATCGATTTTCTGCTGGAGCAGCCCCATCCGCCGGCATTTCCCCATGGATGAAATAGGCACAGTATTCACCACGCCTTTTTCGCGCTGAAAGCTGCTCATTCAGAAATCAGCGCCGCATATAAAATTGCAAGAAAATGGGTGGAGGTAGGGCGCCGGTCCAGAGAATGTCCGGCTAATTCCTCAAGATCTTCGCGCTTCTTCGTCCATGCCACCAGCGACAATGTACGGATATCCCGCTCCACCGCATTGATGCTGGTGGAATATTTGCGCGCAATCGGCGGGTACAGACATTTGGTCACCGAAAAAATCCTGGTTTCATCGTCTTTCATCAAAAGAAGCGCTTCTTCCGCATATCGAAAGCCGATATAGCGAAGTGTAATTCCCAGTCGAAACAGCAGCTTTTGAATATCGGTTATTCGGAAAGAGGCGTTATGCTGCATCTTTCATTCCCCCTTTCAAAAGCGCGGTAAGCCGGGCCAAAAACGTTTCCAACATTGTTTGTTTCATCTTATTCATGACTTAATTCCTCCCGTAATTGTAAAATACGTTTGAATCATGCTGTAAACAAATGGCTGTCACAATTATGCTGTTTGGCCGGCATTTTTAGGCTGAAACCTCCCGTAATCTACTATAATCCTACTACATTTTTATACAAATTACAATATGGATATTTTGTTGCGAGAGATTTCATCTTTTTCTTGCCTTTTCAATGTTCTTGTGCTTAAATATAGATAAGAGTCCGGGAGCGAAACTGCTGCACAAGAATGTTGAATTTAGGAGGCCGCCTGATTATGGGAAATGATATGCGCAAGAAACTGAGGAAAATGATCATAGAAATTATGTCTGACGGGAAAGAATACAGTGTTTACAAGTTAAAAGAAGAAATTCAGCGCAGCAGCGGCCTTACCTATAAAGAGGATTATACAGAAAGCCAGCTCTCTGGCGCGATTCATAGGTTGTACATCAACGGCCTCCTCCTACGTCAGGATCGAGGAAGCTATATTTTAGCTGTTTCCACCCCAAAAGCAGCCGCGCCATCTGAATCTGAGTCCTCACAGCCGGCGGAACATGCCAATTCAGCCCCGCTTCCTCTGGAGGAGCTTCTCACGGAAATGAAATGCCAGCTAAAGGAACATTATGCTTTCATCTGTCAGGCCATGAAAAACGTGGACTTGACGCCTTACAAGAATGTGGAAGATGTCCGCCAGACATTTGAAAAGCTGCTTAAGCTGCGGGCGGCTCTGCAGGAATTTATGGAGTAAGCGCCGCCAGGACAGATGGGTTATGTTGATCTACAGGGAGAGAGAGCATGTATTCTTATCGATATTGTTTAAATCGTCCAAACTGCGCGGAAGGATTTCAAGAATCCAGAAATGGTACGTTTTTCATTGATAAATCCGGCCTAATTGAATTGGTCAATGCCAAAATTGCCACCAAGGAGAAATGGATCTGCGTCAGCCGCCCCCGCAGATTCGGTAAAACCATGGCTTTAGAGATGCTGTCAGCCTATTATACGAAAGGTATCCATTCTGACGGATTGTTTGGGGGGCTGAAAATAAAAGATTCATATAGCTATTACCAGCACTTAAACTGCCACAACGTAATTTATCTAAATTTCAGTGAATATTTTGAAAATACATCTTTAACCAGCGGCGGGATTCCGGCAATTACCCGGCGAATCATCTGCGATCTAAACCAAGAATACCCTGGTCTTTTAGAAGATGTGCAAGAGTTGCCATTAGCATTTGACATGGTACAGCAGGCATACGGGGCGAAGTTTATTTTTCTGATTGACGAATGGGATTCCATTTTCCGCTTTCGAAAGGGTAAAAAGCAGGAGCAGGAAGAATTTCTGAATTTTTTAAAACTGCTATTTAAAGACAAAACCTATGTAGAGCTAGTCTATATGACTGGTATTCTTCCAATTAAAAAGTACAACACCGGCTCCGCACTAAATATGTTCCGGGAATATACCATGCTGGATCCCAAGCGCCTGAGTCCTTATTTCGGTTTTACAAAGGAAGAACTGGCTTTTGCGGTTTCTAGATCCGATCTTACGATCGAGAACCTGGAAGAGTGGTATGACGGCTATTGCGTAGAGGGCGAAGGACATATTTTCAATCCAAAATCTGTAAGCGACGCCTTAAACGAGGGACAATGCAGGGATTATTGGAACAAAAGCGGCGGTTTCTCTGAACTGGAAGAATATATCACGATGAATTTTGATGGCTTAGGCGAGTCAGTAACTCAGCTTCTGGCCGGAGAGGAAATCAGCGTCAATGTGCTGGGCTTCTCTAATGACCTGGATAGCTTCCAGGATAAAGACGAGGTGATTACAGCGCTGATCCATTTGGGATATTTGACCTATCAAAATGGAAAAGTCCGTATCCCCAACCGTGAACTGAGAGAAGAATTTGCGAATACAGTGAAAAAGCTCTCCTGGGGGCCTGTGTCGCAGTTGTTGATTCAGTCAAAAAATCTTTTAATGGCAACTTTGCGGATGGATGAAGAGGCGGTGGCTCAGGCGCTAGAGTCCGTACATGACGATATGCAGGAATTAAAAGAATACAATAACGAGCACACCCTTAAATGCGTAATTCATCTGGCCTATTATGCCGCCTTAGACCTATACAGACTGGTATTTGAGCCTACCGCCGGAAAAGGAATTGCAGATTGTATCATGATTCCCAGGCGGTCCGATCTTCCGGGCATTATTTTAGAACTGAAATATAATAGCAGCGTAGAAGCCGCTTTAAAACAAATCCGGGAACGGAATTACATTGCCGCAATTCCCCAATCGATCCGCAAGGTAATCCTGGTTGGCATCAACTATGATAAAAAGTCAAAACGGCATGAATGCCGGATGGAAAAACTACTGAGGCAGGGTTAATCCCTGCCTTTTTCAAAATTTGGGGACTGCAATCCCAAAACTATTGATAAATTGATATTAGCGACGCTGATTTCCGGGCGATATGTGCAGGTCGAGAATACCAGGCATAAACTGGCAATGTTCCTTTCACCTTTTACCATACTGCCATTCAACTGTGATGATGCTGTTGCCGCAGGGAAAATACGAGGATATCTGGAGCAGCATGGCACGCCAATCGGACCATATGATATTCAAATCGCTGCACAAGGGCTAAACAGGGGACTTACTATAATCACACACAATATAAGCGAGCTTAGCAGGGTGCCAAACCTCAAATTGGAAGACTGGGTTATTTGAGTCTGGTCTTCCTATTTTTCCGCAAAAATCAAGATCTCCTTTGCAGATGGATCTTGCGGGCCAAGCGCCTGATCCCAATGGCCGGCCTGTACATATCTCGTCTCCCGGATCCGAAAACCAGCCTGCATTAGCATATCACATATTTCCTTACAGCTGTATCGCTTATCGCGGATGGCGTATTCCGCAGACAATTCTCCCTCATTTTCGAACTGCTCTTTCCTATATACAACACCTGTTTCCATTTCCAGAAGGAAATACTCTGGATTAAAAATATTTCCGCTGCGCTGCATGGTTCTGCTAGGTTTCAAATTAACCAATGCTTCCAGATTTTTTCGGACATTTGGAACTTTATACTTTGCAATCGAATCCGTCAATTCCAGGTTCATAACGCTCATCACAAGACAGCCAGAGGAATTGAGATGACGGTAAATATTGTCGATTATCGCTTGGTTATCATCTGCATTGACAAATGAACCAACCACATCATAAAGGCACAGCGCCAAATCCGCCTTTTCATTCAGCCTCACAGTACGGCAGTCATCTTTAATAAACCGGACCTCATCCTTAGACACTTCACTTTTGGCGTATTGAATGTTCCGCTCTGAATAATCGATTCCCAGCGTTTTGAAGCCCTTTTTAGCAAATTCGAAAATATGCCGTCCATTTCCGCAGCCAAAATCAATTACCTGCGAGATGTTTTTTCCGTCCAGCTGATGCAATATGAATTCAACTTCTTCTTTTTGATGAGGTTCCAAGCCTGCTTCGAAAGATCCATCCGATTGTAGGCATCATTGACAATTTTCTCAGAATTTTCAAACATTTCATCATATTCCTTCTGCGTAATCTCATATCGCTGGCTTTGAAAAGTGAAGGCAAGCCATTCATAGCCTTGGGGAAGATCGCCTAAAACCCAATCTGTATCAATTTCATTTTACCATATGTCAAGCACTAAATATAGTATTTAGACGACAAAATATCCACTATAAACATGCCATGACCAATCTCTTCAAGAACGCCGCACACAATTTGTCTGCAATAGACAGGACAGATGATCGACTTGAGGGGTGACTTAGGGGGTAACTTGGGGGGTAACTTAGGGGGCGACTTGGTGGGCAGCGGGCTGCACCCCCCAAATAGCTTCAAACCGCTTAAATCCCCACCCTCAGCGCCGCCTCAATCACCTGATCCATATCATAATACTTATACTCGCCCAGGCGGCCTCCAAAGATTACCTTGGGCTCATTTTCCGCCATCTTCCGGTACTGCTCGTACAGGCGGCTGTTCTTCTCGTCATTCACCGGATAGTAGGGCTCGTCTCCCGGCTTCCACTCAGAGCTGTACTCCCGGCTGATCACCGTCTTGGGCTGGGTGCCAAACTCAAACCATTTGTGCTCGATGATCCGCGTCCAGGGCGTCTCGGAGTCCGTATAATTCACTGCCGCGTTTCCCTGGAAATTGGGCCGGTCCAGTGTCTCGGTTTCAAAACGCACGGAGCGGTATTCCAATGCCCCCAGCTGGTAGCCGAAATAAGCGTCAATAGCTCCCGTATAGATCACCCGGTCCGCCAGCTTGTCCAGTTCCTTTTTATTTTCCAGGTAATCAATATTCAGCTTCACCTCGGCCCCCTCCAGCATGCGGGCTACCATCTTCGTGTAGCCGCCCATAGGGATTCCCTGGTATAAGGCGTTGAAATAATTGTTGTCAAATGTAAAGCGCACTGGAAGGCGCTTGATGATAAATGCCGGAAGCTCCGAACAGGGCCGCCCCCACTGCTTCTCTGTATAGCCCTTTACCAGTTTCTCATAAATATCCGTTCCCACCAGGCTGATAGCCTGCTCTTCCAGGTTCTTTGGCTGGGTAATGCCGGCGGCTTTCCGCTGCTCCTCAATCTTGGCCTCTGCCTGGGCAGGCGTTACTACGCCCCACATCTTGTTGAAGGTATACATGTTGAAGGGGAGGGAATAAAGCTCCCCGTGATAATTGGCCACCGGGGAGTTGGTGAAGCGGTTAAATTCCGCGAACTGATTCACATAATTCCAAACCGTCTTATTGTTGGTGTGGAAAATGTGGGCGCCGTAAACGTGGACGTTGATGCCCTCCATCTCTTCAGTGTAGACATTGCCCGCGATGTGGGGGCGCTTGTCAATTACTAAAACAGATTTTCCTTTGGCCATGGCCTCGTGGGCGCATACTGCGCCGTAGAGGCCGGAGCCGATGATTAGGTAGTCGTACATAATTTTCTTTCTCCTCTAGGTTTAATGAATTACATCAATATCGGATTTATTGGTTTCGGAAATTATATAGTGGGGGCGGTGTTTTGCTTCCATATAAATTTTAGCTATGTATTGGCCCATTATTCCCAAACAGAAAAGCTGCAGCCCTCCAATAAATATCATGATACATACGGTAGACGCCCAGCCTACAACAGGATCTCCAAACACAAGTCGACGAGCAATAATAACAAGCAGTGCAACAAAAGAGAAAAAGGTCATAGATATTCCAAACCATGATGCAATGCTTAATGGTGTTTGGGAAAAATTAATAATTCCATCTACTGCATACTTAAATAGCTTCCAAAAGTTCCATTTTGTTTCACCAGCTACTCGTTCCACATTTTTATAGGATAGCCAATAGGTTCTAAAACCAATCCACCCGAAAATTCCCTTTGAAAAGCGATTATACTCATTCATAGCAAGGATGGCCTGTACCATTTCTTTTTTCATCAATCGGAAATCTCTGGCTCCATCAACGATATCCGCCTCTGAAATCTTATTAATTAGTTGATAAAATTTCCGGGCAAACCAGCTTCGAATCACGGGTTCCCCTTCTCTGCTAAAACGTCGTGTAGCAACGCTGTCATACTCGCCCTTCTCTAAAATTTTTAGCATTTCTGGAAGTAGGCTTGGCGGATCTTGCAAATCCGCATCCATAATTGTCACAAAATCCCCTGTTGCTGTATGGAATCCGGCTAACATAGCGGATTCTTTCCCAAAATTTCGAGAAAACGAAAGATATACAACGTGAGGATCTTCCGCAGATAGCTGTCTTAAAGTAATCAATGTTTGATCTTTCGAACCGTCATTGACAAAAATCAGCTCATAATCGTAATTTAATGCTTTTAATACCTGTGTACTTTCTGTGTAAAAAATGGGAATTGATTCCTGTTCGTTATAACACGGAATTATGATTGTTATTTTTTTCATTTTCTCTGTTTCCTACTATAAACTTTTGATTCGATCAAATAACAGCTGATCAACAGTCCCAATCCTAAAAAGGTGGAGCCTATCCCGGCATTTAATCCAGGGGGAGAATATGTCATTTCTATTTCATTTGAACCAATTTCCAAAGGAATCGAGTACATACAATCTGCAAATAATTCCGGCTTCACAATATGACCATTTAAAGATATTTTCCACCCTTTATCATAAGGAATCGAAATATAAATCCTATCCTCGCCGTCAGAACATGTTTTAATGTGAACGTAGCCATTCTGAATTTCTATAATATCCGACGTTTGCATAGATAATATTTCTGTAACCCTCTCTAATTCTGATAAATCTAAGGCATAAAACTGTTCTCGCCCATAAGAAAATCCGTTCAAGTCTCCTGCAGTAACAGAAACCGATGCGCTTACATCTCCTGATTGTGTCGGTACATAAAATACGGAAGGTGACAACCATTGCGAATAAGCCGTTTGTAGCTGATGGTTAATATCTAATACGGCATTCACTTCCCAATTCCATGGCAAGTTTCCGTAAACTGCGTAATTCCCATCCGGAATTTTAAGCTGATAGCCTACAGTTTGCTGGCTATCATTTCGCGACATATTATAGTGTAAAGGAATATACAGATTAATTTTTTCGCCCAATAGTTGACTATATAGATAATTTTGATACTCAAATGGATTCCCGTTCATATCAAAAGGCGTTGTATCGAAATTCGTACTACCATATCGAAAGGCAAACGGTAACGAATAGGGATTTCTATAAACCTCTTTATTATTTACAGATTTTAAATTCCCGATCTTTTCCAGTCCATTGATCTGATACTGGGAGCGAACATATTTTACGCCTAATAGGGCGTCCGCTCCTAAAATAGATGTATTTACAATACACATATTGTCGCCATTAATACGGTATCCCAACCGGTCTAAAAAATTTCTCTGTATGTCATCCGGCGAAGAGGTATAGCCTGATATAGACCAATAATTGTAGGCAAGGCTTTCGTTATAATTTGCAGTCAGAGCATTCTCCTGCATATTGCGGGTAACCGTCTGTGTAATACGGTATGGTTCCTGTGCGTCATATTCCTTTATAGCACCAATCTGCTTTTCTTCCCCCTCAATATAGGCTCGATACTGCGGTACATCTGTTACAAAATAATTTCTTGTTAATAAGTGCGTATTATAAAATAATTCAAATACAACGCACAGAATTAAAGCAGCGTTAAGCAAAATATGTATTGCTTTTCTCCGAAATGGATAACAACTCAAAATTATAATTATACACAAAATCATGCATAATAAGCATACTGTTCTATACAATAATTGAACATCTACTGTGGGGCGTACATAATTCAATACCAACTGAAAAAATGCAAAACATACTACAGCCTTGCATAATGCTGCAATATCTTGCCGGATATCCTTCTGAATGAACAACATTGAAGCAATAAATAAAAAAGTAAAAATACCAATATACGAATAGCGATACCAATATGAGCTAGCATCTTTAAATAACGAAAATATAATCCAAAGTGGATTCCAATAAAACGACAATATTGTAATTCCCAAAAAACAGCCAAGTATCAGTTTCCGTTTCTTTGATATGCCTTTCGAGAGAAAAGCTCCCATACAGCCGATCAAGGTAACGCTTCCGCAATAAAGAGAAACACTGCCATTTTCACTTAATGCACCTAATGAATATTTAGTTATAGCAGACGGAATTTCACCTGTAAAAGAAATATTGAGCAGACGGCTAAATTCCAAGGTTCCTCTCGAACTATTTTTTAATGCCGCTATTGTAGGCAGGAATATAATTCCGCTAATTAATACTCCGATCGCCATAGAATATAGATATTTCCATAGTTTTATAAAACAATATTTGATATTCCAAATTCTTGTTTGATTTCTGTGTTCCGCCCAGATCAAACCAAGTTCGATTAAAAAATATATGCCGGAATAAAGACAATTAATCCCGGCGGTGTACCAATTAAATAATATGCTTAAAGCAACACAAATTGACAGCTGCCAATTATGCTTACTGTCATGTAACAGCTTATAGATAAACGCTAATATAAGCGGTAACATATATACACCGTCAAGCCACATTACATTACTGCTTTGAGCTATACTATACTGGCTCAAAGCATAGCTAACAGGCATAATCAGATGTATGCACTTTGATAAGCAAGTTTTTTCATCAGCAAGCGTGAAACGTATATTCATATAGACATAAAACGTTGCTGCAGCTAATGAGAGTTTTAGTGCAATTATTAAGTCAAAAAATGTATGAAGGTTTTCCTTATTAAAAAATATAACCAGTAAGCTAAACGGTGATGACAGGTAATAGCTGAAAACTGCAATGTTAGAACCGCCTAAAGTTTTACCGAACGTATATAAAAGGCTATTTTCTCCAGTAAGTACATCTTTAAAATAGGCAAAAAAGTCTAAATATTGGATATTTGCATCCATAGCAGCAAGAGACATATTACCAAAGGGAGCATAGCCGTAAATTTTATATACAGCAATAATAATTAAAAATGTTAAACTAGCGGAACCAATTGAAGAAAACACAATTAGCTTATTTTTCATGCTACACTCCCTATTACATTTTAAAAATTAATCGATTCAGATTTATATTCCAAGATATTCTTTCCAAAATTTTGAAGAAGTTAAACACTTCATTTCTTTTCTATACAGCCCCTCAATCCTCTTATGCTCCTTCTTATATTGCAGAACTAATTCTCTACATTTTTTCTGTAGCTTACGATATTTTTTAACATCCAAACAACGAATAACGCCTGTTTTATTATAAGGATTTACAGCTAAAAGTTTATTGTGAAGTGTCATTTTTTGCGGCTGATAAGAATGATCAAAAGCAATAGGAACTAGTTTCTTTCTTCTTAAAAAAGGCGGACAGAGGCGCTGACCATTAAAGGTAATTCGAAATAGCCACTTGTCAACAATTTTTCGCGGTTCTTCAAAATAACAGTCCCATACATTGGGCATATTGCCGCCAGGAATTTCTTCCAAAGGAATCATTTTGTCATTCATTTTACTATTTTCTTTTACAATCGACTCGCCACGATCATGCTTTAAAAATTCCGGTCCTTTTAAATAATCTTCTAGCGCTCTGAGAACTAATTCCGCTGCATTATAATTAAACTTAAGCAATTCAATTCGATAGGATTTATAAACAAAGTCAAATACATCGACATTTTTTAAAATATCACTGCATGCCTTATCAATTAGTAAATTTCTGCACTGCTGGTACTTATCAAATGCCGCATTATACTTAGTTACGAACCCCATATGCCATAAACAAATTCCATTAAGCGTAATGATATTAGCTTTACAACGAAGAGAATACTCCATATCATCACAACGAATAAAAATTGGCAATGGCAATCCATATTTTTCAATTTGTGTTACCGGTATACAGCAATACCACCACCCTGCATATTCATTTGGCTGCTTTAAAAATTCAGCCTCATTGTCAATATTACAACCCAAATAATTATGATCATATTTAGGTTTTAACGCATTAAACATACAATTTTTTGTAATTGTACCAATATCTTCATGTTGCCTGTTCGGCTCTTCATAATAAAGCATTGCACCACTAATAAAGCTTGTACTGTATTTCGAATCTAGAAGCTTTAAAAGATGGTATGTTCTTTTTATGCTTTCAGGAAGGATTAGAACATCATCATCCATCAACAAAACATGTGTTGCTTTTGGATTTTGTTCCAAGGACTCAATCATTCCTCTTGCAAATCCACCAGAGCCTCCCGTATTATGATTAGGATGTAAAAAAACATGCGCTCCATTTATATCCTCAGTAGTTAACGTTTCGCCATTGTCAACAACATGTATATACAAATTTTCTGCGATATTATCCGATGACGCTAAGATCTCTTTTTTCAGTAATTCTACATTTTGCTTAATAAAGGCTTCCTTCCGGCAAGTGGTAGTAGCAATACATAAGCATATATCATTTATCTGTTTCTCTTGAATTTCTACAGTAAAATAGCCGCCATACAGCACACTCTGCTCTAAAGCGGTAATTTCAAACCCGATCATTTCCTCGTCATTTTCTGGAAAAACAAACTTTATAGTTCTGCGTCCTACATTTGTATCCATTGTAAGCTTAAATTCATTGCGAACAATCATAGCCATATCTTTATGATAACCTAAATAGCAGATTTGAACTGACCCACTAACCTCTAAACATAGCGTAGCTTGTCCCACCTTGGCATACTTTTTCCACTTACGATAAGAGCATGCATTCAAATAAGTTACAAAATCACATTTCTGTCCTACCCCCAATGTTAAACATCTATTTTCACGGTCAAGAAATCCGCTGTCTCCATGATAAAACAGATCACGACATTGCTGATGTTTTGTTTCCGTTGGAAATACAATTGATTGAATTTTATACTCCATTTTATCTCTCCCTTAAATTCATATTAACCTTGGCTTAAGGCTTCAATATATCTCCCAGTTAAACTCTCCACATCCCCCGCATCAACCACTTCCCCTTTCCGTAGCCACACCGCATGATCACAAACCTCCCTCACCGACTCCATCGAATGCGACACATAAAGCAGCGTCGTTCCATTCTCCCGCATCTCATTCATCCGCTTCTCGCACTTCTGCTGGAAGGCGTAATCCCCTACAGAAAGCACCTCATCGCAGATTAAAATATCCGGCCTTACCACCGTAGCAATAGCGAATCCAAGCCGGGCAGCCATACCAGAAGAGTAGTTCTTGATGGGCATTTCCAGGAAGTCCCACAGCTCCGCAAAATCCACAATCTCATCGAAATGCCGCTGCATAAAATGCTTATCATATCCCAGCACAGCGCCATTTAAATAGATATTCTCGCTGGCCGTCAGATCTCCTTCAAATCCGGCCCCCAGCTCGATCAGCGGGGCCACAGACCCGTGAACGGAAACGCTTCCCTTATAGGGCTTTAAAATTCCGCAGATCAGCTTTAAAAGAGTGGACTTTCCGGAGCCGTTGGTGCCAATGATGCCCCAGGCTTCCCCCCTTTTTACCTCAAAGCTGACATCTTTTAAGGCCAGAAATTCCTTAAACATCAGCTCCCGTTTCACCAGCTTTACAAAATATTCCTTTAGGTTATCGATCTTCTCCGAAGCCATATTAAAGCGCACCGTTGCGTGGTCCACTTTTACGGCATAATTCTCATTACTCACAACAGCAAACCTCCTGACTCAGATATACAAAATAAACCGATCCTGATTCTTCAGGAAGCAGAATGTGCCCACAAACAACATGGCGAAGCTGACTACAAACCCATAAAAGACAAGCCTTGGATCCGGCATGGTACACTCCAATACAATAGTCCGAAACTGGGTGATAAAGGAGTACAGCGGATTAAAATGCTTAATCATCCACATCAGCTGAAAATCCAGCTGGGTAATGGGATAGAAGATGGGCGTCAAATACATCCAGGCCGTCAAAAATGCGGCGTAGATGTACTGGATATCCCGGAAAAACACCGTGGCCTGAGAGAGAAACAGCCCCAGCCCCACGCAGAAAATGTACACCTGAACCATGATCACCGGGATAAACAGCATATACCAATTAAAATGCACCTTGCAGACGATAAATACGATCAGCATTGCCCCCAGGGAAAACAGGGTATTCACGCAGGAGCTGGTCACCTTTGACAGGGTGAAAATGTACTTTGGAACATAGGTCTTTTTCAGCAGGGCAGCGTTTCCCGTGATGGACCACATAGCCTGGTTGGTGGCGTCGGAGACAAAGTTAAAAATGGTCTGTCCAATAATCAGATATACCGGGTAATTGGCGATGTCAAAGCGGAACATACTGGAAAATACCGCCACCATAATGATCATAATCATCAGTGGATTCAAAATGCTCCAAAGATACCCTAAAAAGCTGCGCCGGTACTTCAGTTTGATGTCTTTCTCTACGAGCTGCTGGAACAGATGGCGGTATCCGTAAAAGCCGCCCAGCCAGCCTTTTAATTTATTCATGATCCTCTAATCCGAGATACTTTTTCCAGGCGGATGCGCTGGTGATCTCGCTTAACCTTTCTCTATATTCACGGGCCGCCTTCGGATAAAAATAATCCACTAGCCGTCCCGCCCGCAGCAGATTTCTCAAGAGCTTTTTAAGTTCGCCGTAATCCCTGACCGCCAGCAGCGCTTTCCCGGAGGCCGGTTCAAACAGCACCAAACGCTTCTTCCGGAAGGCTTTATAGGGGATATCTACTGCGGAAATGAGGGAAATTTTCCTTTCCTTTTTAGGCGGCAAAAACCAGCCGTTCCAGGTAAATTTCTTAAAAAAATGTCCCCGTCTGCGGTTCGCTGCGTATATGGCCCGGATCTCATCGGGGCCCGTTTCACTGCGGCATATCCGCGCCTGGCGGGCCGCCTCCTCATATTCTTCCGGAGCCAGCTGTCCTTTAAGCGCTTCAAAAGGCTCCAGACCGAAGCAGCCGCGTACCTTACGATTCAGCCGGTCCGGGTCTTGTTCAAACAGCCACTTCGGCCCTTTGCAGAAGTCCAAAAGCCCTCGGTAAGCCAGGTAAGATTCCCCGTATCGAAACTCTAAA
Source organism: uncultured Enterocloster sp. (assembly GCA_944383785.1). GTDB lineage: Bacteria > Bacillota > Clostridia > Lachnospirales > Lachnospiraceae > Enterocloster. The sequence goes on along the minus strand of CALWQV010000004.1, from coordinate 7,534 downwards.
AACGGGGTGATCATATTGCGCCAGACCCATTTTTTCACTGCCATCGGCCTCTGATCCGGCTCCAAAAGAGCGGCGGCAATCAGGGAATTTCTCACATCATAGTAGCGGTTTGCGCCGGTAAAATTCCACTCAAATCCCTTATGCCAGACGCCGATTCCATTTAAAAACACCAGGCCGTTTTCGGCATTTCTCAGGCAGTATTCAATGTCGTCAAAATGCAAAAACAGCGGAATCGGAAGGTTGTCCTCCCGCACTGTTTCCAATGAAAAGCAGCAGCACCACCATCCGGAATACAGCGTCTCATCATACTCCGCTCTAGTAAAAAACTCCTGAGTACATGTATCAAAATCTCTCAAATCCGTTAAAACATGGTCGTTATGAATCTTAAAGTCTTTGAACCGTTCTCCGCCCGCATGCAGCAGATAAGGAAAGTCCTCCCGCAGCAGATTGCCGCCTACGGTAATCGAGCTATATTCTTCCTTTAACGCCGCCAAAAATCCGTAGAGCCGCACAAATAAATCCGGTTCAAATACTGCGTCATCATCCATCAGCAGCACATGGGTCAGCCCTTTTGCTTCCCTGCGCTTCAGCGCTTCCAGCATCCCCCGGGTAAAGCCTCCGGCCCCTCCGGCGTTGGGATTTTTAAAGGTCAAAACCCGTCCGCCGCACTGCCGCTTTAACTGCTGTACCTGGGCATTTTCCTCTAAAGTCTGTCCATTATCCACCAGGAAAACCTGCAGATGGGAGGCCGCCTCCAGAGCCGTATTTTCAAATATCTCTTTCAAACACGCCAGATTTCGAATTACATACGCCTCCCGCCGGTAGGTACAGATCACAGCGGCGATAGATACCGGCCTTGGGGCTGTCACATCTCCGTCGAAAAATCCTCTGACCTTGGGCCATTTCCTCCCGCTTTCTCCCTGGCCCTCCGGAACCTTAAGGGAAAACCAGAAGACGCCGCTTTCCCAGCGGTGATAGGGCAATTCAAACACATATTCCCCCTCTTGTTCCAGACCTTCCAGCGTCCTTTCGGCCAATATTTCCCGGTCATGCATCAGACGAACCGCCTGGGCCCCTTCTATGTGAAGCGCCAGACTCAGCCTATCCAGACGGCTGTATTTCTTCCGTTTTTCAATATAAAACAGGTTAAAATATCCATCAAAATCAATCCATTTTCCGCGCCTGTGGAAATACAATTCCTCTGCGCCGCACATGTTTTCAGTGGGAAATAGTATGGTTTGTAAACGCATTCCTTACCGTCTCCTGTTTTGAATCTGAAGCAGTCCAAAAGCCGCCGGATACAGGCGGTATCTGCTGAAGCGCAGCAGGCTGACCGCCCGATTTTCATTGGCCGCGTAAACCGCCGGGTAATGCTTTTTAAGCTTCCTCTCAAAGGCGATCAGCCTTGCCCTGGAAGCCTTTCCGTAGGGGGCGCTGAGCAAGATTTTCACCTTTCCAGCCGCCGCCCGGGCGATGATACGGGCAATGTAGGCGCATTTTTCCTGGGAACACTCCCCGGAAGCGGCGCATTGATCGTAAAATTTCAAAAGAGAACCCATCACCCGGTCATAATCCTCCTCCAGCCGCAGCATCCGATCCGGTACTGGTAGACAAAATCCCGAATAAAGGCGATGGTCTTTATAAAGGGTACCGGATAAAGGATGTATTCCAGATCCACGTAAAAGCATTTCTCATCGATCCGCTTCCCCTGCTTTCGCAGCAGCTCTGTCCGAATGGTCAGTCCGTGCATTTTCACATAGATCCGCCCCGCCACCTGGTCAAAGAGATAAACCTTCCCATAAACCACTCCGGGAAATGGTTCCCGGATCTCCGCCTTCCGGCGAAACTGCGCCTCCCTGCCGCTGCCGTCGTCAAAAGCCCAGTAAAAGCCGCTCACAACGGCGTCCGGTTCCCCCGGCTCCTTTTTCCCGGCGCACATTCCTTTTCCAGATCTTTCTTCATCTGCTCCTGGTTCTCTCCGACTAGCGCTAAACTTCTTTCCAACGCAAAACCGCTCCAAGAAGCGCACCAGGTTCCGCAGCCCTTCTGCCTCAACCCAGTCGTCGGCGTCCACTACCTTAAAATAGCGGCCCGAAGCCGCCTTGATTCCACAGTTGATGCCTGAGCCGTGGCCGCCATTTTCCTTATGAATCACGCGGACTGTGCGCGGGAAACGCGCCTGGTATCCATCCGCCAAGCTGCCGGTGCGGTCCGTGGAACCATCGTCCACCACGATAACCTCCAGCAGATCCAGCAGATCCGGAAGGCACAGGGAGTCCAGGCAGTTCTCCAGAAAAACCTCCGCGTTGTAGGCGGGAACCACTACTGTCAACACCTTTTCCATGCCCCGCCTCCCTTCCGCCGCAGTTCAGCCGCAGATTCACAAAAACCAGTTGTGTTTTGTGTTAATTTTGTGTATAATGTTTGCAAAAATAGAGAACATTATGGGGACAAATGTTCTCTTCAACTTAAATTAAGGGAATTTTTCAGACAATAAAGAAAAATGCGGCCGCCATTTCTCTGGCAGACCGCATTCATTTATGGAATAATATGAAATGATCTTTGGTTTTTACAATTCCAGACTGTTTTCTTTTAAAAGAAAATCATAGATGCTCATGGTTGTAATCCCATCTTCATCCCGGGTTATGTTCACCACGTCCTTTACCACAATAATTTTCTTAAAGGAATCCTTGATCTGAAGCAGAGACATTTTTTCCTGAGTCCGTTTCTCCTCCGTTGGCATGGCGAAGGCAGACTGAATGTAATACCGCCGGCTTCCTAAATTTGCCACGAAGTCCACCTCCAGCTGTTTCCGCTCCGTTTTTCCTTCCGCATTTACCCCACGCCTCTCCACCAGCCCCACGTCTACGGAATATCCCCTGCTTCGCAGCTCATTATAGATAATATTCTCCATAATATGGGTTTCTTCCACCTGACGGAATTCCAGTCGGGCATTACGAAGCCCCACATCCTCAAAATAATATTTCAAAGGGGTCCCGATGTAGCGCCTGCCCTTAACATCATAGCGGTTGGCTTTGTGAATCAAAAATGCATCTTCCAGGTATTCGATATACTGCCGGATGGTATTGGCGCTGATCTTCGACTGGATGCTGCTTTTAAATGTGGCTTCAATCTTCGGGACATTGGTAAGAGAACCGATAGCAGAAGCCAGTATATTGACCAAATCCTCCAGTTCCTGGGTTTTCTCAATATGGTGCCGTTCGATGATATCCTTCAAATACGTCTCCTCAAACAGCCTGGTGAGATAGGAAACCTTCTGCTCCTCAGTCTTCATCGTAACCGTTAAAGGCAGCCCTCCATATAAGGTGTATTCTGCCCATCCGTGGTACAGATCCCCTTCATACGCCTGCATAAATTCCTTAAATGTCAAAGGAAAAATGTGTACCTCATCCCCCCTGCCCCGAAACTCCGTGATAATATCCTTCGACAGAAACCTGGAATTGCTTCCGGTTACATAAACATCCGCCTGGTCAATATGGAGCAGCGAGTTCAGCACTTCCTCAAAATCCTTCAGAAGCTGAACCTCGTCCAGCAAAATATAGTAGGTCTCCCCGTCCTGAATGCAGGAATCAATATAATCCAGCAGCACATCCGGATCCCGATACTGCCTGTGTTTTCGCTGGTCCAGCTCAATGCTGATAATATGGGACTCCGGAATACCCTGTTCCAACAAATACCGCTTGAAAATCCGGAAAATCAAATAAGACTTTCCGGATCTCCGAATCCCGGTTACCACCTTAATCATGTGGTTATCCATCCGGTTAATCAGATCATGTAAATATTTATCCCGTTTGATTTCCATAGGCCAGCTCCTTTATTGAATATTTTTGACATATATGTCGCTTTTAATCAACATAATTATACTCTTTGCCGGGAGAATTTTCAAGATGCTTGACATAATCTTCCGGATATGGTAATTTGATACAAACGTAAGTGCTTATGTAGGAAATATCCTCATATAGCCGGTTTTCTTCTGGTATCGCAATGGATGCAGATTTACAGTTTTCTCGGCTTAGATTAATAAGGTGGGGATTATTTTGTGTTTCTGCGTCCGGCAGAAACTTTTTTATTTTACAAAGGAGGTCCATATGGAAAAAATTACTATCCCCGTAAAACAGTTTCGACGTTTAAATGATCCGTTTGAAGAAACATCGAAAGAACGCCCCATCAAGTTTCGTTTTTATGTCAACACTAAAGACGTTCCGGAAATATTGCTGGAATGGATGCAGACAAACCCGAGAAGACAGAATCTGAAGACGGCTACAGCGAAATCCATCGCTGCCGCACTCAGCGAGGACAATCAGTCCTTTCACCTGTGGAACCGCGGAATTCTGCTGTCTGTAGTAGATATTACGTTTGACAACCGAACGAATCTGGCCACCCTTTATATGTCCGACCCAACCATTCATGGCGATATCGACGGCGGACATACTTTAAGAATTATTATTGAGCATAACAAAAAACTGGCCGAGGCGGAAAAGCTTGGTAAAAGTCTGGAAGACTTTCCGGAACAATATGTGGAATTCGAGGCAATTACCAACCTGAATTCATCGTCTGATCTGGCAGAAGCGCGGAATACCAGCGTTGCGGTAGACAAAAAGACTATAGAAGAATTGAATCACAGCTTTGATCTCCTGAAAAAGGTAATGGACGGTCACCTTGTACAAGGAGAGGCATATATTAAGCGAATTGAAACCAAACAAAATCAGGCGCGGGCAGAACAGATTCGTAACCCTATCGATATACGGGAAATTGTCAGTATTTTCAATATGTTTAATCAGCGCTTATATCCCAATAAACGCCACGATCCATTTGACGCAGTTTCCCCAATTCAATCCTTCACGGGGAAGGAATACAGTCTTGAGCGTTTTCTGGATATGGGGCTGCCCGATACAGTTGGCGCAAAAAAGCAGCGACAAATTCGTGAAACTGAAATCCAGCATATGACGCCGATTCTGCGGGATATTATTGATCTCTGGGATTATATCGAGTGTCATTTTACAGAGGCGACTACTGCTAACGGAAAACGCTATGGCGCAAAGAAATATGCCAATTATAATCCTACCACTGCTGAGGAAAAGCTTCCGAAGTCTGTGTTTTCCAATAAGCCCCTGCGATATACAGTTCCTAAGGGGATCCTCTATCCCCTGGTAGGCAGTTTCCGTGCACTGGTACGTCTGGATGAAAATGGCGATTACGACTGGATTGTCCCTCCGCTTCAGGCATGGGATGAACTGAAAAATACGCTGGCAGAATACGTGATGTCTTCCTCCGGTGAACTTGGAAACTCGCCCGGTGCAATCGGGAAGTCAAAATCCCTATGGAATACTCTGTATTTAACAGTATGCTCCTATGCGAATAATCGGGAGTTGATGAATCTGGAGTCGAAGAAGTAGAAGATTGAAAAAGTAAGAAATATAATTCCCCTGCAGCAGAGTCTTCGCTTTGCATTCTGCGTGCAGGGGAGTTTGATTTTGTCTTTCTCCAGGCCGGTCATCTGGTATCTGGCGTCCGTTATATACTGACTACGGCATCTCGTACCTCGTACCTCTTCCCCTCCCTTTTTTAGCAATGATGTTTCTCTTAAGCAGTGCGTTTAAGGTGCGGATTACCGTATCTCTCCCTAAGCCGGACTCCTTTTCCAAACTGCTTCTGGTCATAAAACCTTTCTCCTTTATCAGAGCCAACACCTTCTTTTCTTTCTCTGTCAGGCCGTCTTCCAATGTAATCACAGGGAGCACGACACGTATGGAATTTTCAAAAATCCGGTAGGCGGGCTTTTCCAACGCCTTCTCATACGCATAATTAATTCTCATAATCCCGGTTCCGAATTTTTCAATATATTTTAATCGAAAAAATACATTGCCAATAATCGGATTCCTGAGGATGGAGACCTGGCCATTCAAATATTCCTCCTCACTAATTCCAGCCGGAAGACCTCCCGGTGAACTGATTTCAATTCTGTCCTCCAGCATGCTGACCTTAATTGAAGCACTTACATCCCATAGGCGGTGAATCAGCGCGTTGGCAATCGCTTCACGAAACGCTTTCTCCGGTACTTTTTCAACCGTTCTTCTCTCAGCACCGTCTATCTTTTCATATTGATAATATTTCCTAAATACACGGATGCTTTCACCAAACTGGCTGATGATGGACATTTTTTCAAAAGTTTCTCTATCCATAATCTCATCAATATTGGCTCCAAACCGAATCAGATCGATTCCTCGGAACGAATTTTCGTCCGCAAGCAAAGCTGCCGCGTTATTAAATCCATTCTTGTCCGAATACAGCTCCAACGTCTTCAATATGTCGGTATTCAGCTCGCTGATTCCGGTAACACGGACCAATTCTCTCTCTAGCTGTGAAAATTTGAGCTGCTGTCCTGCTGATGGAAGTTCCTCAAATGATTTGTCCTGGCCCTCCAGGATCAGCCTGTTGTATTCCATCCGGCTTTCTTTATACTCTAAGTTGCTGCTTTCTATCATCATCTGTTTTCGCCTCCCGCCCTACTTTATGTATAAAATCATCGCAATCATTTTGCAACGATTTTCTTTTCGTCGCATTTTATTTGATCATTAATCAGGAGGACCTTTCAATGCAACTAAATTTTCCGCTCTGGGTTGCAAATCAACACATTCATAGGTCGAAAGGAATCAATCCGGCTTTGCCCCCAGCGGCTCTTTTGGGTATATACACCGTTTCAATTCTTTCAGGGTAAATCCATGGGGCAGGAGGATTAATGTCTGTTATTCTGTAATTGAATATAATAAACTCGAACTATAGCAATCCAAATAAATAGCGCCTAAATTTGACAAAGGGATTGTGATTAAGGTAGAGGTGATATTTATGTTACACAATGAAGCAAGGCATTTAATTATCCAGGCCCTGAACCATCATACCCCTGTCAAGGAAATAGCCGAATGCTTTTCGGTAAACACAAGCACCATCTACCGGTTGTGAAAGCAGCTGGAAATGACCGGATCTGTGGAAACACGTACCTTTTTACGCGGCCGCAAACCCATTCTTTCTGATGACGATATCGTTCATATTGACAACTTAATCCAGGCACAGCCAGATATTACAATCAATGCGATCATGGATACGCTTCATCTGAAGGTCAGTAATGAAACCATCCGGCAAGCTGTTTTAAAACTGGGATATGTCTATAAGAAAAAATCCTTTCATGCTTCGGAATAGGAGTGTCCCCTACATCCGGCTGAAACGTATTTCGGAGAACGACGCAAAGCACCTTGTGTTCCTCGATGAAAACGGAATCAATACGGACATGACCAGACGTTATGCACGGGCGAAAAAGGATCAGCGGGCAGCCGACAGTGCGCCGTTATACACTCCAGCCACGACAGCAATCCTGTCCTCCATACGCCTGGATGGTTCCTGCATTTACATTATATATCAGGGGGGCACCACAGCCGAATGATTTGAAAGTTATCTGGAATCGGATTTGCTTCCAACATTAGGCCCTGATGACATCGTAGTGATGGACAATATGCGT